>JAJFMT010000033.1 GCA_020696855.1 Pseudobdellovibrio sp.
AGCACAACACGCAACGTGCTGATCGGCTCATTCAAAATGATGTCAGACCGGATTTTAAAAAGATCATCGCCTGACAGCATATAATCTTCAGGAAAGATCAACATCACTTTGCCGTTGTTGTGAGTTGCGGATTCTTTTAATTTTTTACCGACATTCAGAACCGACAGACGGCTGCTGTTACCGCGAACAATAATGTAGTCAGGGTTGAACGAAAGAAGCGGTTCCTGAAATGAGAATTCGTTATTAACGGATTCGACCTCAAAACCAACCTTTCGGAGAGTCATCTCGAGCTGGCGGGTAAACTGAATGTCGTCAATGATGAGCAGCGCTCTGTCCATTGGTCTATTCTAAAAGACGTGTCATGACCTGTGCAAAGAAATTGTTTAATATAGGGCCTGGATGTTCAAAAATAGACGGGTTTTCGCCTATATCCTTTCTGAAATCATTCCCAGCTTTTTGCTGGGTGTTTTTATATTTATCTGTGTTTTGTTAATGTTTCAGGCGCTTCGCCTGACAGAGTTCATGCTGGTTCACGGAATCAAGGCCAGCACTATTGTTAAAATTATGGGTTATATGAGCATTTCGTTTTTACCTATGCTCATGCCGATGAGTCTGCTGTTCGCCATTCTATTGACCTATAACCGCTTTTCAATGGACTCAGAAATTATCGCCCTGAAAGCCAGCGGGGTAAACACCACGTCGATCATTTTGCCCTCTATTGTGTTTTCGCTTGTTGTAACGTTTACGGCAGCCCAAACGACTTATTTTTTGGCTCCTTGGGGTAACCGCCAGTTTGAGATTCTTATAAACCGCCTGGGAAATACAAAGGCTGCAGCTTCGATTAAAGAAGGTACTTTCTCAGAGGGCTTTTTTGATCTCGTCGTTTACGCGAATAAAGTGGATTCTCAGAATGGCAGCCTGAGAGACATCTTTATTTACGACGAGAAAAATCCAAGCAGCCCCATTACTGTCGTTGCCAGTGATGGCCAGATCATTCCCGACACCACACGCCCCGGTCACTCCGTCTTGCTGAGACTTTTTAAAGGACAGATTCACCGCACAGGTGAAAATCATACGGTCATTAACTTTGATTCTTATGACGTATTCTTAAATGACCCGATTAAGTTTGAAGAAAAAAAGAAAACATCCTCTTCGCTTAACGTGACAGAGCTTGAATATTTGCGCCACAGTGAAAACCTGAACCCCGAGCAGCGCCATGAATACGATATTGAGTACCATAAGCGTACGGCGGTATCGTTTGCGTGTATCGTCTTCTGCTTTATCGGGTTAGCGTTCGGTATCGTCACAAACAGACGCTCCGGTAAATCTTCAGGTTTCGTTCTTTCAGTCGGATTTATTATTCTTTACTGGGTGATCTACCTCAGTTTTGAATCGCTTGTGCGCTCGAATAAGATCGGCACAACGTGGATCGGAATCTGGCTTCCGAATGCGCTTTTCATGCTGTACGCTTTGTACAAATTGCGTAAATCGTGGAACTAATCTGCCAATTTCTGAAAATTTTTATGTTGAATTAAATTAAAGAAGTATCTGACTTGCGAGGTGCCTGGTTAGAAGGCCAGCACCTTGAAAAAAATCGGAACGATGCAGTAGCATCCTTACTACCGGGGTCATCCTTGACCACATCGCCCCTCCCTTAAGTCTATTAAGAGGCAGAATTCAGATTTTTTCAAAGGCTTTTTTAATATTTTTTCACTTTTTTTTAGATTTTTCCCCGACCAAACAGCACCACTAGATATAGTGATGAGGATGTCAATTCAAACCTATTGGTGCTAGGGAAACAAAACTTTGGTCTGATTTGACCTGGACTCTGCTCTCCAGAAATCAAGCAGGTCGTTAAAACTACTTATTATGTAGGCCCCTTCTTGCAGCAGTTTTATGTTTCCTCCAAAGCCTGCCATTTCCGGGTGTGCAGGCACACTCACAACCGGTTTTCCGTTTTGCAAACAGTGATGAACGGTCAGCATGCTTCCACTTTTCAGTGTTGCTTGAGTCACCAAAGTAAACTCCCCGAGAGCCGCAATCAATCTGTTGCGAAAATAGAAGTGCGCACGCTGAATCTGCTGATGATTTTCAAACTCAGACAAAAAAGTCAGCGGTGCTTTTGCGTTCAGTTTGCGAAATTGCTTCAGCTCTGCCGGATAAAGCTGATTCAGGCCCGTTGGTAACACAATAATCGTGGGATTTCTTTCTTTCAGCGCAACAACATGCGCGGTCTGATCGACTCCTCTGGCGCCGCCGCTGACAACACAGACATCCGGCTCCTGTTTCAAAAATTCCGAAAGATGGAAATTCATCCATCTCTCTGTTGAATCTTCAATCTCTCTGGCGCCGACAACCGACATCATCGGGCGGCTCATCCAAAACGGGTCACCGATGTATTCCAGAAACAAGGGAGGCTCCTGCATTTTCGTGAAGACAACGGGATAACAGACATGCCCGGGATAACAGTAAGATATTTTGGCTTTATCAAGACCGGCCACGTACTGCCTTGCGCTTTCATATTCTTCGGCGGTGTAGTCGAATCCTTCAGGAATGGACGTGTCAGCGTTCGGATTCCGGTAGCGGTGACGTCTTTGTAGTATTTTAAAGTAGACAGCATCTTTCATACGAGACTGTCTTACAGGATTTGGGCCAACTAGGGTTCGATTACTCGGTCACCAATGAGGATTTGTTCTTTGACTTCTGTCATGATCACAACGGCGTACGAGCCGAATTTTTCGATTACTTTAAATTCACCGTTAACCGCATCGGTTAACTCTGATAATAATCTGAAACTTTCGCCAACATTGTAATTTTTAGGGCCGAAATCAACAAACGCATACTGAAGTGGGGCGTAAAATTTTTGTTCGCTGTTATCAGGCGCACCGATCAGAGTCGGGAATTCAAGATCCGAGATTTTTTGTGTCGCCAGCTCTTTCATTTGATTTTTCGGTACAAAAATCAAATCCGTTGCAACGAAAGAATTACAATCTACGACAGACAGATACTTGTCTTTATAAGACTTCGCCGTTCCTGTTAAACGGTAAGTGTATTTGAAGCCGGTTGAGGTTTGCAAACCCGGTAAACGTTCATAGATATCATATTGATCAACAAGAGCTCCGCTGAAATCAATATCCTTAAATAACCGGCCCGGAGAACACCGCATTTTTTCGACTTCAGAAATTCTTAAAACTACATCTGACTTCACATTAACGTCAGTAATGACGATGTCATTGGCGTAAAAGAATTCGCTTCGCGGCTCTTGCCCCAGGTCTATACGCATTTCTTTTACTTTTTTCTTATTTGCACCTTCAAAGTAAACAAGGTTTCGCCCTTCGGGAAGACTCGGCGGAATGTTTCTTAATGGTTTATATTTGCTGCGCGCCACTTTACCGGCTTCAGCAATTTTCTGTTCTTCTGTAGTTAAATTCGGTTTTTCTTCAGCAGGAGTACCGGCAGGAGCGCCTTCCGCACCTGCGGCGGCACCGTCACCGGCAACAGCTGTTTCTTTTGGTTCTTCAGCCGGAGCGTTTTCACCGACGGTTAACGTCGGGGCTTCTTCTTCGGTTCCTTCGTAGAAGAAAATTTTCATTTTTGGATTAATGAAATGTGGATTCAGAATCCCCTGTTTATTAATGGCCCAAAGCTTTGGCCAAAAATTCGGGTCACCGAAAAGAATTTTACTGATGGACCACAAAGTATCACCCTTCTGAACTTCATAAAGACGTGCCGTTTGCTTTCCGCTGGCTTCTGCCCAGATGTCGTCAGGAGTAGGGTTTTTATTATAAGTCTGATAAATATCATGAAATTTCTTTTCAAGCGCCAGATCCGGATCGTCTGCAGCAACAGTTGGCGCAGGCGGTGGTTCCGGAGCAGGAGGAGGCGGAGCCTCAACTACCGGCGGCGGAGCTTCCGGAGTTACTTCCGGCGGAGGCGCATCAACAGGTGCATCGCTAGGTGATGCCGCAGGGGCCTCTGTCGCCGCATTTGACGGTGGTGGAGTTTTCTTCTTCTTTTTAGAATTCAGAACATCTTTGATATCTTCAAGTACCGGCTCGTCATCTTCACGTAAACTTTCGTTGTTCACGTTCAACGGGTCAAGGTTGTCAGGATCTCCGATGAACGAACTGCTGTCGTTCGGAGGATTACCCGGCTTCGTTTTTTGACGGCTTTTCGGTTTTGGTAATTTAGCAGGATCCGGAGCGGCAACGGACCCGTCGGTTGATTCCGCAGGCGGAGCTTCAGCCGGCGGTGCCGCCTCTTGCGCCACCGAACTTAAGGAAATTAAAATGGAAAGACTGACAACTAAAAAATTCTTCATTATTTAGTCTGTGTTTTTTTTCCTATTTCATTTGCGATTTGTAAGTTCAATCTGGCTTGATCAATCAAGCCCATTTCACTGTAAAGTTTTGATTTAGCAAGATAGGCCAAATGAAGTTCATTCGACTTCGGATACTTCACGATGATCGTGTTGTAGTATTTCAATGCGCCGATGTAGTCTTTTTTTGTAAAAGCATGAAAACCGGCATCAAGTAATTTTCTGGTGATTGGACGCTTGTCAACAACTGGCGCTGCTTTTTGTGCGGCAACCGGAGGCGCAACTTTTTTGCCTGTTAATTCTTCAAGTAATTTTTGCTGCTCGGTTTGTTTTTGAACGGCAGCTTCGGCCTGAAAAGTTAAGAAAAAAAGCGAACAAATTAAGAGCAATATTTTGTGTTTTCCCATGATGAACCTCTCTCTTATATTTAACTCTGTTGCAGTTGTTGAATCAACGGCCAGGGCCGGAGTTTTCCACAGGTTTTGTTTAAAACGCCATTTTCTAGCCTTTAGACCTACTGATTATCAAGGGTTCCAGCCGAATGCTGGCCTTTGGGGCATGGATAAAGCATTGAAATAACTTATTAAATAAAAATAACGACACCGAAATAAAAAAATCTGTAATGGAATCTTAAATTGGCGCTCATAACATTTGCATTATCAGCATGATTTTGATTTTTTCTCTCGTTATTTTGCTCTTTATCTTTTCATTTTTCCGGTTCTCGGTTCTCGGCGAACTAAAAAGTGTTGTCGAATTCGCTCACCGATTTTGTCTTGAACAAATTCCCACCGGATCAAATTCAATTCCGGAACTGAAAGCACTCGTTTGCGCAGAAAATTTTTCGAATCTACAGGAATCAAATTTGTACATTTCATCGGGACTCATTCATCTCTTCGTTGTCTCGGGTGCTCACTTGTTATTCATTGAAAAATCTTTACAGAATTTTAACGGCGGAAAAAAATTTTCATTCGCAATTATTTTCACTGTACTTTTTGCTTACAGTCTGATGTGTGCGATGAATCCGCCTGTCACCAGATGCCTGATCAGCATTGCTTTTGCGCATTATCTATTTCAAAAAAACATTCGCTGGCCGCCGCATTTTTACGTGTTTTGCTCAGGCATAATTTCACTGATAATTAATCCGCCGTGGATTGATTCACTCAGCCTGCAAATGAGCTGGCTGGCGGCTTTCACGGTTTCTTATGCGGGAGAAGTTTTTAAACACTCGGCTTTGTTACGCCAGTTTATTTTCTTTTTACTGCTTTATCCTGCCGTGATGTGGTTTCAGATTGTTAGCCCGGGAATCATTCTGGCAAATTTATTTTTAGGGCCCGCACTGGAATTTATTTTGTTTCCGGTCGCCTTATTGACCTGGGCCGCGCATCCGGTTGCCCCCGTTTTTGATTTTCTGATTTTGTGCTTTAAAACCATATTATCCGCGCTGGAATTCAGTTACCTTCCCCGCACTGAAACTGTACCGCCACAAATGCCTTATTTAAACTGGGCGCTTTTACTGCTCCTGCATTTAGGCGCTCACCTTCACTACGTCAGAAAAAAGCGAGCCGCATGAGACTGCTTATAATTTTTCTTCTGATCACTTTAAAGATGGGCGAATTGCAGGCCCCGCTTTATGAAAACTTCTGGATCGTCTGGAATATCGGGCAAGGCCAGTGGGTCACCCACGTTACTTCGGATGCGTGTTTTCATTATGATGCCGGCGGCGAGCCGGGTTCTTTCAAACGTATTCGCGCAAAGCTCGTGATCAACTGCGGAAGAAAACGAAACGAATTATTTTTGAGCCACTGGGACATGGATCACTTTTTACATATACCGAATTTAGCTAAAACTGTTCCCCGCCTGTGCTGGAAGTTCAAACCCACATACGGAGTTACAAAAGCCTCGGCAAAAAAAATCCTGCAGCTGAACTTAAAAAACTGCAGCGCTACCCCCGTTGCGCCCCTCTGGCTACCATCCATTAGCCGCACAACGAATGAATCGTCAGCCGTGTTTTTTTCTGACAGGGTTTTGCTGCCGGGCGATTCTCCCACCACGCAGGAAAAATTTTGGGCCCACAACAGGAGCGAGCTTCTAGCAACAAAAGTTTTAATCTTAGGTCATCACGGAAGCCGCAGCAGCACCGGTACAGACCTGCTGAACCAATTGCCAAATTTAATAGTGGCTGTTGCCTCTTCTCGCTGGGTCAAGTACCGCCACCCACACCCCCAGACTCTGATGAGACTTTACGAAAAAGAGATTCCAGTTCTGCGAACCGAAGACTGGGGTAACATTATTCTAAGAACACAGTTTTAATTGACTGAGAGAAAGTAAAAAATTTTAACTTGCTTTAGGCCGTGATGTAAAAGGAGCCCGCACCACAACCAGGGCCCACACCATTAATACAAGCACTCGAATTTTTGCGAACTCGAAAGAAATTTCTGTAAGGCATGACATTTGAAAATAAATTTGAGCAATTAAACAGACCAGCGCCAGATCACTGCGGTCCTGACGGTACCATCTGATGTTTAAAATAAAGAACCAGATAACAATTCCCAGGTAACTGAAAAGCCCAAGAAGGCCTGTGGTGCCGGCCACATTTAAAATCTGATTGTGAGCCTGGCTACCCTCTACGCGCGCCCATTCACAATTAGGAGACCGCAGATGTTCCGGCCAGTAATCGGCAATCTGGCGCATATTATCGCGGTAGCCGATACCCAATAACGGATGGGTTTTCACCATTTCAACGTGAACCAAAGCCAAAAGCTTACGGCACCCGTCACCATCTTTACGTACAAGATAATCCATGACCGGTATTTTGAAATATAGAAATACAGCCAGCACCATCAAAGGGGCAACAACCCACTTAACGAAGCCCCACCCGTGTTTAACTAAGAAGAATATTCCCAAGGCCACAATGATTGATAGCAGCGCTCCACGAGTTTGTGAGAACAGAACTGACAAAAATACAATTAGCGCCACCAGCCAATGCAAAGTCTTCTGACTGAATAAAGACGAAAAAAAAGATTTTTTATAACTTTCAAAATACTTTAAATGAAGCCAGCAAATTAAAACGACGGCCAGAAACCCGCCGATATGCGAATGGTAAGTCGCACTCTGTACTAAACCGATGATCCGCCCGTCTGCGAACTTTCCTTTAAGCCAGTCGGTTCCGTTGCTGTTAAAGAAAATATTAAATCCGTATAAAGCCGGAATCAGCAATAAATAAAAAAACCATTTAAGTGAAGGACGGTTTTCATCAAAATAACGAAAGCCCCAGGCCAATGTATAAAGAAGGAGAATCCACGAAAAACGTGTCAGGCAAAACAAAACATCAGCTTCTGGGCGGCCATTAAAGTAGTAGCCAAGACAGGCCACAACAAAGTAAACCGCCATCCAGGGAAACACGCGGTTCAGATTTGAATTAGAAAACAGCTCAGCGCGGGTTTCTGCCCGGAACAAACTGACGACTGCCAAAACAGCAATGAGGCCTGTAGCAAAATCTAAAACCGACTGACTGACCCAGGTCGCCACAATAGCAAGCCCGATTAAAAAAGTAATAACAGAAGTCAGATCAAGTTTCTTCAGCATTTATACTACGATATTCTTTGTAAACGCCGGATTTAGCAAGTGAAACCGCTTTGGCCCGATACAGGCACTTCAAAAGACTCATGCCAGGCAAAAAAAAGCCGGCTGTTTAAGAGCCGGCTATTGATCTACTATAACTATCTGAGAACTAGATTTTGTAAGGGCGGTATTCCATTCCTAAATCACGCGCGACTGGCTCGTAACAGACGTATCCGCCGTAAACGTTAAGACCCTTCATCAAGGCTTTATCTTTCGCAACTGCATCTTCTACGCCCATTGCTGCAAGCATTGAAGCATACTTCAAGGTTACGTTTGTTAAAGCGTAGGTTGAAGTTCTTGGAACAACGCCTGGCATGTTAGGAACGCAGTAGTGGATAACTCCGTCAACTTCGTACGTAGGATTCGTGTGTGAAGTCGGACGGCATGTTTCAATACAGCCACCTTGGTCAACTGCAACGTCAACTACAACCGAACCTTTTTTCATGTTCGATACCATCTCTTTAGAAACCAGAGTCGGAGCTTTATGTCCAGTGATCAAAACGCCGCCTACCACTAAGTCTGAATCAACAACTGAAGTTTCAATGTTAATTGCGTTTGAATAAAGAGTTTGGCAACGGCCTTTGAAGATATCATCTAAGTACTCTAAGCGAGCGGTGCTTACGTCTAAGATTGTAACCTGTGCGCCCAATCCCACAGCCATTTTGGCTGCGTTAGTTCCTACAACACCACCACCGATAATCGTTACTTTACCCGGCATAACACCGGTTACACCACCTAATAAAATCCCTTTACCGCCGTGATCTTTCTGTAAGTAGAAAGCACCGACTTGCGTTGCCATACGGCCCGCAACTTCAGACATCGGAGTTAAAAGCGGAAGAGACCCGTTTTCTAACTGAATGGTTTCGTAAGCAACAGACTTCACTTTTCTTTCAGCTAAAACTTTTGTTAATTTCGGTTCAGCCGCTAAGTGAAGGTATGTATAAAGAATTTGATTTTCTTTTAACATTTCATATTCATCAGGAAGTGGCTCTTTCACTTTCATGATCATGTCGGCTTTTGCGTAAACTTCTTTTTTAGTATCGATAATTTTCGCGCCGGCTTTTTCGTATTGTTCGTTTGTGATACCGCTGCCAACACCCGCATCTTTTTCAACGATCACTGTGTGACCTTCGCGAGTTAATTGTTTAGCGCCCGCTTCGGTCATACCGACGCGGTTTTCACTGATTTTAATTTCCTTAGGAACTCCGATAATCATGAATCCTCCAACAGCCTGAAACAGGCCCGTTTATGATTGAAAATCATTTGTATTTAAAACGCTCAGAAACTACCAGCGCAAGCCGTGAAAAGCAAAATTAATTGGGTTTTGCTGAGGCTCGCCCATGCACACTTTACTTGCACGCTACCGGTAACGTTTTAGTCCGCTATGAATTTAATGTCCAATTAGCGAATCTTTTGGTCTCTTGTGACACGTCAGCACCCATCTCAACAAATCTATAAGAGCCGGGAGAGTTCACAATCTTTTTAATCAGCTTGTTCATGATGTCGTGACCGGCACGGTTTAAAACTACGTGCCCCATCAGCGGCATCTCAAGCGTCACCAGATCACCCAGAGCATCCAGGGCCTTATGGCGAACGAATTCGTCTTTATAACGTAACCCATCGGGATTAATTACTTTAGAGTCATCCAGCACGATGCAATTATCCAGGCTCCCACCTTTGGCAAGACCGGAAGCTTTCATCGCTTCGACATCTTTTAAAAATCCGAATGTGCGTGCCGATGCAATTTCACGCTTAAATGTTTGCTCGTTAATTTCTAAATCAAGATTTTGCACGCCGATGGCCGGGTGGGCAAAATCAATATTCACCGTCAGGCGAAGCCCGTGATACGGAAGAACGTAAGCTGATTTATCGGCTTCTACGTGAGAAATCGGCTCGGTAATATAACAATACTTTCGCGGCTCATCGAGTTCGATCAGCTCCGCGCTGAGCAAGGCTTCCATAAAATATTTGGCGCTGCCGTCGCAGATCGGAATTTCGGGACCATCCAGTTCAATATAAATATTATCGATTCTCAGAGCTGAAAGTGCCGATACGCAGTGTTCAATTGTAGCCACGTTAAAATCCTGGCCGCCGATATTGGTCTGATAGCTGACCGCTTGAATATTTTTTGCCGAAACTTTTAAAAACGGCTTACCGGGAAGATCCGCACGAATAAAATACACGCCTGCATTTGCCGGAGCGGGTTTGAATCTCAGCTTTGTCTTTTCGCCGGAGTGAATTCCAACGCCTTCAACTTCAACTGCTTTACGAATGGTTTTTTGAAAAAACATAATTGTCCTCTACATCTAAACAGCTAAGCCGTTATACCAGGCTTAACTGCTTTGAATAGTTTGTCAGAACGCGGCCGCGCGGAGTTTTCTGAATGAAACCCTCCTGAATCAAAAACGGCTCGTAAACTTCTTCAAGAGTTTCGCTCTCTTCGCCTAATGCGGCTGAAAGTGTTTCGATCCCCACGGGGCCACCTTCGTACTTTTCAGCCATAATTTTTAAAATTCTTCTGTCCATTTCATCCAGCCCGTTTTTATCAACACCCAGCTGGTCTAACGCATAAACTGCGATTTCATTTGTTACTTTTCCGTCGCCTTTAACGTCAGCGTAATCACGCACGCGCTTTAACAACCGGTTCGCCACACGCGGAGTTCCGCGCGCACGTTTTGCAATCTCGCCGGCGGCAGCCGGTTCCATTTCTAAATTCAGAATTTTTGCTGAACGGACCAGAATCTGCCCTAAAGCATCGCGGTCATAAAACTGAAGACGTTCCTGAATGCCGAAGCGGTCACGAAACGGATTATCCAGCAAACCCGCTCTGGTTGTAGCCCCTACAAGGGTGAATGGCACCAGCTGAAACTTCATCGTCTGCACACCGAGGCCTTCACCGGTTACGATGTCGATATAATAATCTTCCATCGCTGTATAAAGGTACTCTTCAATCGGGCGCGGTAAACGGTGAATTTCATCGATAAATAAAATCGAAAACGGTTTTAAACTTGTAAGAATCGCTGCGAGATCACCTTTTTTATCAATCGCGGGAGCCGAAGTGATTTTGATGTCCACTTTCATTTCATGCGCCAGAATCTGCGCCAACGTTGTTTTACCTAATCCCGGCGGGCCAAAAAGCAGAGTGTGATCCAGCGGCTCACTGCGCTTAACAGCGGCTTGCACGAAAACGCGTAACTTTTCTTTTACTTCTTTTTGCCCCGGAAAATCTTCAAAGACCTGCGGACGTAACTTGTTTTCCCATTTAAGGTCTAAATCCTGCATTTCACTTTGAATGACTCGGCTCATTTTGATTCCTACATCTGACCGGCTAAACGTTTTAAGCCTTCGCGCACGCCTTCTTCTAATGTAATAACAGGCGCTAACGACGCTACAAACTGATCAACGGTTTGTGATTTAAAACCTAAGTTTACCAGAGCCGATGAAATTTGTCTGTGTGTCTCTGAAACTTTCGGTGCTTTTGCTTTAGATTCAATTAAAACCAGTTTGCCTTTTAAAGTGAGAACAATTTGTTCCGCCGTCTTTTTTCCCACTTTGGGAAGAGATGACAAAGCTTTTGCATCACCTTCTTCAATCCACTGCTGAATCGTAATTAAAGGCGCTCCTGAAAGAACCGACAGCGCTGATTTAGGCCCTACACCGTTTACTTTTAAAAGCTGAATAAAAAAATCTTTTTCAGGTTTTTGCAAAAAACCAAAAAGCTGAAACGCGTCTTCTCTGACGTGAGAATAAATCCAAACTTTCATTTTCTGGCCAAGCAGAACCTGAACGTCCGTCAAAGTCTGAGCGGAAGCAGAGATGTCGTATCCGACGCCGTTCACATTCAAAATGAAAGTGTCAGCTGATACATCAAATACTATTCCTTCTAAAAATCCGATCACGCGGTCTCCAAAACCTTGCCCATGCGGGCTTTCGCGGCTTTTTTCATTTTAATAACACGCAACTGAGTAGCATGGAAACAGGCCATCGCCAAGGCATCTGATGCATCCAGCGATTTAACAGGGCCCAGCTTCAGCATATTTCTTACAACAAGCCGCACATGTTCTTTTTCAGCGCCGCCGTTACCGGTGATGCCTTTTTTTACTGCGCGTGTGGCGTACTCGTGAACTTCACACCCGGCTAAAAGCGCTTCGTAAACCACGACACCGCGGGCGTGCCCCATCTTGAATGCACTGTCCGCGTTTTTCCCGAGAAAGATTTTCTCGAGTGATAAATGCTCAGGCTTGAATTTAGTGAACAGCTCTTTTACGCCTAAACCGATTGATTCTAACCGCTCTGTCAGAGGTGTATCTGGATCAAATCTCAAAACACCGAAGTCCAGAGGTTTCATCTCTCCGTTTTCGACCTTGATGGCAGCGTAACCGAGAAATCGCGATCCCGGATCTATTCCTAAAATAATCATGTCTTTATTGAACAAGTAGCTTTCCTTTCGGTCAATAAAATGCGAGACTTTTTTAAGGTATGTCACAGGATGAAGTAATAGCCTCCCTACAAAAGGAATTGCGGGACAATCCCCGTTCATCTCAGTTTGTAAAACTGGCAGAAATCTATATCGAACGTGACATGATCGATGCTGCTTTTTCACTCGTTAGACAAAGCTTAAAATTTCACCCGCGCTCAACGAGTGGATTGATTCTTCTTGGCCGCATTTACAAATTAAAGAAGCAATATTTCGAAGCGCTGGATCCACTGATCGAAGCTACAAAACTGGCCTTCGACAACTGGCGGGCCTGGCTTGAGCTGGCCGAAGCCTATGTCGAGCTCAAAAACGGCAAACAGGCCCTCGCTGCCTTTAAAAAGGTGATGCTGTTTAACCCGACTCACCCCGCAGCCCGAAGAGCCGTTGCTAAACTTGAACTTTTGACCGCAGATGAATACGAAGACGACCTTTTTCAGATGCAAAAACTTCCGGAAACACAGCTGAACCCGGGCGATGATGACAAAAAAATCAAGCCGTGGAGCAGCCCCGACAGCAGTCTTATTCGAATGGTTTCGTATATAGACGCTTTGATTGTCCGTCATGACCTTGAGAGAGCTACAAATTTGCTCAATGAGTGCTCAGCAAAATACGGAAATCATCCTGAAATTGAGAGTCGCCGCCTAAAGCTTTCCGTATTTGAAAACCCGCAATTTATTGAGCCCAAACAGGTGGCAACAAATTCTTTGGCCAGACAAGAATTGATTCACGAAAAAAAGGTCGCCGCCCTTAAATTGTTGCTACGCAGAATCGAAGCTAAAAAAAGCGATCTCCTGTCGACATAAAGAGGAACTTTCTTGTCGAGTCCGTAACGATCAATTAGACTGATAAATCAAATATTTGGAGAGATTATGTACGAAACCTCAGATTTCAAAAAGGGCCTGAAATTAATGGTCGATGGCCAACCATATGTGATCGTTGATTTTCAACACGTTAAACCGGGAAAAGGAAATCAATTTTCTAGAACTAAAATGCGCAGTCTTTTGACCGGATCAAACTTGGAAAGAACTTTCAAGTCCGGCGAAAAATTCGAAGTCCCTAACGTTCAGAACGTTGAGATGACTTTCTTATACAAAGACGAAAACGGTTACAATTTCATGAACCAGACAAATTACGAACAGATTTGTATGTACGAACATGAAATCGGCGAATCAAAATATTATCTAACTGAAAACTTAGTAGTGAACATCACAATCTACAACGACAAGCCTGTTGTTGTTGATGTGCCGAACGCAGTTAACCTTCGTGTTGCTCAAACTGACCCGGGCGTTAAAGGCGACCGCGTAACAGGAGCTACAAAACCTGCAACGATGGAATCGGGACTTGTTGTTAACGTTCCTCTTCACATCAACGAAGGCGATCTTTTAAGAATCGACACTGAATCAGGCGCGTACGTTGAACGCGTGAACCAGAAATAATTGAGGCTCAGCGTTGGCTGGTAATAACAGTCTTGAACTTGAGATAAGCACGCTCTTTCAAGAGGGAAACACCCTTGAAAATATCTGCAGCGAAATTATCTCTAAGTATGAGAAGAGTGATGTTATCAGTCCGTCTGAACTTGAAAGTATCAGTCACTTTCTTACATTAGCAGGTCGTATCGACCTGCTTTTTAATTTCTACCTTAAGTGTTTAAGAAAAGAATCCATCGGCGGTTTCCCGTGGGGATCATTCGCCGAAGCGGCTAAAGCTTTTGATTACAATATTCTTGATGAACTTGCCGACATAATCGAAGCTTCGCTGAACGATAAAAAAAATTATTCTAATGCTGTTAAGTCGGCAGCTCTGCAAAATTCCATTCCGTCACTGACCACTCACCTGATGAATGTGCAAAGTGAGTTTCAGACCGAGCGCCTGCAGGTTAAAACCAAACTGATCGCTCAACTGAATCACAACCGCCTTTACCAGTTAACCGAACAGGAAGAGCAAACGCTTCAGCAGTTAGTAAAACTCTTCCCGCAGGATACTGAAGTTAAACTTTTACATCAGGCCCACCTCGAAAAGAAAGCCGACGAAATTCTGATGCGGGCGCGCGTTCCTGTTGCGAACAGACGCTACACGAAAAAAGTTATTGAAGCCCCCAACAAAGAAACAGATGAGTTCATTGAAAAAATGGAAACAAATCTTCTGAATCTTGCCGTAAAATTACAGACTGAGTCGCCCGATCAGATTTACAATATGACGTTGCTTGCGCTTCAGCTGAATTTGTACGATTTAAGCCTGAAGCTGGTCGACATGGCACCGCCGACTTTTGCCAGCCAGTGGCTTAAAGCAGAAATTCTTTTTGAGTCTTCACGTTTTCTTGATTTATTAAAACACATCGAAATGATTGAAGCGCACATGACCACCACGCCTGAAGCCACCTACGGCGCTCTGTACCTGAAGGCGCAGGCCTATTATGGGCTAGGGCAAAAAGACATGGCCATTTCGCTGTTAGAAACTTTATCTTCAAAAGTGAATTCATACCGTTCAACAGAAGCCCTTATCCATGAGTGGAAGAACTCATGAATAAAAATCTTAAACGGTTCATTGTTATCTCAACCCCGTTTGCGATTTTTCTTGCAGTGGCATTTGTTTGGCTGCAGTTTGCAAAGCCCGCTCTCATTTCTTTTATTAAACAGCAGATTCCCCAGGTAAACGTCAGACAAGACGCCGTTCTTTTGCAGGTGGGCGATATTGATATCTCCTTACTGCGTCTTCAATTGATTGCCAAAGATGTATCGGTTGAAATTTTAAAAAAAGATACGGGCCTTAAACCCGTGCAAATCGGTGAAGCCCGCGCGCAAATCGATATATTCAATTTGATGGTGGGCCAGCTGAATATTTCTAAAGTCAGTGTTTATAACGCCACTATCGATGTGGAGTTAAAAGAAAGCTCTGACGAACCATTTAAAATTCCTGTTGAACAGATTTTCTCGTCTCTGACAAAAATTCCTGTCGATCACGTGATTGTGGAAGACTCCGGTGTCAATATTTTGTTCGGAAAGAAGCTTGATCAAAAGGTTCATATTAACCTCGGCAAGATCTCCCTATCGAATCTGCGAAGCGAATTGTGGTTTCTGGCCGACAATCTGGCTGTTGAAATTTCAGAAGAGCAAGGCAATCCCGTCTCTGCACAGATAGAATTGGATGCGGTTGCATCCCGCGAACAACTTAAGCTTCGCAATCTTCAGGTGAACTTAAACGATTCGAATTTAAAAGCCGAAGGTCATTTTAATAACTACACTGATATTCTGGGTGCGCCGCGCGGCCAGGTTAAATTCAGCAGCGATTTAAATTTGCAGGATGTGCGAAACGTAATGCTGAAGCTGTTTCCGCAACGAAAGCGCGTACCGGCCATTTCGGGTGTGATCAACTCAATTGGCCAGGTTGAATTCAACTCTTTTGATGACATTAATGGCCAGATTTCAATTAACACATCTCAGGTTGTGCTGGATCACTTTAAGCTTGGCCAGGCCGAGCTGACGACGACGATCAGCAAAAATCAGCTGTTAGTAAATGAGATTTCTCTTGAGCACCCGGCTGGAAATGTAAAATTAAAAAATGTCCGTATTGAACAGAAGTCTCCTTTTCACTTTCACTCCAAAGTGGACGTCAGTTCATTTGACCTGCATAAATTTTTTCAGGCGATCGGTAAAGAATCAATTCCTGCAGGCATGAACGCCAGCGGCGAGGCTCAGTGTGAAGGCCTTCTTGAACCTCATGTGATTGTGAACTGTAACATCAGTACCGATGTGCGCGACATCTGGGTGAAATCAGACATTAAAAATGAAAAGTATATTGTTAAGTTGAAGCAGGGCCATATTTCAGGAGAGGCCAGACTTTCTACCGAAGGCGTCACTTATAATGCCAGTCTTAAAATCGGAAGCAACTCCACCGGCTCAAGCACCGGTTCAGTCAAATTTGAAGAAGGTTTCAATATTCAGTATGAAAGCCCGAATCTGGATTTCAATGACGTTGAGGACCTCGCGGGCCTCGACATCAAAGGAAACATGAAGATCATCGGCTCTACATACGGTGACTCGGATGCCGGCGTCATCAACGCCACCTTCTCTGCAACCAATGGCGAAATCAGCAAATTCCGATTAGGCAGTTTACGTTCAACCCTCGGGTACCGGGACGGAAAGCTCACATTTGCAAACATGGCAAGCCTGATCGGAAAATCAGATCTTTCAGGAAACCTGCAATTTGATTTCGGTGCTTCAACAATGAAAGCGGAAGTCTCATCACCGAACATTCACGGTGAAGATTTACTTTACGTCTTAAGCCAGAGATTCAATTTACCTTTTGAAATGACCGGTACCGGAAAAGCAAATGTATCGCTTCAGGGCCCAATCGACTTCTGGAAGCTTTCTTACACACTTGATGCAAATCTGGCACAAGGGCAAATTGCCGGCGAGCGTTTTGATAAGCTGACAGCCAACTTAGAAGCCAATGGTTCAAGAATTCTATTTAAAAATGTCGTATTGAAAAAAACAAAATCAACCGTAATTGCTACCGGCACGATTAACACCACAGGCCCTGAACCTGTGTTTGATTTAAAATTAAAAGCAGATCCGATGCAGCTGGAAGAATCGGATCATCTTATCAAGTATGCGCCATCCATTGCTGGCGTAGGCTACAGTGACGGCACGGTGACCGGCACAATCGACTCCCCTTCCATATTAGCCAACATTACGCTGAAGCAAATCAGCTACGACAAGGTCGAGTATCCGAATTCGCAAGGACAGCTTAAAATCGACAAGCGTTACTTCGCTTTTAATGGTCAGTTCTTCGGCCGCCAGGTGCAAACAGATATTTCGTGGCCCTGGAATGACAATGACGGCTTTTACGCGAAAGTTCTTATCAGAGATTTAAACCCGCTGTTCTTACTGCCACTGCTTTCTATTCCGCAGCCGGGCTCTGATTTTTACGCCCGCTTGAATGCCGAAGTGGATTTATCTTCAAAAACAAAATCGTTTTCAACCGCTGACGGATTCATTCGCGCCTCTGACTTTATGCTTCAGCGCGGGAACCAGACTCTGAAACTGACAAAACCCAGCAGCCTTATCTTCCGTAACGGCCTCAGCCAGATGGAAGACATCGATCTGCGCGGCGGCGACAGCTATCTGCGCGTGCGAATGGATAAATCAACCGCAAACCGCATTAAACTGAACGTTAACAGCGACCTCCAGCTGAGAATGTTTCACTTTCTTGTGCCGTTTGCCCAATCGCTATCGGGCAATCTGGTGGTTGACAGTCAGGTGCTGTTCCGCGACTCGGGATTCGAACTTTTAGGTGAAGGCGAAATCACTGACGGCAGTATCAGCCTCAAAGGGTTTCCTCAGGCGATTGAGAACATCAATGCGCCTATCGAATTTTCGAAATCAAAAATTATTTTAAGCGATATTACCGCGCAACTGGGCCCGAGTGACATCAGCGGCCTGGGTCATATAGACATTCTCGGAACTAAAAATATTCTGGTTAACTTCAAAGCCATTGCCGATAACGTACAGCTGACCTTCCCTGAAAAAATTTATACGCAAGGTAAGGCCGACATTTTATTTACCGGCAACTGGCTGCCGTACAATTTAAAAATCGATTACAAAGTTTCACAAGGCCTTGTTGAAAATGATTTCGAACCGGATCAGAAACAAAGTTTAACTTTAAAAGCCAGCGCGTTTCTTCCGCCACAGCAGGCGCAGTTGCTTTCACCTTCGCTTTCCATTGATGCCAACATCGATATGACAAACGGAATTTTAATAAAAAATAAAATTCTGGAAGGCGAAGCCCGCGGTATTCTGCAGTTACAAGGGTCTCCTGAGCAGCCCATTCTGACAGGTAAAATCAATATCGTACCCGGTTCAAAATTAATCTTTAAAGACAAACCGTTTGAAATCCAGAATGCTGCCGTGCAGTTTTTAGGAACAAAAGACATCAATCCGGATATTTACATTGCCGCCAATTCCCGCGTCGCCGAATACGACATCAGCTTACTTGTACAGGGCCTTGCGAAGAACCTGACCATTACGCCGACCAGTCAGCCGCCGCTATCACAGAATGATATCTTTACACTGTTAGCGCTTGGTGTGACGAATCAGGCGAATCAGAATTTAAGTTCGGATACTCAGCAACGCCAAACCGGTCTTGAAGTACTGGCCGCCATCAGCAATCAGTCGCAATTGAATAAAAAAATTCAGGAGCGTCTGGGTTTAACCGTGCAGCTGGCGCCGTCTGTCGACAGTACTAAGAACATCGCGGTTCCGAAAGTGGTCGTCAGTAAAAAGCTTTCTAAAAAAGTAAATGCTTCGTACTCAAAACCGTTTACCGGTAACGACCAAAATCAGGAAGTCAAATTACAGTATCTTTACAACAACAACGTATCGTTTCAGCTGAACTATCAGAATAAAGACACCTCTCAGCAGGAACAGATTACCAATTCGACTAACACGAACAAAAGTATTCTGGGTCTGGATATCGAGTTCAGGGATGAGTTCAAATGATCCGCTGGCTGATGTTTTTACTTTTCTTTTTACAGATCACAGGTGTCAGCGCGGCGCAGTTGTATTCCGTCAGTCTTAAAGACTGGCCATCGGATATCGTTGCGAAAATCAACCGCATCGCTCCTGAGATCAACAGAAAGAATTTAGACCCGGCCACACTTAATGAAATTCTGAAGAAGCTTGATGAGTCATTTAACTTCTTTGCGCTGAAGCTCGTACAAACAGAAGGATCTAATGAACTGATTCTGGTTGGTGAAATTTCTCCTGAAGTAAAAGTGCGCTTTGAAAACCTCAGCGATCTTTCAGAGTCAGAAGCGGTTTCTACTATGGGGCTTAACGTTGCAAGTCTCATGGATGAAGAAAACTTAAAAAGCGGCGTTGAAAAGCTGGCGGCGTACTACCGTGAGCTGGGTTTCAGGTCAGCAGAAGTCCGCTACAAAGTTGTTTCAGAATCAACTCTGATTAAAACTATTGTCTTTACCGTCAACAAGAAAGAACGCACACGGTTAAAAGCCATCATTCTTGAGGGTATAGATAACCCGCAGCTTTTACGAACCATTTCACAAAGTCTTAAACGCAAGCACCGAAATGACAATTTAACCCAGGAAACTCTGGGCAAAATCGCGGTCGAACTTCGCCGGCATTTGAGTGTAAATGGTTACTATTATGCTCAGGTTCCGTCTCCGCAAATTCAGTTTGCGGCAGATGAGCTGTCAGCCAAAGTGGTCTACAAACTACAGCTGAATCAGCGCTACTACATTGAAATTAAAAACACCCGTAACTTCACGCATGATTACCTCGAAGAAGAAATTTTAAAACTCAACACCCTCTACACCAAAGACGGAAACCTCGGATCTGAACTTTCAGAAAAGTTAAAAAACTTTTATGTTACAGAGGGCTACCCGCATGTGACAGTCTTGTTTTACGAGACAAAAATTAAAGACCGCATTCATCTGTACCTGAATGTCGACGAAGGCCCACTTACAAAAATTTCCGAATTTAAGGTGGTCGGCCAGTATTCCCGCAGTGAAACATTTTATAAAGATAAATTCCTGGAACTTTCTTCGGTAAAAGTTCAGGACGAAATTTTTATTAAAGAGGAAATTGAAGCCGCCGCAAAAAATCTTCTGATTTATTTGCAGAACGACGGTTATGTGAACGCCAAGCTGTCCCGTGTGTTTACAAGCACCGACCGTGAAGAACCTAAGAACGGCATAGTGATCCTTCAGCTTGAAGAAGGCGAACAGCTGCGTGTGGCCGAAGTGAACTTTAACGGTGTTAATCCTGCCAATGCAGATGCGGTCAGAAACGCCGTTGGCATTACGCCTGGGCAAAGCCTCAGTCTGGTTCAGCTTGAAGCCGCGCTGTTAAATCTGAAAACTTATTATCAGACCGAAGGCTATCTTGAGTACAAGCTCGATAACGAGAACGACGGCCTGACAACTTATTCTGACAACAACAGCCTGGTGCGTTTAAGCTTTGATATTCACGAAGGCCCTAAAGTTGTAGCGCAGTCGATTGAAATCGAAGGCAACACCAGAACGAAAGATAAACTCATATTTTTAGAGCTGGATTTTAAACCCGGCGACACTCTTAATCCGGCTAAACTGGAAGAGTCGGTTCAGCGCTTACAACGCACGGGCTATTTTAATTCAGTCGAGATCAGTACACTAGAAAAAGATACCGACATCGCGAACCGCACCGTCGTCGTAAAAGTTGTTGAACGCGACCCGGGCTTACGAGTCATCGGTGCGGGTGTCACCGACGAAAACGGCGGGACGCTACACGGCTACTTCGGTATCGCCTACCGTAACTTCTGGGGCCGCGGCGTAGGGGCTTCGTTCCGTTCAGAGGCCAATTACAATTTCGCGACCATTAAATTCCTGGAACACAAACATACTCTTGGAATCGTTTGGCCGTACATTTTTGAAACACGCGCGCGTTTCCGTATCAGTGCAACCCGTTCGACAACGATTGCAGATGTACGTATTAACAAAGTCACCGAAGCTAACTCTGCGATTTTTTCACTTGAGCAGGATTTCACTTCACATCTTACAGGAATTTTTTCTTACTCTGTAAGTACGTTTTTCGATCACGGAATTGATCCGGAAGATGAAATTAAATACGGATACAACAGTGAAAGTTTAGTGATCGGAGCCGTCGGCCCCGCACTTGAACTGGATAACCGTGACAACATTTTTAATCCCGGAAAAGGAAATTTCAGCCGTGTGGCTTTTGAATATGCAGCGGACGGAATCGGCAACAACAACGTCGATGATTTTTACCGCGTCACTGCGGAAACCACGCATTATTTTCCGCTTAACAAATCGGGCCTCGTTTTTGCGCAGTCCGTGCGCGGCGGATACTTAGAAGACCTGGACGATGGGCGCGAGGGCGTCCCGTTTGATAAACGCGGTTTCTCTCTCGGCGGCCGTACGACAATCCGGGGCTTCGAATCCGGTGAGCTCTTCCCTTCTACGCAGGACATCGGTGCATCTTACCGTTTAACCACCTCATCAAACTTTAAGCTTATAAAATCAGAAATTCGCTTCCCGTTAAGCTATAAATATGACCTGAGTGGCGGTCTTTTCTATGATGGCGGCCAAGTAGAAATCGAGGGCTTAACACTCACTGATAAATGGCGCGATGCCGTAGGTTTCGGTATCCGCTACAATACTCCGGTAGGACCATTAAATCTCGAATATGCACAAAAGCTGGATAAAAAAGCATCCGAATCTGATGGCGCATTTCATTTGTCCGTAGGCGTTTTCTAAGCTAATTTGTAGAGTCCTTTTAACTAGAAAATTTAAGAGTTTTTTCCTTCAAAAAACGAAGAAATTAAACTCGTACTATCAGGAGAACTTATGCGCCAACACAAACTTCGTGTGTACCCGTCAAAAGAAAAATTAGAACGCCGTGACCAGTTAGCCTGGAAGATGGCAGAAATCTGCACCGACAATGCAATGATTAAAGATGATGTTGTTGATATGATTATCAACCGCGTAATCGACAATGCTTCTGTGGCGATTGCAGCTGCTAACCGTCATCCGGTGGCTTCCGCTCGTTCAATGGCATTGGCTCACCCGCGCGCAGGCGGCGCAACTGTTTTCGGTATGCCGAATGAACAGAAATTTTCTTGTGAGTGGGCAGCTTGGGCAAACGGAACAGCTGTTCGTGAACTTGATTACCACGATACATTCTTAGCGGCTGATTACTCTCACCCGGGTGATAACATTCCGCCGATTTTAGCAGTGGCTCAGCAATTGGGTAAAACCGGTAAAGACTTTGTTCGCGGCGCTGTTGCCGGTTACGAACTTCACGTTGATTTAGTAAAAGCCATTTGCCTTCACAAACATAAAAAAGATCATATCGCCCACTTGGCACCGGCATCTGCAGGCGGTATCGGTGCGCTTCTCGGTTTACCGACTGAAACGGTTTACCAGGCGATTCAGCAAGCCGTTCACGTTTCATTCACAACCCGTCAGTCACGCAAAGGCGAAATCTCTTCGTGGAAAGCTTACGCTCCTGCACACGCGGGTAAGTTAGCAATCGAAGCTGTTGACCGCTGTATGCGCGGCGAAGGCGCTCCTTCACCGATTTATGAAGGTGAAGATTCAGTTATTTCTTACATGCTTGACGGCAAAGACGGTCAATACGTTGTAACTCTTCCTGAATTGGGCGAAGAAAAACGCGCGATTCTTGAAACATACACAAAAGAACATTCAGCTGAATATCAGTCACAGGCTTTGATCGACTTAGCTGCAAGAATGAAAACTAAAATCACAAACTTTGAAGACATCAAAGACATCGTGATTCACACGTCTCACCACACACATTACGTTATCGGTACCGGTGCAAACGATCCGCAAAAAATGGATCCACGCGCTTCCCGCGAAACATTAGACCACTCGATCATGTACATCTTCGCTGTCGCTTTACAGGACGGCACTTGGCACCACGTTGACTCTTACGCTCCTGAGCGCGCACAGCGCCCTGATACCGTTCGTCTGTGGCACAAGATTTCAACTGTTGAAGATGCTAAATGGACCGAGATGTATCACGACCAGGACCCGAACAAAAAACGTTTCGGCGGCCGCGTAGAAATCACGATGAATAACGGAACTAAAATTGTAGACGAGCTTGGTGTCGCAAACGCTCACCCTGCAGGCGCAAAACCGTTCAAGCGCGCGGACTACATCCGTAAGTTTGATACATTAACTTCTGAAATTATCACGAAGGACGAACGTAACCGTTTCATCTCTTTATGTGAACGTCTTCCGGAATTAACATCGGCTGAAATGCAGCAGTTAAACGTTCAGATTCCGATCGACAAACTGATCAACAACAAACGCGACCAAAAAGGAATTTTCTAAAATGCTATTTCCAACACTGACTGCCGCTGAAAAAAGAAAAAACTTCCGAGAAAAATTAAAAAGCGGAAAGCTTTTACAGTTTCCGGGATCTTTCTCACCGTTAGTCAGCATGTTGATTGAAAAAAAAGGTTTTGATGGCGTTTACATTTCAGGGTCCGTGTTATCAAACGATTTGGGTTACCCCGACATCGGTTTAACAACATTAACTGAAGTGGCTCAGCGCGGGCGCCAGATCGCCCGCACGACCTCACTGCCTTCTATTATTGACGCAGACACAGGCTGGGGCGAACCGATGAACGTGACCCGCACCATTCAGGAATTTATCGAGATGGGACTTGCCGGCTGTCATTTAGAAGATCAAATGAATCCTAAGCGATGCGGTCACCTCGATAATAAATCTGTGATTAGCCCTGATGAGATGATTAAAAAAATTAAAGCCGGTGTTAACGGTAAAAAATTAGATCCTAATTTTTTATTGATTGCCCGTACAGATGCCCGCGCCAGCGAAGGCTTAGAAAAAGCCATTGACCGCGCTAAGGCTTACGTGGATGCCGGTGCTGACATGATCTTTCCTGAAGCCATGCAGGACGAAAAAGAATTTGAAGCGATGAGAAAAGCCGTCAGTGTTCCGCTTCTGGCTAACATGACCGAGTTTGGTAAAGGAAAGCTTTATTCTAAGACTGAACTTGAAAACTTGGGTTACAACCTTGTGATTTACCCGGTGACGACTTTACGTCTGGCGATGGGTGCAACCGAAAAGGGATTGGATATTATTAAATCCACCGGTTCGCAAACCGAAGCTGTTCCGCTGATGCAGACACGGCAACAGCTTTACGATCTGACAGGATACGAAGCTTACAACCAATTTGACCAAAGCATTTTTAATTTTAAGTTAAAATAAAAAATTACCAGAGGAGTTTATAATGGCTGAATATGTGAATCCGGATTATGTTGCCGAACCGGAAAAAATGAATGTGAAAAAAGGTCTTGAAGGCGTCGTCATGGACACTTCAAGCATTTCAAAAGTAAACGCAGATACCAATTCACTGTTGTACCGCGGTTATCCGGTTCAGGATTTAGCAGAGAACTGCTCGTTTGAAGAAGTGGCTTACCTGCTTTACACAGGTGAACTGCCGACTCAGAAGCAGCTGGCAGAATTTACTTCTATGGAACGCGGCTACCGCGATATCACGAAAGAAAATTTAGCTGTTATTAAATCACTTCCTAAAAAATGCCACCCGATGGATTCTATCCGCACGGGCGTTAGCTTCCTGGGCTGTGAAGATGCACGCATCTGGGACGCTTCGCCTGCAACGAACCTCGATAAAGCTGTTCAATTGCTGGCAAAAATTCCAACAATGGTAGCTGCGGACTTCCGTTTCAAAAAAGGCCAAGACTTTATTGCTCCGAATCCGAATCTGAGCATCGCTGAAAACTTCTTTCACATGTGCTTCGGCAAAGTTCCGGATGCAAA
>JAJFMT010000122.1 GCA_020696855.1 Pseudobdellovibrio sp.
CCGTGACGTCACCGATTACCGTCAAACATGCCGTAACGAAGTTCAGTGCTACCTTGTTCCGGGCGACCGCGTTTGCAGAGAAGTTACTGAATGCGGAACCAACGTTCACGGCGAACCGATTTGTAAAACACGCACTGTGTGCGAAGACGGCTCGTCGACTCAACGTTGTGAAGACCGTCAGGTTTGCAGCAGTGAACCTTACACGCGCCAGGAGTGCGGCTACGATAACGTCAGTTACACCGACCGCGAGTGCGGCTATGAGCAAGTTCCATATCAGCGCGAAGTCACCGGTTACCGCGATGAAACACGTTACCGTTACGAAACCAGAACACGCACTGTGACCCGTTACCGCGAAGAAATCCGCTGCTGCGAGACCCGCACGCGCCAGGTTTTCGACAAACAGTTGTCGTTCCAGGTTTCTGTTCACTTTCCGCAAAATGCAGTGCTTACTGCAGGCGAAGTTGAAAAACTGAATATCGTTCTTGAAACAGCAACGGCAAAAACAGCAACAGTGTCATTGCAGTCTGTTGATACGATCTGGCTTTATAAGATCAAATCGCAAACGGCTGTCGGAGCCGGAATCAATATTGAGTTAGAGGCAACCGCACAGTGGGATGCAACAACTGCAGGGCCCGTATCAATTAAGAACGCCGTGCTGAACTGGGCACCGACAGTTAAGCGCTTTCAATTCAGCTTCACCGATTCAGTTAAGAATGCAAAAATCACAAGTACCTACAAAGTTGCAATTCTTGATGAGAAGGGCAAAAAGCTGGAAGAGAAATCTCCGGTTGCCGATGCGAATGGCTTAGTGAACTTCTTATTTGAAAAAGTAAAAGATAAAAAAGCTAAAATCAAAGCTGTGTTAACTGTAAGCCGTACCGGCCGCCCTCTTGTAGGTTCACCGCTGACTTTCAATATGGACATTGCGCTACGCCCTGTTGAATAAACTTTTTGAAATAATCGCTGCGCACAGAAATGGCGAATTAAAAAAGGCTGCAGACCGCGGCCTTTTTTATTAATCTAAATTAACCGGCAGAACTTTTTGCGTGAGCTTCACTTCATTAGCATCAATGCTGACGATAACCGGAGTGATAATCAGCCCTTTCTTAGAGGCCTGCTTAAGAAGCTTCGCATATTCCGGATCAAGCTTTGCTGCCGGTTTAAATCCAACAACGTCACTGCGCTGAACTGTAAAAATAAATTCAGCCTGATGGCCGTCAGCCATCAGCTCCATCATTTCTTTAATGTGTTTCTGCCCGCGCTCAGTTACAGAGTCGGGGAACATAGCCCAGAGTTTTCCGTCGTGCTCTTCAACATAAGTGGTATTTTTTATTTCGATGAAATGTTTTTTTGCTTTTTTCGCTTCTAAATCGGCTTCGGCTTTACAGAAGATTCCGTCTAAGCGAGTTTCTTTTGAAATTTTATATTCGGATTTATAGAATCCATAGTCCCAGTGTTTAAAGTGCGGTTTGGCCTTCTTCATTCCGGCCTGAATAGCCTCTTGAACGATTTTGTTCGGGTTAGCAGTGTTAACCCCTACCCACGTTCCGTTCGGCGCCTGTACGGCCTCTAACGTGCCTTGCAGCTTCTTAGACGTGTCGCCGTGAAGACTGAACCAGCATTTTTGCTTTGCCGATTTATCAATGACCGCTTTAAGACTTCCGGTATTAGGAACATGAATCGTGTACTTTTCACCTTTAAGCTCAACATCGGCAAAAAAACGTTTGTAGCGCTGTAATAAAACACCTTCGTGAAGCTGGTCTTTGAATTTCATATGAACCTCAATGCAAAGTAAGAGATTAACCCTACCGGTGGCAGCAGTCAAAAGCCGCCGCTCCATCTAATAATGAATATACCTAAAAGAGATTGGCCGCAGTTTCTATATCATTATTGAACGCTTTTATCTTACTGCTTCCACAATTTTTGCTTTGTTGCGACACTGATATCCGCCAATAAAAACAGGAGTTTAAATGAACGCTTCAGCTCTATTCGTGGGATTCACATTACTTTTAGGAACATCGGCTCTTGCTCACAGCAACGAAAATGTTCAGCGGGGAAACAACCAGCAACAAAATCAGGAACGTCCAAAACCGCCAAAAATGGATGAAGCGACTAAAGCAAAAGTTGATGCCTGTGCAAAAGAGGCCGGAATGCCGGCCAAAGACAGCGGAACCCGTCCTTCACGAGACGTGCATGAGAAATTTAAAGCTTGCTTAGAAAAACAGGGAATTGAAATGCCTCCGCCACCGCCGCACGAAGGCCGCGAGCACGGAAGCGGCAAAAAAGACGGCTCATCTTCTTCTTCGCAGCCGCCATCAGAGCCGAAAAGATAATATTACATTCTGTCAGGAACAGGAATTCCCAGAAGGGACAATCCCTCTTTCAGAATAAGCCCGGTAGCGGCGCTCAAAGCCAGGCGGCTTTGGCGCAGCTCTTCTGTTTCGGCGTTACCGATAGAGCAGTCATGATAAAACACATTAAATTTTTTAGCGGTCTCGTACAGGTAAGTGCAAAGCGCTGAAGGTTTAAAGTTTTCAGTCGCATTCACAATGACCGTATTAAAATTCATCAAATGTTGCATCAACTTTTGTTCTGACGGATGAGTCAGTAAGCTTCCGTTAAAGCTGCCTTTAGCTTCAAACTTTTTACGAAGTGAATTGATTCGTGCGTAAGAGTACTGAATAAACGGACCCGACTCACCATCAAGCTTCAGCCATTCATTCATGTCAAAAACGATTTTCTTGTTCGTATCCTGTCGTAACATTCCGTAGTGAATGGCACCTTTGGCCACCACATCTGCTACGCTTTCTATTTCAGGCTGCGGCCATTCATTTGAGTAACGTGCTAAGTATTCTGTTTTCACGTGGTCACGCATGCGGTTCACAAGCGACGTCAGTGGAATGATATTTCCTTTACGCGAGCTCATGGCTCCGTCAGGAAGTTCAACGAAGTTGTACTGCAAGTGATAACAATTTTTTGCCTGCTCAAAACCTAAAACTTCTAACGTTCTAAATACCTGCTTAAAGTGAAGAGCCTGACGCATATCCACAACGTAAATTGATTTTTCAATCTTAAAATCTTCAAATTTACGGCGTGCAAGCTCGACGTCTTTTGTGGCGTACAATCCGGTGCCGTCAGATTTCAGAAGCATACAAAAACCGAGATTTTCATTCGAGAAATCAAGGCCGATCGCCCCTTGCGATTCGATCAACTTACCTTCAGCAAAATATTTTTTCACGGTTTTTACTGACGCAGAATCCACTTCAGATTCCCAGTACCAGCGGTCAAATTCTACTCCCGCCCAGCGGTAAACCTGCTCCATCAAATCGATGGACCACTCGCGGGTTTCTTTCCACAAATCAAAGTACTTTCCGCTGCCTGCCTCTAACTGCTTTAAAATTTCAGTCAGCTGCGCTTTATTTTTTTCGTACTTAACCGGATCTTTTTCTTCATCTTCAAGTTTGATATTGCCCGCTGAATACATTTGCCCAAGCCATTCAGCTTTTAACGGATCTTTTCTTTTCTGATCCAGCACGTCCATGCCGACATGATTTTCAATATACCAAAGACACTTGGCCACGTGAGTGCCCACATCTCCCGGAAACGTGGTACTGATGACCATGTCGTTTCCGTAAGTGCGTCTGTACAAACGGACTAAAGAATCACCAAGACACAAATTACGCATGTGACCCACATGCAATTCTTTGTGAGTGTTCGGCTGCGAATACTCAAACATTGTTTTTGGCGGCTCAGCCACAAGTTTTGTTTTAAAAACGGACCCGTTTAAAACATTCTCTACCGTATGCTGCGCCAAAAATTCAGACGTAAATTTAAAGTTCAAATAAGGTCCGGCCGCTTCAACAGAAGCAATGCCGTCAACCGGCTGCCACTGCGCTTTTAAGTCCGTCGCCACTTGTGCCGGAGACTTCTTTAAAACTTTTGCAAAAATAAAACAGCCAAACGCCAAGTGACCCATATCCGGATTAGGCGGCTCAACCAAAGCTTTGTAAACCGGCTCCAGCTCTGCCGATGGGTCCATTTGCTTTAGGCGAGGCAAAAGACTTTCCGCTAATTTTAAACGAAAAGGTTCATGCAAAAGAACTTTAAAAGATTTTTCTGACATAGCCCCCTAAACTAAAGCAAATCACGTCTGTTGACTATAAAAAATCGAGCTAAAAACCGACAAAATGGGCGTAGTCGTCTTCCACAAAATGGTAGTCTGAAAAATCCGGAGACAAATACACTGACTCAACAATACGCCCGGCTTTGCAGCCGCTTAACGTTGAGTCATTTATGCCGTCATATTTGCAAGTAGCGGTATCCCATGCACCTTCGGAATAGGTAATGTAATACGCAACCAGCACCGGGCCTTCAAAAACAGCCACTGCCTTGTCTAATCTGGTTTTATAATCAGTTGCGTAATCGCCTTCAAGAATGGTGTCGGCCCAGATTTGCGCTTGATCAACCGCAATTGCCTTTAACCTTTTTATGACCGGGTTATCCAAACTGAGATCAGTACCTTGATAAATCACTTCCCTCTTATAAGGTGAATGGCAACTGTCATTGGGACAATGACTGATGACTACTTCCATTTCGGTCGAAAAATTTTCAGCCCAGGCCGGAGTGGCAAACTTAAACATCCCGAAGAAAAGAATCAGTATCCGTAGAAAATAAAACATAAATGCCTCCTGAACGAAGCCATGATGCAAAGCCTTGCCGTAACTTAAATCGGTTAAAACCAGTAATGAACCGGGTTAGACGGCCGAACTCCGGCCTTAAGCTTAACTCCCCCGAAGTTCATCTCTAAAAATGGTTAAAATCTAGGCGTTTAGACCTCACCAAAGCCCCTAGAAAATTGACCTCAGTAAATCTTTCTCACCCTGCTAAGTGACAGCCCGTAACCGCTTGAATTCATGACTGGTACAAGTTAAAACTGTCGCGATGAAAACAGACTCGCCGGCCCCTAAAAAAAGCCATGTTCCGAAACCGGAATGGTTAAAAGTCCGCGCTCCGTCAGGAGAAAACTATACTCGTATTAAAGGTATGCTCGGCGAATTAAAACTCGCTACCGTTTGCCAGGAAGCCAAATGCCCTAACATGGGCGAGTGCTGGTCAGGCGGAACAGCAACCTTCATGCTCATGGGCGAAGTCTGCACGCGCGGCTGCCGCTTCTGTAACGTGAAAACCGGAAACGCAAAACTGGGGCTCCCGCCTGTTGATCCATTCGAACCCGAAAAAGTGGCGTACTCCATTTCGCAAATGAAACTTCATTACGTGGTGATCACTTCAGTTGACCGTGATGATATGCCGGACCAAGGCTCTGATCATTTTGCACGAACCGTAAAAACTATTAAAAAATTAGACCCGAATTTAATTATCGAAATTTTAACGCCTGACTTCCGCGGTGATGAAAATTTAATTCTTCACTTAGCGAAAGCCAAACCGGATGTATTTGCTCACAACATTGAAACTGTTGAGCGCCTGACTCCGCGTGTGCGTGACCCGCGCGCGACTTACAAACAATCAATGCGCGTTTTACAAACGGTAAAAGAATTTGACCCAACGATGTACACGAAATCTTCGATCATGCTGGGTCTTGGTGAAACTGAAGAAGAAGTTCTTCAGACACTGAAGGACCTTCGCGCCGTCGGATGTGATGTTGTCACTTTCGGGCAATACCTACAGCCGACAGAAAAACATTTAAAAGTTATTGAATACGTAACACCTGAAAAATTCGCATGGTGGCAAAAAACTGCAGAAGACATGGGCTTTCTGTACGTCGCTTCCGGACCCCTGGTCAGAAGCTCTTACCGCGCAGGCGAATTTTTCATGAAGGGTGTTATTGAGAAAAAAAGAAAAGCAGAGCTGGCTCAGCAACCCGTAACCGCAACAACTGCAGAAGGAACTTAAGATGGACGTAAAATTACCGGAACTAGGCGAAGGCGTAACAGAAGGCGAATTAGTTAAATGGACTGTAAAAGTCGGTGATACTGTTAAGCCCGATCAAACGGTAGCTGAAATCATGACTGATAAAGCCACTGTTGAAGTTCCATCTCCTGT
>JAJFMT010000123.1 GCA_020696855.1 Pseudobdellovibrio sp.
CTCGTAAAGACCATAGGCTTTCATGCGCTTCACCTGCGTAATGAGCTCTTCTTCTCTCTTAATTTCAGAACGGTATTGATAGTAATAGTAAGACCCGATCGCCGTCGCCAGCAGGATAATTATACTGGCCGCAATCATTTTCAGGCGGCGCGAATAATCGCCGATTTTTTCCTGAACGTTGTCATCGGTCATAACGCCGTAAAGCTTCGCTTTTTCCATCATTTTTATCTGTGGAATATTTTCAACCGGCGGAGCTATTGTTTCGTTTACGATCTCGGCATCTCGCGCCTGAGTATTTTCTTCCTGCTGGTCGAAAACGATATCGGTTTTAGTTTTTGAAATGGTATCTTCAAAAGCCGTTGTCACACCGGTAAAACCGGCAACACTTTGAAACGTTTTGGTGCTTTCCTGTTTGGAATCGATCTCTTTACGAATTTCTTCAACGATGTTTTTAAATTCATTATTTTCGCGGACGTAAAGCCAGCGGGTTTCAGGGTCACGTACTTCGTCAATAATCGAAATCTGTTTTTTGCGAAGCAAATCCAGAATCTGATCAAAGCTATAAGGCCCCAGAATTTTATTTTCTGATTTAATAAGCCATTTTTTTTCAGAGTTCTTCTGTAAATACATTCCGCGCCCTAATGTTTAAAATGTCTGGTGTGTGTCATCACCATGTTTATACCGTACTTAACGGCCGCCTCTTTAACTTTTTCATCCTGAACCTTCTTTTACAACGGCATTGGCCGAGCAGAACTCTTTCATTCTTTCAAAGGCATGTTTGACTGCATCCACCCGGTTCACCTGACCCATGCCGAGGCCGACCGATTGCCCGCGGTAAACGATGGCAATGGCGTTACTTTTCAGTGCGGCGCAAACCCGTTCACCGAAGATCATCGTCTGCTGAAGATTTTCATCCGGTTTTTTACTAAGATAAGTCCATGTTTCTGGCGATGTAAAACGGTCTGCCGTCTGGCAAAGAACGCCGCCAGCGACCGATTTAACATTGTCGTAAGGGATTGATACGTTTGAAAGCGATGGCAGAGACATCACACGTAAATTCTTTTTTGCTGAAAAGAATTCAAGAGCTTCCTGAGAAAAGCCCGGTGCAATAATACACTCGAGAAAAATATCTTTAAAATGCTCTGCCGTTTTTAAATCGACCGGACGGTTACATGCGACGATTCCCCCGAAGATACTTTTAGGGTCGCTTAAGATAGATTTTTTTGCCGCCTCATCAATTGTTGTACCGGAGGCTGCGCCGCAAGGGTTATTGTGTTTTACAGCCACACAGCATGGCATTGGCATACTTTGCGCTAACTGTGTAGCGGCCTCTAAATCTAAAAGATTGTTGTAAGAAAGTTCTTTTCCCTGGTGAACCTGAGCATCGCTCAAAGTTTTTTCCTGCAGTGGATTGACGTACCAGTTCGCCTTTTGCTGGGCGTTTTCGCCGTAGCGAAGCGTTTGCTTTTTTTTAAGCGGCAAATTCAGGTATTCAAGATCTGTGTCGCTTCCTGCAAGTTTGTTGACGATCAAAGCGTCGTAATAAGAGGTCATTGAGTAAACTTTCAGTGCGAGCTTTTTGCGGTCATCGTCGTTTAATGACTCGGCCAAAATCTTCTTTTGCACCCAAGAATAATCTTGCGGAGAACAGACAACGATAACCGACTTATAATTTTTAGCTGAGGCCCTTAAAAAGCTGGGGCCGCCGATATCAATATTTTCAATTAAATCTTCGAAAGTAGATTCTGCATTCAAAGCCGTCTTTTCAAAAGGGTAAAGGTTCCCGATCACCATATCGAAGCATTTAACATTGTGCTGCTTCATTTGTTCCATGTGTGATGGATTTGATTTGTCTGCCAACAAACCCATGTGAACATTCGGGTGAAGAGTTTTTACACGGCCATCAAGAACTTCAGGAAATTTTGTAAGTTCCGAAACTTCACTGACATTAAAATCATTTTTCTTCAAGTACTCGTACGTGCCGCCGGTTGAAACGAGCTCCAGTCCCTTTGCCGCCAGCGGCTTAAGGAATTCAATGAGGCCCGTTTTATCCGATGTGCTGACAAGTACTCGCATATCAAAAAGGTGATTTCGTTAGTAAAAGTTTTAAGTCGTCATTTGTTAAGAATAGTCCCGCACCCAAAAATGCTGAGCTGGCATTTTTCTTATCCAGCATGTCGTTATATCCGGCAGTTAAGTACAGGCCGTAGAACATTCTGTATGTTAAGAATGATCTGACTTGAATTTTCTGGAAGTCGTAGGCTTCAACAGTGGCTGTCAGCTTGCGGTCCAGCATGTGATAGTCGATACCCACACCGCCCGTGTCTTCGATCAAACCGCCGCGTAATGTCCAGTCGAAAAAATGCTTCCCGAAGAAGGCTGTGATTTTCGTTTTATTTTTGAACGTTACTTCTTCTTCAACATCGGTCGTTGACCCGCCGGTTGTCGTTGAGATTTCTTTACGCTCTACAACACCCGCAGGATCAGTAATAATTCCGAGATAGTAGTAGCGGTCAAGACCCGGTTGAATCGTCACACCGATCGCTGTTTTTGCCGAACCGACCGTTCCCAGGTAGTGAGAGTTGAAATCAATACCGGTAGAAACTTTGTTGGCCGTGTCGACAAGGCCGCTGATGCCTTCGATTGCCGTTGAAATATCTTCACCTGTTTGCTCGTCTGAGATCAACTTACCGATGGCGCCTTCGCCTTTATTGATTTTTGTGGTGATCTCATCGATGTTTTTCATCGAATTATCAAGACGCACCATTGTTTTCTTCCAGGTCGATTTGAAGCCTTCCGGGCTGTCATCATTCACCAATTCGTTGATCGTGCCAGTGATCTCATTAACCTGATCAACAATTTCTTTAATCTGTTCTTTGTTATCACCTGTGACTTGCGATAAATCTTTTGTGATCTTTTCGATGTTGATAACAATACGGCCCAGAATGTGCTTATCTGTTCCGTCACCTGCAGTTGCTTCTTTTAAATTTTTTGTAATTTCTTTTAAATTCCCTGCAAGGTCTGAAACCTGCGTCATCACATCGTCAAGTCCGCCGCCGGTTTTTACGTTGACGATTTGCCCGCCGTCTTCAAGCTCCGGATCACCTTCGTCGCCCGGATAAACTTCAATGCTCTTGTCACCTAGAATACCATTGGCTTTCATTCCGACTGCAGCCGAACGCTTCAAACCGATTTCATCTTTGATTGTTACGTCGATGCGCGCTTTTCCGTCTTGCAATGTGATGTCTTTGATAACTCCGACAGGAATACCTGCGGATTTAATTGCTGAACCTTTTACTAAACCCTGTGCAGTTGGCATAAGAAACCACGCCCGTTTTGCGCGGCCAAGAAGACTGGGGTCATCGCTGACTTGCATCGACATAAACGCGATGAGTCCGCCGATCGCCACAACGAGCAGTCCGACTTTAAACTCTGGCAGTTTTAAAAAATTCACTCAAGGTCTCCAAGATGTAAATCTCTAGTGCTTAATCCCTTTATCAACAAATTTTCTGACCAGTTCGTTTTCTGATTTGTAAAAATCGTCCGCCGTACCGCTCAACAAAACTTTTCCCGCATCGAGCATCACGACATAGTCGGCAATTCTGAAAGCAGCCTTCAAATCATGTGAAACCATGATAGAGGTCGTTCCAGGACGCGCCCGGTGGGTTTCTAAGATTAAATTATCTACCATTTCTGTCAGAATGGGATCTAATCCTGTGGTTGGCTCATCATAGATTAAAATTTCTGGATCTAGGGCGAGAGCACGGGCTAGACCTGTCCTCTTCTGCATACCACCAGAAATCTGGCTTGGTAATTTATTATTATGTTTAGGATCCAGACCCACCATTTTCAGCTTCTGAAGAGCGACGTTTGTAACTTCTTCTTTTGATAGTGAGCGGCGGTGTTCTTCAAGCGGAAAACAGACATTTTCAAGAACCGTCATATCATCAAACAATGCGGCACTTTGAAAAAGCACGCCGTAGTTACAGCGAAATTTTGTCAGCTCGTCGCTGTCTAACATTTCAAGCGGCGTTCCTAAAACCGAAACGCTGCCCGATGTTGGCTGATACAGACCTAAAATATGTTTTAATAAAACAGATTTACCCGTTCCGGAAAATCCGATAATGGCCGCCAGCGTGCCTTTCGGGATACTGAGATCGATTCCTTTTAAAACAAATTCTTTGCCGTCAAAACTTTTTTTAACGTCTTTAAGAACGACTGCAAATTCTGACTTCTTTTCAGTACTCATGATCCTGAAATTCCTGTTACTAAATAAAAAATACGGATTAAATTCATCAAGAAATAATCGAGAATAATAATACTGACCATACTCATGACAACGCCGCGGTTCGTGGCCTCACCGACGCCTTTGGCGCCGCCGGAAGTATTAAAACCCTGATAGGTGCAGATTACCCCGAACATCATTCCGAAGATCGCAGATTTAAAAAGACCTTCCATAATATGGCGGACTTCGAGAGCACTGCTGATTTTAGACATGAATACCGCATGATCCAGACCAACAAGTTTAGTACACAGAAACCAGGAACCGACCATCGCCATGAAATCAAATAAAGCAGTCAGTAACGGCATACAGATGACTGCGGCAATTAACCGCGGTGCAATTAAATACTGCTTTGTATTCACACCCATCACATCGAGCGCATCCATTTGTTCGTTAACACGCATTGTTCCCAAACGGGCCGCCATGGCTCCGCCCGCGCGTGCCGCTACAATCAGCCCTGTCAATACCGGGCCTAATTCACGGCTGATACCGAAAGCCACTGTTGGCCCTACCAAATCCACCGCATTGACTAATTTAAATCCAAGGTAAACCTGAAACGAAAGCGCCAGCCCGGTAAAAACACTGGTCAGCCCGATGATTCCGACGGACTGATTACCGATAAACTCCATATGTTTAAAAATTTCGTTACCCCGGTAAGGTTTTGCAAAAAGCAGTCTTGTGCTTTCTGTTGCGAAGATTGTGACCAAGCCAACTTCTCTGACAAAAGAATTTGCGCTCCCGATAAAATATCCGAAGAAGGCATCCATCGCGCCTGAAATTTTCTGAACTATCGTTGTTGATTCTGCTTCATCACTCATGATTGATTCAATCCTTAATAATGCTGAAAGCATTTCCTAAATAATGTCTCGGAACGCGCGAACTGACGGATGTCAGAATTTCCCAGCTGATAGAGTTGGTTTGGTTGGCCCATTCGTCAGCTGAAACAAAACCGCCTGAAGATTTCTCGCCGAAAAGCAAAACTTCTTCGTTTTGCCAGTTTTCTTTTCCGGTTTTTAAAATGACTTCAGTCAAATCAACCATGAAAAAATCCATGCAGACTATTCCGATGATCGGGGCGCTAACCCCGCCTATGGTCACTTCACCTGAATTCGAAAGCTGGCGCTTGATGCCGTCAGCATATCCTGCGGGAATTACGCCGATCTGAGAATCCCTTTTGGCCTTCCATGTGGCACCATAGGAAACAGTAGCACCTGCAGGTACCGAACGCTGAATCTGCACAACTGATTTAAAAGTCATGACCGGCTTAAGCCCCGCGCTTTTCATTCCCGCAGGCTGATAACCGTATAGCATAAGGCCGGGCCGAAAGCCCCAGCGCTCTTTTTTTAAAATAGAACTTTCCGGCGCTTCACTCAGACTTAAAATTCCGCCGGAATTCAAGGCGTGAGCAAAAATATCGAAAGGTTTAAAAAAACTTTTAATCTCGGCCAGCACGTTTAATTGCGAAACTGACATTCCGCTGTCAGCAGCAGCATCATCGCTGCAGGCCAGATGCGTGAGTACGGCTTTTAATTTCAAGTTTTTGGATTTTTTAAAATATTCAGAAACTTTTTCGGCTTCGCTTCTATCGAAGCCAAGACGGTTCATGCCTGTTTCAAACTTGATATGAACTTTTACAGGTGAATCAGCTTGCGATTCGATGAATTTAAGCTGTTCCCATGTGCTGATGACCGGAGTCATCTGATACTCGAGAATTTTTTCGGCGCCTTGCTTGTCGAAACCGCCGTACACAAGGAGTTCAGACTTAAAACCCGATTCTCTGAGCGCCAAACCTTCTTCAATGAGACAAACACCGAAGTACTTTGCGCCTTCTTTTTCTAAACAGGAAGCCACTTCAAAAGCCCCGTGGCCATAAGCATTCGCCTTCACCATCGGGCAAACAAACCGGTCTGTTCCTGCAAGCTGAGTCACATGTGACCAGTTATGCAGTAAATGGTCGAGATTGATTTCGGAAAATGTCTGGCGGTAGTTTTCCATTGAGCGGCTCACGTATTAACCTGGAAATCCGGTTTATGATCGCTGGGCGCTTTGTAAATACAAATTTTATCTCCGCCTTTAGTTGCAATAAAATCCAAAGTTTTTTTAGCGGATTCTTCAAGATTGTCAGCGGTCTTAGTTAAGGAAGGATATTCACTGATGCCCTGGCTGACAGTAATGACCATACCGGCCACTGAAAAACTTTCTGTCTTAAGGCTTTGTCGTAAACGTTCTGCACGCAAGGCCGCACC
>JAJFMT010000034.1 GCA_020696855.1 Pseudobdellovibrio sp.
TCGGTCGGATTATTTGTTTTATTACTGACGTTTGGAGCTTCATTCTTCGTGATGAAGACTAAAGAGAAAACGAAACTGATTGATCTTATTAACGATGCAGGAGCTTAGGATGAAGTATCTTTTTTCAATGTTTATTGTATTTACTGTTGTTGCAAAGGCAGATTTGGCAACAGAGCTGCTAGAGGCTTCAGATCAAGGGCGCGGTGGCATAAAAGACGGAATTGAATGGACTGGCAAAGTACAGACCTTTGATAACGGGAATGAAACGAACCGCGAATTTCTGATTAAAGCGAAAGATCATGACGCTTTTGTTGAAGCGACTTCGCCGGCGAAGAATAAAGGCGAAATCTTTTTATTTAACGACCGTCAAATGTGGTTTTTTAAGCCGTCTTTGAAAAAACCTGTTTCGATTTCTCCGCGGCAAAAGCTGAGCGGGCAGGCGGCTAACGGTGATATTGCATCAACGCATTACGCACGCGACTATACGGCAACTCTTGAAAAGACTGAAGATATTGACGGTGTTAAACATCATGTTCTGTTTTTGAAGGCTAAAGCCAAGAATTTAACTTATGACCAGATTCGTTACTGGGTGAGTGACAAAACGAAATTGGCAACCAAAGCAGAGTTTCTGACCCTGCAGGGAACAACTTTCAAGCGCGGTTTTCTGGAATACGCAAACAAACTGTCCGTCAATGGAAAGACTATCCCATTTGTCAGCAAGCTGACGATCATTGATGCCAAATACGAGAGTAACAAGAGCATTTTAACTTACAGCAATCCGAAGGTCGTTAATCACCCTGTAAGTATTTTTAATTATAACAATATGACGAGATAGAAATGATTTTCTGGAAGATCGCATTTAGAAATGTAAAAAAGAACTGGCGGCATTCGCTTTCAGCACTTTTATCTATTTCGGCGTCTTTCGTGTCACTTGTGTTATTTGACGGATATATTGATGATCTTAAATGGATGTATGAAGATTCTTTTCGTCACCGCTCCATGCTGGGCGATTTTATAATTGAAAAACCCGGGATTCATTCAAAAGCAGGGGTGGCCGAACCATGGAAGTTTCAGATCACTGAAGACGAGCAAAAAGCCATCGACAGTTATTTTGAAAAAAAGGGAAGTGATGTCAGAAACCGTGTTCGCTTTGTCAATTTTTCAGGCACGATTACGAACGGAATGCAGTCGACTATTTTTATCGGTAGAGGAATCGACGTTAAAGAGGGCGAACGTGTGCGTGGCAAAAACTGGTCATGGAACACGACCTACGGCAAACCGCTGCATTTGTCGGATGCACCGGCGACGGCATTGATGGGGCATGGCCTGGCAAGAAAGTTGGGTTGCACGTGGGTGAAACCGGAAAACTTTTATGTTTTCAGTGGCGGTTATGAGCCAGTAGAGCGGCCATTCGAGTGTCCTACGAAAGATCTGCAGCTATCAACAATGACTTCGGACGGGCAGTTGAATGCAATTGACGTTAATGTGATCGGATTAATGGATGCAGGCTACCGCGATATTGATGACCGCTACTTTGCAACGTCGCTGGAAACGGCTCAGGCCCTTACAAACAGCAGGGATGTTGCGATGATAACTGTTGAATTGTCTGAAGGTGTAAGCCGCGCAAAGTTTTTAGAAGATTTTAACTCTGAATTTAAAACGGCCATTCCGGGACTGCAAATGATGACCTGGCTAGATCATCCTATCGGAGAAACGTATTTGCGTTCTCTTGATATTCTATCTGTCTTCCGGAATTTTGTAGTCATAGTTATTTTAGTTATTTCGGTTCTTTCGGTAATCAATACGCTTATAAAGATTATTAAAGAGCGTAACCGTGAGATCGGTACTTTGCGTAGCATCGGCTTTAATCCAAAGCAGGTCGTAACGATGTTTATTTATGAAACTTTTTTGCTGGCGCTGGTGGGAATTCTAATCGGTATTGTTATTGCGGTGGTTCTGACATTTGGATTAAACGGATTACATATTCGCTATAAAGCCGGGATGCTGTCTGAGCCGGTCTTATTCAAGATCAGCGTAGATGTTTTAGGGTATATCCGGGCCTGTGCCGTTCTGATTTTTGTTAGTTTACTGGCTTGCCTCTATTCAACAAGGCAAGAGCTGCGAAAGAAAGTTGTAGAGAACTTCAGTCATGTTTAACCTTCTGACTTTTATTTTCCTGCTACCGGCTTTTGCAGAGACGACATTCCGTTTGGAGAATTATTTTAATTATACCAACAGTACCGTAGCTGAAACCTTCGTTAATCCCGGTAATCAGATTCTGCAGTTGCCGTCAGAAACTCTTGGTGCTGATATTCGTGCTGAAGCCAAGTGGCGAGGCGAGAAGAACCAGGTCATCGTCCGCCCCCGTTATCAGGCTGAAAGATTCAGGACTGAAGTTGCAGGAATGTCTTCAGAAAAGAGTGAATCTGACTGGGATATCACAGATGCTTTTTGGGAATCGCAGTTTAATGAGGATGTGTCCATCACGGCAGGACTTCAGGTCTATCAATGGGGCCCAGCTGAGCTGTTGAACCCGTCAAACCCGCTGTTTCATTTCAATAGCCGGCAAAAAAGTTACGGATATAAAGAAAAGGGTCTGATGCTTTTACGCGTGAATTATACCATCGGAAAGCTGGATAATTTTGTTTTCATTGCTGAACCGGCCGCAAATAATGAGCCAGGATGGATGGAAGGTGAATTTACGCCGAAGGCTTTAATTAAGTACGAACACCAGAGCGAAGAAACGGCCAGCCAATTCGGAATCGTCGCCGGACAAGAAGAGAAAGAAAAAAAATTTCTCGGAACTTACTTTACCTGGCAGGTTACGGAAGCCGCGTCTTTTTATGCTGACGCGAAAACCACTGAAGAAGAAATAGGTTATAAGCCCGTATCCGCTGGGCCTTTTTACAACCTAATTTCACCAACTGAACAAAATGAATGGCCCGTACTGTCGGTAACGGGCTTAAGGTGGGAAGGCGATTTTGATATAAGAGCTGAATATATTTATAACTCGGCCGGATATACAGAAGTGGAATGGCAAAACGTTCTTAACTCTGTGGCTAATCCTTTGAACCCTGAATACTTAAATAATTTTCGAAATTTTCAAAAATCTGGTTTGGAGCTACCTGGCAAGCAGTACTTATACATTTCTTACCGGGTGACCGAACCTTTTACGTACACCGATTTAAATATTTATCTTCGCCATCTTTATTCTTTACAGGATTATTCATCGCAGGTGCAGTTCGAATTTGATAAAGCCATAGGGGATGCCTGGGTTTTCCGTCGAAGTTTTCCCTGAAGAAGCCGGTTACGGAGCTACTTAAAAAGAAGCTGATCGTCTGTGCGAATGTAATCCCTGGTATGGAATCACATTACGTTTGGAAGGGTAAAGTTGAGAAAAGCAAAGAAACCGTCGTGCTCTTTAAGGTGTTAGCCGGAAAAGTTGGCCACCTTGAGCGGGAGATTATCAAGTTTCATCCCTACGACGTTCCTTTTATCGGCGTCATTGACATTGAAAGTGTGAATGCGGGTTATTTTAATTATGCCATACAGCAACAAACCTAGAATACCATAGACATCATTTTCGTTTAGCTTTTAGGATTTAAGTAATAATAAAAGGAGTTATCCATGAAAAAATTTATCTCATTGCTGGTTATGCTTGTTTGGTTCAATGCTTTCGGTAGCCAATTGTCTGTTGAAAGCGTTAACACGGCATCGACAGAAGATTATCTTTATTACGATTTCGGAACTGTTTGGATCAATACAAGAAGTGCGGTTCGTTACACAGTAACTAACAATGGTCTAACTCCGTTAACTTATCAAAGCGCTTATGTTTGGGGTTCTGATTACCGCGCTGATCACAACTGTACAGGAATTCTTTTACCTGGCGCGCGTTGCCAGTTTGAAATTGTTTTCTGGCCTTTCTTCGAAGGAATTTCCAGCGGACGCTTTGAACTTAATTTCGTTGAAAACGACCGCATCACAGTTGATGTTCGCGGTTGGGCCCGCCGAATGTAACATTCGCCAGGCAAGTTAAAGTTCATAAAAAAAGCCGGATAATTCCGGCTTTTTTTATTGTAAACACTCTTATTTTTTTCCACTCTGACCTTTGTCTTCGTACCAAGTGGTTTGGTTGGTCAGATTCTTTCCTTGGTTACTGTGTTTGTACCATCCTTTGTGCTTACCGCAGTTAAATCTTTCTTTATATTTATACCACCCTAAGTGAAGTCCATTGTTCGGGTGGTGTTCATAATGTTCTTTATGCTTGATGTGAACCACATGTTTACAAATTTTTACATCATCATTGTCATCGTCGTCTTCTTCGGGCGGAGCTACAACCACGCAAGTGGTATTTGTAAAGGTTCCTGATAAGGTTCCATTTGAGCATAATCTTGTTTCAGCTTCGCAGGTTGTAGTTGCGCTGGAAGTTTTGTAGGCGACTACACTTTGACCGCTAACAATAGTTTGACCGTTGAACAAACACGACACAGGAGCATTGACCTGACAACTCGCAAACGAGAAAGAGCCTGAAAGAGTCCCGTTGTCGCAAGTTCTGATTTGTGAACTGCATGTAGATCCACTGGAAACAGTTGAAGATTCAAAGGCATTGACAGTTGCTCCGTGCGGTATCGTTTCACCGTTGAACAAACAGCTTTTTGCCTGGCCGGCATCACAACTTGAATAACTGAAAGATCCTGATAGATATCCGTTGTCACAGACGCGCGTCTCAGCCTGACATAACTGGCCGTATTCGACATTCGAAGTCGCGTAAGTATTTACAGTTTGGCCGTGTGCGACCGTTTGTCCGTTAAAAAGACATGCGGACGGTTCGCCGACTTCGCAACTGGCAAATTGATATGAACCTGAAAGTGTACCATTGTTACATGTTCGGGTTTCTCCTGAGCAGGTGGATCCATAATCCGCCGATGAGCTTAAAAAACTTGTAACTGATTCGCCATGAGCAACTGTGCGTCCGTTGAAAAGACATGAAGCCGCAGCTTCTACGCTGCACGATGCATATTGGTTAGATCCGGAAAGCAATCCGTTATCGCACGTGCGGTATTCCAGTTTACACTCTTCACCGAACGAAACGGTTGATGTAAGAAAGGCGCCGACGTTTTGACCGTGCGCGATGGTTTGTCCGTTGAAGAGACATGATGCAGCTGCATCTACACTACAAGCCGCAAATTGATTGGAGCCTGAAAGAACACCGTTGTCACATGTTCTAGTTTCGGCCTGACAGGTTTGGCCCCATGAAACTGTAGAGTTTGTGTAAGCAGTAACGGACTGACCATGCGGTACTGAGGCGCCGTTAAATAGACATGTTGCAGGCTGGTTAACCGCGCAACTTCCATAGCTATAGCTTCCTGTTAATACACCATCGGTGCAGGTTCTGGTTTCAGAAGCGCAAGTCTGCCCGTAAGAGACAGAAGAGGTGTTATAGGCGGTGACTGTTCCTCCCTCAGGAATAACGGTATTATTGAAGTGGCAGCCTTGATCGAGGTCGCCCGGGATGGTGTAAGTCGTTGTAGGGGCAATAGCCATGGCAATGGCAAGATAATCACGTTCTTCGGGCGCCGCGCCGGGGCTGTTTCCGGAATTTTGACAGCTGAATAAGAACAGGCATAGCACTGAAGGAATAAGTCCTTTATTCAAAAACATAAACACTCCTTGTTTACACTTTCATTTTAGTCTGCGACGGGTGCGCTGGCTAAAGAAATTCCAACGAGTGTTTTTGAATAAAACGGTAAAATTTTAATGTCTGTTTTTTTGTACAAACATTTTACATTATTTTAAAACTTCATTCGAACTCTAAAAAATTTTGCTGCTTCAGGAAATCAAGAACTGCCGTTGAATACTGCAAGTGGGATTCGCGGGTGTACTTCGCTTTTGTGTAGACTTGCGCCAGGTTTTTTGCCTGAAGCTCTTCGATTTTTTGCCGAAGCTCAGGAATACTTTTGTATCGCTGCATTCCTTTCGTTTCCTTTTCAGAATACAATGCGGATATTTCAGTATCTGAGTAAGAACGGTAAGTTTCTTCATGAATTATGGCTTTCAGTGGCAACCGTTCACGCGGTTGCGGCTTTTCAGCCGGGTAACCGAGCGCAAAACCTGCAACGGGTACTACGTTTTTCGGGCAGCTTAAAATTTTCCCGATCTCATTGCAGCTGGCGAGGGTGGTGCCCATATAGCACAGGCCAAGGCCCTCGGATTCGGCTGCAAGTGCTGCGTTTTGTGACGCGAGTACAGCGTCGATAGCGGCAATCATAAAGCTCATGAAATTATCGAAGTTTTGGGGAGCTTGTGAAACTTCTAACCATCTTTTCATGCGGTGGAAATCGGCGCAAAAGGTAAGAAGCACAGGCGCTTCTGTCACCATCGATTGATTGAAATGTGGCTTTAAGAGCTTCTTTCTGAGTTCTAAAGATCTTGTTACAATAATAGAGTAGCACTGCATGTTTCCGGAAGTCGAAGCGCGTGTGGCTGCAGACACGATTCTGCTCAGCACATCTTCCGGAATATCGCGTTCTTGAAATTTGCGGACTGAAGAATGTGAATTTATCAGATCATAAATGTTATTCATTTTGTTTTACCGCCGTAAAGGGACCAAGAAGCCTGCCATCGCTCAGAAAGGCTTCGCCGTTCATTTTGAACGGCCGGCCGGTGATAGCATGAGTATATTCCTCGCCCCGAATTTCCATTTTGTAGTTCACTTCGAACTCTTCGCCGTTTTCTTTGGCCACAATCGTGTATTCGAATGTGCAGAAGCCGCCCCACAATGTACAGTGAGCCTTTCCCGTAAGCGGAACTTTGAAAACACCAGGGACTTCCATTGTGCCAGAGATATTCCCACTAAAGTGATGCGGGTGAAGCGGACTGTTGATTCCTATTAACTCTAAGCGGTCTATAAAAATTCGGTCTTGGATTTTCAGTTCTACGAGATAGCTTCCGTCCAGCATATGAGGGCCTTCCGCATTTGCGGTGCCTGATGTTGTAAGGGCCAAAGCGCATAGTAAATTTTTAAGTTTCATAACTCCTCCGAAACTGAGAAAACTTTTATAATTCTTTTTTGTTGATTAAAAGAGAATAATAGTTGATATTATGTGAGTAATGGAAACAGATAGACTACGGTATTTTTGTGCGATAGCCGAAGCCGGAAGTTTGACGGCAGCCGCTGCGGTTTTAAATGTGTCGCACAGCGGTCTTTCAAAGGCTATGTCTGTTCTTCAGTCAGAATTGAAACAGCAGTTATTCAGGCCCTTAGGACGAGGGCTTGAATTAACTGATGCAGGCCGGGACGTTTACAAGAAATCTAAAGAAATTTTAGCAGAAATCGAAAAACTTAAAGAGAGCAAGCCCCTTCACCATTCAGGAATGGTGAAAGTAGGTATGACCGAAATTTTTGCTCTGAGCATTTCCGGACCTCTTGCTACGGAACTCCATGGCGCAGGATTGCACGCTGATTATTATGAGCTTGATTCGGGTGAAGCGGAAAAAATGGTGAGCGAAGGCCGTCTTGATTTCGCATTAACCTTTGTACCGCTTTTGCAAAATGATCTGGAATATCTAAAAATTAAATCGGTTCAAATGGGTGTCTTCGGTGCAAGTGCAAAATTTGCTAAAATGCCTTTTTCACAAGTGCCGTTTGTTATCCCCAATGAGGGGATGTCGCAGAACCCGTTGAGTTTGAAGTCTCGTGACGGGTGGCCGGCCGAGGTTCAGCGAAAAGTGCAGTATGGCGCCGGCAGTTTATCTTTAGCTTTGCAAATTGTGAATGAGGGGCTTGCTGTGGCTTTCATTCCTAAGTTTCTTGCTGCTAAAAATTTTATTGAACTGAATCCTGGAAAAATCAAAAGTACTCATATGAACAGAGATTTGTTCCTTCTGAAAAGAAAGAATTCCGAAGAATCAAAGGCCATGAAGATAGCCGCAAAAGTACTGCGTACCCGCTGTTGATTGTAAAAAGTAGAATCGTTTTTTGCCAACTGTCTTACTTTGAGACACCTTAAATTTAACCTAATGCTTTTAAGGGTAGGTCCCTGGCTTGCTTCGTTCATTTCACCAGGAGAATCTATATGAAGTACGTAACGTTTTTATCGGTGGTTTTGTTTTGTGTTGCCGGCTTTGCTGCTGAATCAAAAAAGTGTGTTGAACGCGAAGTTTTGATTACCTTACGCAGTAACCAATCTGTTCACTATTCTGAAAAGGATGAAGGGCGCGTGGTTGGCAAAATTAAGGTACTGGACTGTGGTCAAGCAGCCGCAACAGCACCGGGAAAGACGCAGCCAGGCAGTAACCCAGGTGTGCGTCCGGCTTGCCCACCGAATGTTCAAGACTGTATTCCGCGATAATTTTGGATAGAAAACAGGGCCCTTCTTAGGGCCAGTTTCAGTCAAGTTAGCTGATGCGAATACCGACACGAAAGTGATGTCCATTAGGAAATCCATTTTTGTTCTAGCAGCAGTCAGTTCAGCTTTAATGGGCTTGTTCGCCGTATTCTTTTATTTTTCATTATCAGTCGTAAATTCTTTCAACTTTCTTGCAGTGACAGGACACCATTGGGCTCACTTTCAAAATGAAGCTATGCACAGTATCGTGTCGTATGCGTCGTCGGAAAAAGACGAGTACTATGATCAATACCTGAAAAATTTAAAACTCTCAGCGCTTCTAAAATCTGCCCGGGCGGGAACATTAAAAGAAAATCCTAATTTGTATATCGACAGCGCGCCTGTCGTTCGCGACCCTACAGATTTTCATAATCTTCGCGAACTTAGTTTTTTTCTTCAGCAGTACGGGCAGCAAGGCTCTCTTAAAAAAGTAGTAGAAAAGTGGTCTGACGGCGATAACAAAATGGCTGTCCTCAGCGACTTAGCTGCAGAACTCCGTGAGGATATTAAGAAAAATGAAATGGTCGCAGAAAAGCGGGAGTATTATAAAATCCGGCTGGAGCGGCTAAAGAATGAATTCGCTTCGGTAGAAGGTGATTTCTTTGTGGCGCTGAATGAATCACACAGTGGCTTCAGTGCAAATTTGATTTGGCTGAATTTAATTGTTCTGTCGCTTTTAATTATTGCCGGCGGGACCGTTTCGTACTTGGTACTTCGCCCTTTATTGAAAGATCTTAAGAACATTCGCGAAGCCGCTCAGGAAATTGAGTATGGCGGCGACGCGAACCCTTTGCATCCAGAAATTAAAATATCGGATTTTTCGTTTATGACTGATTCGTTAGTGCGTATTAAAGCGCAACTGGCATTGGAAATTCGTGACCGTGAACGGGCGCAAAACATGGCGGGACTTGGAATGTGGAAGTGGTCTGCCAACGGCCACAAAATGACCTGGTCAAGAAAAGTCTTTGAGATCCTGAATTTGCCGGTAGGACTGGGGCCAAGTTATGAAGCCTTCCGCGACCGCGTTCATCCAGAAGACCGGGCCATCTTTGATAATCTTTTGCGTGAAGAAACCTATGCTGAAATGAAATCTCTGTTGGTTGAATTACGCTTGGTATGTAATTACGGCGGACGCTGGCAAATACGTTTTTGCCACATTCTTGTTGAAGCCCAGACATCGGAACACGGCCCGGTTATTTCAGGGACGATTCAGGATATTACTGAGCGTAAAAATAACACCTCTAAAGCATCTTAATTGCAGCTCCTCGCACCATTGCTTGTCATAATCAGAAAAACTATCGAAAATTATCGGCAGGAGAACCTATGAAGTTTTTTACATTACTTTGCTTGCTGTTGGTTTTTGATGTTCAGGCTGCTACACGGGTAAAGTTCATGCCGATGAACATGAATGTTATGATTAACGTTACCGAAAAAGACATCTATGGGAACTCCGATTCCGATTCTGCTGATTTGTATGCGATTATGAATGTCAGTGAACAGGACAGCATGCTCGGTAAAGGAAAGAGTATTGTAACTTCAGACAAAGATTTTAACCTCGTTTGTTCAAAAGAAAAGAAAATGTGCAGTATCATTTTAAAAAAATCAGCACGTACGGAAATTTCGCCTGAGCGAAAATACACAGCCATTCGCATTGTAGGTGAGGAAGCCAAAGTCATTACTGAAAAATTTAAGCTGAATGACCGTGGTGAAGCTTACTTTCAAGCGTCAGATAAACTGTTCAGAATCTTCGGTACTCGTGACAGCTTTATTTTTGAAGCTTCAGGTGAATAGGTCCACTCTTAAAATTTGTTAAAAAAAGTTAATAGTTTCCTGATTGTAAGTCTCTAGTACACAGGCTGGCAGAAATTGTCTAAATCTCATTTTGAGACACTGAGCTGCTGTTGTATTTCGTCTGGCGGGTACAGAGATTGAACCTCTCTAATTCGGGAGATTTATGAAAAAGATTCTCAGAGATTATTACCTTTTAGTTCTATTAGTTTTAATCGCCGGATTTTTCAGTAAAACTGCCTTTGCCGGTGAAATGAAAGTTCAGTATTTTTGCCAAACCGATAAACTTGTCAGTTATGAAACCGCAGAAGGGCCCTTAGCATCGGCGCTGGAGCTTCGCTACAGCCCCGAGCCGGGTAAAAGTTTGAATCTGATGTTTGGCCGGTTTCCTTCGCAGTATCAGTTCTGGATCAGGCAGCCGCAAGGTCAGACTAAACGCTTTGCCTCAGTCTTTCATGGAACACGAATGCTTTCTCAGTCCATTGAGTTGGGAGAAGAAGGCCAGGAATCTACTGCGGTATTTCCTTTTCAGCTGAAGGACGGAAACGAAACAATTAACGGACAGTGTGAGATTAGGGTGCAATAATGCAAAACTTTCAAAGGGATCTTTTTTTAATAAATAGAATTTTCTTTTTGCGTAACCAGCTGTTTTTGACGTTTCTTATATTCCTAGCCGTTTTATTCTTTGGAGCAAGTGACTCATTTGCGAATGAAGAAATCAGAGCGCCGCGATTACTGAGCTATATCGGACTTTCAGTGCCTGCACCGAACATGGATAAATGGCTGAATATTGCAAAACCCGGTGCTTCGCATACGAATGAGTGGCTGAGAATGTTTTCAGGCAAAACCAAGCAGCAGCAAATAGAAGAAGTAAATATCTGGGTGAATTCGCAAATTCAGTACAGAGAAGATAACGGTGATCAATGGAGTTCGCCAGCGCAAACTCTGGCCCGTGGTCACGGTGATTGCGAAGACTTTGCGATTGCCAAGTACTATGTTTTAAGGGCACTTGGTTTTACTGAGGATCAGGTTTACTTAATTGTAGCCGATGATCTGGTGGCGCGAACTGAACATGCTGTTCTTTTGATTAATTTAGATGGGCAGGAGTATATTCTTGATAACTTCACAGATAATGTTATCCCGCCTGCATCGGCCGTAAAAGTTTTAAAGCTTGAATTTGCATTCAGTGGACGCCATTCGTGGCTCTTCGGGATCAAAAAAAGTAACTGAAAAAAATGGTGATTCCGGAACGACTCGAACGTTCGACCTATTGCTTAGAAGGCAATTGCTCTATCCAGCTGAGCTACGGAACCATTAGATTGATACTGGCTATTAATCGTAAATTGAGTATTAGCAAACAACGGCCTTAAAGTTAAGACGTGATTGATTATTTTAGACTATTTGCTTCTTTGCCGCACTTTTTTGCTGCAGAAATGCGCAAAGAGAGACCCCCAGAAGCACCACATACCAGATAGCTAAAAGCCAGATCAGGAAAATCGGGAATGAAGCGAGAGATCCGTAGATTTTATTCTGGCGAAAAACCCTCCAGGACACCCACAAGAATGACTTCTGAATGGCAAAAAGACCGACCCCGCTGACAGCGGCCGCCACCATGGCTACCCAGTTCTTAACCTTAACTTCAGGAATAAATTTATATAAAGCGAACAAAAAAAGCCAAAGAAACAGCGCGAACGTCGATTGATATTCAAGGCTTCTGCGGCCTTCGTTCGTAAAAAACAAAGACTTCGCAAAAATAAACATGAGAATTACCACGGGGACGGCAACCAGCATAAACCAGTGAAGCAACAGTCTTTTGTAAATTGCAGATTCGATTTTCACGCGCCAAATACGGTGAAAAGCATAATCAATATTTCTGACTAAACCCATGCTGGCCCACACGAGAAAAATAATACCTGACACTCCTAATGCGCCGAAGTCGACTCCTTCAAGTGCATTACGTAAAAACTTACTGACGCTTGATCCGGTCGCTTCCCGCAGGTGACTGAAAAGCAGAACTTCTGCGCGCGGGTAGTATTCTTCCAGTCCACCGACATATTGAAAGACCGAAAGTATAATAATCAAGAGAGGAAAAATAGAGAGAAGAGTAAAGTAAGCCAGGCTGGATGCAACCAAGCGAATCTCTGCAAGTTCTTCAAGAAAGCGAACCAACCGTGGCGACTTCTTCATGTCAGAGAAAATCTTTCTTTTACTTTGTAATCTTCATTTATCTTTTCAACACTGGCCATGTCACAGTAAGGATCATGCTCGAAGTAAAAATAAGTTTCTTTGTTTTGCGACAGCTTCAAGAGCTCGCCTTTTTCTTTGATGATCTCAAGCGGGTTTAAGTCGTAACCCATGATCCATGCCGACCGGATGTGGCTAGAGGTTGGAATGACATCACCGCAGTAAAAAAGCTGCTTCTCAGAATCTTCAATCTGAACCACCTGGTGGCCTTGTGTATGGCCGTTTGAAACGATAAGTGAAATGCCGGAAATAAAGTTTTTAGCGTCGCCATCAAGAAACTGCAGAACACCGGCATCCAACAGCGGCTGAAAGTTAGCCTGAAAGTAGCTGGCCTTCTCGCGCACATTGGGGTTTTTTGCCGTTTCTAAATTGCTTCGTTGCAAATAATATTTTGCCTTCGGAAACGTAGGGACAATCTTGCCGTTTTCTGCCTTAGTAGCGCCGCCGGCGTGATCGAAATGCAAATGAGTGAGAATGACATCGGTTACGTCTTCCGGGTTAACGCCGTGAGCTTTAAGGGATGAAATTAAATTAGGCCCGTTCTCGTCAACCGCGTACATCTCAGCGAACTTAGAGCCGAGCTTTTCACCGTATTTTGCAATGAAGTCAGATCCGTTACCCGTATCGATTAAAATGTTCCTGTCTTTCGATTTTAACAGCAGCGCCCGCGCTTCCATTGCGATCCGATTTTTTTCGTCGGGTGGATTTGATTTTTCCCACAGAACTTTTGGGACTGTTCCGAACATTGAGCCGCCATCGAGACCGAAGATTCCGGTCGGAACGGCATGGACCTCATAAGGCCCGATTTTTAAATGTTTTTTGACGATATCATGAGTTGGTTGTGTTTTTGTCATCGTCGTTCTCCAGGTCTTCAAGATTCATCGGAATTTCTGCCTCTACGTTCTCATCAGTCATGTCGTCAGGCAGGACAGAGGGGTCAATAGTCTTAACCCATTCAAGATAGTTCTTATAAATTTCATCAATAGAAGTCGGCTCTTGTACGGGACCGATATGAACGGTGAGCTTTCCCGGCTTTGCGAACAACGCACCTTTGGGCCAAAGTTTTGAGTTCCCTTCGATGTACAAAAACAGAATCGGGGTTTTTGCTTTTTCAGCGAAGATACTAACGCCGCGTTTGAATTCCTGGATTTTTCCGTCTTTGGTGCGGGTGCCTTCGGGAAAAATAATCAGCCACATGCGGTCTAATTGCGTCAGCAGTGATAAAATGAGCTGAACGGCTTCGCCCTTTTTTTCTTTGCGGTCGATAGGGATCGCCCCTAAGCAGTGCTGTGAAAAGAAGGTAAATAACCAGTTGGAAAAGAAATAATCTTTTGCAGCAGCGATATAAAGGTCAAGCCAGTGAGTGCGGGGGATAGAGGCAGCTATTGAAGTCGCATCTAAATGTGAAGCATGATTAGAAATAATAATCAGCTTTTTTTGTTTTTCATAAAGTTCACTGAAGCTTCCACCTTTGACTTCGAGGCGGATATAAAAAGTATAAAACCAGTTCTTTAAAATAATAGACCACAGAAAGCGAATAAGCTGACTGGTTAGATCATAGTGCTGGGTAAACAACGGCAAATGCTTAATGTGCGGAGGCAGTTTGGTCCATTGTTCGTTCTGGTAATTCCAGCGTCGCATCAGTTTAATCCCAGCATGATAAAATAATAAATCGGAGCGACGAATATCAGCCGGTCAACGCGGTTTAAAAAATCGCCGCGGCCCCAAACAAAGCCACTGACGATTTTCACGCCGGCATCTCTGCGGACGACGGACATCACCATGTCTCCTACGACGCCACCGAACGAGGCGATCAGGCCCGTTGCCAGCCAGTACTTTTCACTGCCGTCAGGCAAGAGGTATCGCATACTGTAGGCCAAAGCCAAAGTAATCAGAATGGCGACGAGTGTACTGTTCCAGGAACGCTTCTTATTGATCTCGCTGATTATTTTAGGGCCCTTGAAGTAACGGCTGATCGCCAGATTGGTTGTATCGCAGAACTCTGTCAGAATAATCAGGTACATGACCTGATAGAGACCGTTATCAAAATTTAAAATCAAAGCTAAGTGCATGAACGACCAGCCAAGGAAGATGAACCCCAGCAACGTCAAAGAAATGTACTGAATCATATCGCGGTAGTCGCGTTTAAAAAGCGGAATCAGGCAAGACATACCCAATACTACCATCGGCATTTCATTGTAAAACGTAAGGCTTCCGAAGTGAGAAGAGATGCCGAGGCCGATTACACCAATATAGCAAATGTAAACGAACCAGGTTTGGTGATACATTCCCATGAGCTGAAAATAAACTTTAGAACCATAGATCGCGAGAAGTGTAAGGAAAATAATCGGCACAGGAGCGCGTAAGCCCATAAATAAAAACATCAACGGGGCGAGGATCAGCCAGCTCTTGATGGAAGCCCATGTAATTGCTGAGTACTGACTTTTTTTACGGAACACAAAGTTGACGGCAGCGCCTAAGAAAATGAAAAGAAGAACGATCGCCACTGTTTGTCGGTAAACAGGACTGTCCCAGGCCATGCTCGTTTCAAAAAGATTATTATTCATAGCTGATTCCCAAGTCTTTTATTTTTTTATACAAGTTCGATTTGCTGATCTTTAATTTTTCACACGCTTTGTCCATGTCTTGCTGGATGGATAAAACACTTTCAATAAATAACTTTTCCTGCTTCTTTAAAAACTCATCGAGGGTTAAATCGGTATCAAACCCGGTTTTAATACCCGAATCCTGAACGCTGAGAATTCTTTTTACATCAATATCGCGAATGAACGGAAGTGGGGAGGTCAGGAACAATTGTTCGCATACGCGTTTCAGTTCTCTGACGTTTCCGGGCCAGTTGTATTTCAGTAATTCTTCCATCGCGGACTCGTCGAAATTTTTATTTCGTTTTGCTTTTTGCATTTCCGTGAATGAAGTCACGATAGCTGCGATGTCGTCTTTACGTTCGCGCAGGGGCTGAATCTGAATTCGGTGCGCGCTCAGCCTGAAATACAAATCTTCCCGGAATTTTTTTTCGTTGATGAGATCTTTTAAAGGAACGTTGCTGGCTGCAATGACTCTGACATCCACGGTTTGAGTTTCTTTACCGCCGACTTTACGAACTTCACCTGATTCTAAGAAGCGGAGAAGCTTGGCCTGCTGGCTTAATGGCAGCGCTTCGATCTCATCCAAAAATAAATCTCCGCCGTGTGCCGCTTCAGCAAAACCGATTTTGTTTGCATCGGCACCTGTAAACGCGCCTTTAACATGTCCGAAGAATTCACTTTCAAAAAGTGTTTCTGTCAAAGCTGAGCAATTAACGGCGACAAAGGGCCGCGTACCTTCCTGTTGATTGAGTAGGTTGGCAATCACATCTTTGCCTGAACCAGTTTCTCCCTCGATTAACACTGGCGCCGTCTCGCCGCGAAGCTGTGATACGGATTTTCGCAGATTTTCAGTTGCTGCAGATGAGCCGAAAAGGCGGGCCTTAGTTTTATTAATCTCTATAAGCGAATGACGTAAATTCCAGTAGGCTTCTATTTTTTCAAGCATGGAAGTGAGCTCTTCAGGTGAAAGCGGCTTTGCCAAAAAACGCTGGGCGCCCGCATGGATGGCCTTTTCCATAAGCTTGCGGTCCAGATTACCGGACATCGCTATGATTTCTGTCTGAGGATTTTTGCGATTCAGCTTTTCTATGACTTTGAGGCCATCAGCCGTTTCGGGAGGAACCACTTCGAGATGCATATCAACGAGAGCAGCATGAAAGAAAACGTGATCAGGGACTAACGCGGCTTTCTGTGAAACGAAAACCTTATAACACTCCGGCGCCAGTATCTTAATCGAACTAGCTAAATTTTGATCATCCTCAACTATGAGGAGATTGAGTAAAGGTCCGTTTACGCCCAATTTCACATCCTGGTAAAATCTATAGTAATATCTTGTCGTAATCTCGATTAGCTTGTTACTATTATTGCAATGCGCATATTACTGACTGAAAACATCCATGAAATTGCCAAAGAAAAACTGACTGAAGAGGGCTTTAAAGTTGACTTGATTAAGCATGCTCCCTCTGAGGAAGAATATAACAAAATTTTAAAAAATTATGATGTTTTAGGCATTCGCTCGAAGTCAGAGATTACAAAAAATATTATTCAAAATAATCCGCATATTTTAGCGATCGGAGCCTTTTGCATCGGCACAAATCAGGTGGATTTGCTGGCGGCAAATAATAACGGTGTCCCGGTTTTTAATGCCCCTCACAGCAACACCAGATCTGTCGCTGAGCTCGTTCTTGCGGAGATGGTGGCGTTGTCGCGCCAATTAGGTGACCGAAGTGCCAAAGCTCACACAGGTGAGTGGGTGAAGTCGGCAGAAGGCTCACGCGAAGTTCGCGGTAAAACTCTCGGGATCGTTGGTTACGGGCACATTGGAAGCCAGGTCAGTATTTTGGCCGAATCTTTTGGTTTAAAAGTTTTATTTTATGATGTTGTAAAAAAATTACCCCTTGGGAATGCTCAGCCTAAATCTAATTTGGAAGATTTATTGGCCGAGTCGGATTTTGTAAGTCTTCATGTGCCGGAAACTCCCGAGACAAAAAACATGATCGGCTCAAAACAGCTGCGAAAAATGAAAAAAGGCAGCCACCTGATCAACGCTTCCCGCGGTACGGTGATTGTTATTGAAGAGCTGGTAGCGGCATTAAAGGAAGGTCACCTTGCAGGCTGTGCGATTGACGTGTTTCCTGATGAGCCGGCATCTAACAAAGAAAAATTTGTTTCGCCTTTGCAAGGCCTTAAAAATGTTATCTTAACTCCGCACATCGGTGGCAGCACGGAAGAAGCGCAGTATGCCATTGGCCTTGAAGTGAGTGAGAGTTTTAGAAAGTTTTTACGTTACGGTACAACCGCAGGGGCAGTTAACTTTCCGAATATTGATTTGAATGCGAAAGAAAGTGTGACCCGAATCATGAACGTGCACTTAAATGAGCCGGGTGTTTTAGGGGAGCTGAACGGTTTTATCTCTGAAGCAAAAGCGAACATTCAGGCCCAATACCTTTCTACCGATCACAAAATTGGTTACCTTGTAACTGATCTTGAGCTGGACCATTCCCAAATGTCAGCTCAGCAACTGGCTGATAAGTTTATTTCTTCTAAGCGGAATATTAAGACCAGAATCGTTTTTTAAACAGACCTTTGGCCATTGAAAAGCTACCGCTGCATTCCGATATAACTCTGAATGCGGTCAGCGGTTATATTATTCATTCTGTGTTTTTCAATCGGGTTGGTCTTCTCACTTTCTGAGAAGACTCAATATTATTCTCATTCGGCAAAACCTAAATTCAAAGTCGTAAAACTTTCAACGACCCGAATGCCGGCCTCAATTGATGATGACGGCGCCGAAGAAGATGAAGAGCAAATTACTGCAAGACCCTGTGGTCCCCCGCAAGTGTGCAAAGGTCTGCTTGAGAAAACGGGCGAAGAATTAAACCCGATAGCACGGGCGTTCGCCAGTTATTCATCTTCTGAAATGGTTACGGAATTAATTCGTATCGCGCGTGAACAGATTGCTGTGAATCCCGATAGATATATCGTTCGCAGGGCTAACGGGCGAGTTCAAACTTACTGCTATGGCGCTGTTAAAGACGCTCTGAGAGGTTCGGGCATGGTACCGGCCGATTTTACAGGGGGCCGTTTTGCTTATAACGCCGTAGTCGATCTTGCGGTGCCTGAAGCAGGTTTTAAAAACTTACTTGATATGCCACGGCGTGGAGAGCCTAACTACGAAGCGAAGCTCGCGGTCAGTTCGATGCTCCAAAATAATCCATCGATGGCACCACCGGGTTCGATCTTAGTTTACAGAACTGTAAATGGTGCAAGAAGATCCAATGGACGCCCTGTTGATCCTGCAGGACACACTGAAATTAAAATCGGTGCAGTCGGTGAAGATTTGTATATTTCTGTGAGTGAAAAAGATGTCCCGACATATGGCTATTCACTGGTGACCCAGCGAACTTTAGTAGGCGTTATGTACTTGCCTCGATTACTTTCCCCGGATTCAATATATTATCAGGGTCAAATACTTTTTTAATTCCCTTCATCAGTTCGATTTCTTCAGGCGAACGTGTGTAAGTTAAAAAAGATTTTTTAGTAAGACCTACTCCGTGTTCGGCAGAGATGCTTCCGTTTTGTTTTTGAACGGCTTTAAATACCAGCTCATCAACCTTGCGGCATTCTTTTACGAAAACTTCTTTGGTCATGCCATCGGGGCGTAAAATATTGATATGTAAGTTACCATCACCAATGTGGCCGAACCAGACGACTTCCCATGTGGGATAAGACTGAGAGAAAACCAAATCTAAATCGTTCATAAAGTCAGGCACTTTAGAGATTGAAACCGAGATATCATTTTTGTAAGGGGAGTAGACCGAAAGCGCTTCACTAATGTCTTCGCGGTAGCGCCAGAATGTTTTAGCCTGCACTTCAGATTGTGACATGGCCCCGTCCGTGATCCAGCCGTTTTCCAAACACTTTTCGAAAACGCCCATAACCTTTTCTTCGACATCAGGGCTGCTGACCTCAACCTCGCAAACCGCATAGAAATCACTGATGGTTTCAAGGGGGCGGGGAAGGCCTGTGGATTTTAAAACATGTTTCAAAGCCTTTTCCGAAAACATTTCATAGGCCTGAAGCTGGCAGTGCTTTTTAAATTCTGAAAACACTTTCATCACGCTTTGCAAATGATCCAATGCGAAGACAAAAACTTTTAATTCAGGAGGCTTTGGCGCCAGTCTGATCGTTGCTTTTGTAATAAAACCTAAAATGCCTTCGCTGCCGATAAATAGATGCCGTAAATCAAGACCAGTGGCGTTTTTAACGAGACCGTTATTAAGATGTAGGACTTCACCGGTGCCAGTAACAACTTCTAAACCTATGACCCAGTCGCGGGTCAGACCGTAACGAACAACCTTAATACCGCCGGCATTCGTAGCAATGTTTCCGCCCATTTGTGATGAACCTCTGGCGGCAAAATCAACAGGATAATAAAGTTCTTTTGTTTTTGCGAATTCCTGCAGAGCCTCAGTGATAACACCGGGTTCAATATCAACAGAAGCTTCGACTTCGTTGAAGGAAAGAATTTTATTCATCTTTTCAAATGAAACGACAACTTCTCCATTGAGGGCACAGGCGGCGCCGCTTAGACCCGTGCGGCCACCTGAAGGAACCAGAGATATTTTGTGAGCGCGCGCCCACTTTACAATTTTCACAACATCTTCAGTTGATTGCGGGAACAGAACGGCTGACGCTTTAATGTCAAAGTAGGTTGTCCAGTCTTTACCGTAATATTTTAATGAATCGCTGTCGGTTTTGATTTGCTCGGGCTGTAATTGAAGATCGGCAAGTGAATTCACTATGGCTTCCTTCCGGTTAAATTACCGTTGCGTTCTGATTTTGAAGAAAGCGTATGTCGGGCAAAGTCCCCATGCCGCTGTTACCAGAAAGTAAAATCCGAAGAACCAAAGCCAAATGGGGCCGCCGGCAAAAGCGTAAGCCATTTGAATAATGGCTAAGAGAAAGCGAATGGCTCTATCCCAGATGGCAACGTTACAAATCATCTTTAGTTCTTAACGATCGTTTGAAGTTCGCCGGCCTGATACATTTCCATCATGATATCGCTGCCGCCGATTAATTTTTTATTAACGTACAGTTGTGGAATTGTCGGCCAGTTGCCGTAGTCTTTAATACCTTGGCGGATCTCTTCATCTTCAAGAACGTTTACGTCTTTGAAGCTAACACCGATGTCCTGAAGAATAGCCGTCGCGCGTGCAGAGAAACCGCACATCGGGAACTGCTGCGTACCTTTCATAAAAAGTACAATTTTGTTTTCTTCTAAAAGTTTTTCGATTCTGCTTTTTACTTCTGACATTTTATTACTCCGTCGTTCTAGTTTTTGACTGTTGTTTTAATCGAAAGGGCGTGCACTTCGCCGGTTTTAAGTTCCGGAGCGAAAGCCTTCATAACGTGCTGGTGCTGTTCAATTCTTGATAAACCCGCAAATTGTTTGCTTCGCACAGCCACTTCCCAGTGATCAGATGTTCCGGTCAGATCAAACACTTGAATATCAGTGCTCTGATCTGCATCGGGGTAGGCCTCTATAAGGCGTTGTTTCATTTCTTCAATTTTCATCATTATGTAGTAGCAAAAATTGGGTTTTTGAGCAACTCTTTGGGAAAGCTTTTATGTGGTTTTTAGCCTATTTTTTCCTGCATTTTTCGGTTTATACGCTTGTTCGCGCTGTGTTCTATATTTGGAACAAATCCTCACTTTCAAACCTGCAAACTATGGACGTTTTATGGGCTTTTTTGCATGGCTGGAGGTTTGATCTTTCGGTTCTGTCGGTACTGGTCGGACTTTGTTTCTTAGGGCTCGTTTGGCTGGGACATATTCGTATTTTGAAGAATTTGTGGCTGGGTTTATTCATTACCCTGAACTCTGCCTTTCTGTTTTTGAATTTTGCCGACATTGAGCTTTATAATTTTACCGCAAAACGGTTTACGGCTTCATCATTCTTTTTACTTTCGGACGGAAAAGCCTCGAACCTGATTGCGCCATACCTGACATTGGCGGGTACGTGCTTTCTGACGGTAGCTGTCTATATTTTTCTGGCAGGGACTCTTGCTAAAAGATACAACGAAAAATTCGAGCTGTATAAAAAAGCTGTTTTCAGTTTTATCATCTTGATAGTCTCTGTGATCGCATCACGTGGAGGCTTTCAGCATAAACCACTTACATTTGTTGACGCCAAATTATTTGATAACAGCTATGGCAATAATCTGATTTTAAATTCTACTTTTACGGTATTTAAAAGCGCTACTCACCGCTCTCTTGATAAATCAACGTACTTTGCAGCTGATGAAATGCTTTCCTATCTTAATGCGAGAACTCCGAAAACAGTTACAACCGGCGATGAGAAACTGAATATTGTTATTCTGGTATTGGAAGGTTTTTCTGATGAGTATACCAAACTTAAAAATCCTGAGCCGACGCCGTTTTTAAACAAATTACGCAGTGAAGGCGCCGATTTTAAGTCGGCGTACGCTAATGGCAGACGTTCAATTGAGGGAATTGCAGCGATTCTTTCCGGAATACCGGCGCTAATGGAAGAGCCGTTTATTAACTCTGAATTCTCAGCGAATCAGATTATCGGTCTTGGTACTTTGCTGACTTCTGAAGGCTACCACACCAGCTTTTTTCATGCGGCTAATAGCGGTAGCATGCATTTTGATTCGTTTACGAAAAGTGTGGGCATAAATAACTTTTACAGCAAAGCGGATTACCCGAATGCCGCTGACGACGATGGCACTTGGGGAATTTTCGACGAACCTTTTTTGAAGTGGACTTGCGACAGGGTTTCGGGATTTCATCAGCCGTTTTTTACAACTGTATTTACTCTGTCGTCACATCAGCCATACAAATTGCCTGCGACGTATATTGAGAAATTTAAAGATGACCGCTTAGAGATTCTGAAGACAATTCAATATACAGATTACTCGCTGGAAAAGTTTTTTGAATGTGCTCGCACTAAAGAATGGTATGGCAACACGCTTTTTATTCTGACAGCGGACCATACCGGCCCTGAATATGATAAAACGGGCGGCTTTGTTTCCCGCTACCGTGTACCGTTTGTGATGTATGGACCGGGGCTTTCGTGGCTAAAAAAATTAAATACGAACCAGCCTGTGCAGCAGATCGATGTGCTGCCGACCATTCTGGATGTTCTTAATATTGAACAAAAAAACGTAAACCATCTTGCGAGAAGTGTACTTCGCGAAGGACCTAAAGTTATCGCGCTTTATTCTGACGGGCATTACGAACTCGTCGGCGACGTGAAAAACCGTGAACAGCAATTAAAGGCAGTTCAGCAGTATTTCAGTGAAGGTCTTTACGATAATCGCCTTTACTATCCGGCTAAATAGGTCTAAAAAAAGCCATGGCTGAAGAGTATTTTGTTCCGGCTTCAGAAGCCCACCGTAAAAAAGAAAAGCAAAAGGCCCGCGAGCTTCGCGAAAGCGTTTGGTGGCGGCAGGTGCTTGGTAAAGGCATTTGTTACCACTGCGAACAAAAGTTCAGCCCGGCAGAGCTGACGATGGATCATCTGATTCCCATTGTTAGAGGCGGCAAATCAGACAAGAAAAATTGTGTCCCCAGCTGCAAAGACTGCAACTCCAAAAAAGGCCACAAAACCCGAGCGGACATGGCGATCGAAGAACTAAAAAAGAATAGCGAAGAATAATTTTTCTATTGAGTAACGGATTTATTCAGCTTTTGTAGTAGAAGCGAAGAGCCTACCAGCAACACTGCTCCTGCAATTTGAAGAGCATCGAGCGTCTTTCCGAGAAAAATCCAGTTGATGGTAACTGCACTGAGTGGAAAAAACAGCTCGGCTACCGCAGCCACATGGGCCGGCAATGTCTTTAAGCCTTTGTAGTAAAAGTACATGCCGATTAGCCCTGAGATAATCACCATGATCAGAATCTTAATGTAAACTTCAAGATTGATTTCAGCAGTGGGCAGCGAGCCCTGTACCGCACAGTAGGCGGACAGTAAAACAAAGCCGAAAATGAATCTTCCGGCCATGATTTCAGGCTCCGCAAACCCGCGTGTACTGAGGTTCTTGCCGAACACCGTTGAAGCACCCCAGCCGATAACAGCAACCAGGGTCAGCACGTAGCCAAGTGTAACGCCGGCCTCGAGCGAACCTGTAAAGACGGGTGCAATGTCTTTGTAGGAAAGCAAAAACGCTCCAAGAAACGCAGGCAGTGCGCAAACATAGAAAGTTTTATGAATACGCTCTTTCAGCATTAAAGAAGAAAGCAGTATCGCGATAAAGGGCTGAAGCTTTTGCAAAAGAATAACTAACGACGGGTTAATTAATGAAAAGGCCTTTGTAAATGCCAGTGTGCTGGCGGCAGAGCCAATCATGCCAATAACAAAAAATCCGGTGAATGCTGCGCCATCGATTTTTTTAAAATCGAATTTGTTGATAAAGAGCAAAGGCAAAAAGTAAGCAAACAGAAACAGATGTTCAATAAAAACCATTGTGTCGGCAGAGACAACGGCGAGCAGCGGGTAGCGAATTAAAGTGTCGAGAGACCACATTAAAGTGCCAAGAACAATAAAGAGAAATCCCATGAGAGGCTTTCTAAATCACACAGCAGGAATTGTAAACGTGAAATTTCAGAATCAAAAATTCATTTGAGTGGCGTATCATTTTGCAGCAAAGGAGCGTTTTAGCTTATTTTCGTCACCGGATTTTGATATACATCTAGTCTATAAAGATAACTTCAAGGAGCAAATGTGAACAAACATGTCGTTTTACAATTCATTAAAGTATTGAACAACCTCGACGGTATGCTGGTGAAAGCCACTCAACATGCGGATTTAAAAAAATATGACGTAAATAATCTGTTAAATGAAAGATTAATTGTAGATATGTTTCCGCTTTCAAAGCAGATACAAATCGCTTGTGATAACGCTAAGCTGGCAACGGCGCGCTTAAGCTTCTCTGAAGCGCCAAAATTTGAAGACAATGAAAAAACTGTTGCTGAGTTACGTGAGCGTATACAAAAAACTAACGAATGGCTGAAAACAAAAGTTGAAGCTGATTTTTCAAAATACAAAGAAGCGAAGTACGCTCCACCGTGGATGAAGGGTCAATGGCTTGATGGCGAGTCTTATTTTAATGAATTCGTGCAGGCGAATTTTTATTTTCACGTAACAACTGCTTACGCCATCCTCAGAAAATCAGGAGTTGATTTAGGCAAAGGTGATTATATCGGTGCCTTAAATTTCAGAAATTAAATTGAAAATTGTAATTTAATTCACAATTTCTAAGCATAACGCGTTGCGATTGTCGAGAGGGCTTGATTTTAAGCCCTCCTTGCCCCCTCAATGTAGAGGTTAATAGTTAAATTTGACCTGAAAATACTAGCTGTTTTTCATGATTTTCACATAAAAACGGGGTGTTTTTTTGGGTTTTTCGGCCTGAAAAAGGGGTTTTAAAGTGAGCAAAATCACCAAAAGTAGTACTGCAGAGTATTTTGCAAAAAACCTTCAGCAAGTGGGATTCTCATCTCCGTTAAAAGCAGTTCTTACCACTTTGAAAGAAGCTGTCGATAACTCGCTGGATGCCTGTGAGCAAAATGAAATTTTACCTGAACTTGAAATTGAAGTTTCTAAGGTAGGTAATGGATCTACAAAAAATACTGATCTAATTAAGATTATTGTCGAAGATAACGGACCTGGAATTGAAGCTGATGACTTAGCAAAAGTTTTCGGTGAATACCTGGCATCGTCTAAGTTCGGCCGTGGGCAGTGTTCTCGCGGACAACAGGGTATTGGTATTTCAGCCGCGACAACATGGGCGCAAATGACAAATGCCAAAGGCGTTCAGGTTATTTCAAAAACAAAAAATATGCGAAAAGCGATTTCAGCTCAGGTTGATGTCGACATCAAAACCAACACGGGAATCGTAAGAAACAAAGAAATGATCGACTGGAAGAATAAAACCAACGGCGTTCGCGTTGAGTTTTTAATGGACGGTCGCATTCAGTTAAACGGTGATGGCGGTTTACTGACCTACATCGAAGGAACTGTTCTTTTGAATCCGCATGTGACGATTAATTATAAATTAGCGGACGGTGACTGGGTTAAAACAGACCGTGTAAGTACGCTGAGCCCGGAGATTCCGGAGGCTACTTTACCTCATCCTCATACGTTTAAACTCGGTGAGTTCATTACGCATTCACATCTTTATGGAAAGATCACGGCAGCGAAATTTCTTAAGACAGGGTTTTCGCGTATTTCTGATCAGTCATTGAAAGATTTTGTTAAAGCCGGAATGCCAAAGGCGCTTCTGGATAAGCCGATCACGTCTCTATCTGAAGAAGATTTCAAAAAGATCTTTCAGGCTGTACAGGCAACGCAATTGATGGCTCCTTCTACTAAGTCTGTTTTGACTGTCGGTGAAGAGGCTTTATCAAAATCAATCAACCGTCTTGGTCAAGTCGACTTCTTTTCAGTAGTTACCCGTAAGCCAACGATTTGTGACTTCAAGCCGGTTGTGGTTGAAGTGGCTTTAGCCCGTTTTATTAATCGTGGTGAATCGGATCAGCCGGTGCAGTTACTGCGTTTTGCGAACCGTGTTCCACTTCAGTTTGATAAATCAGGATGTGCCATCACTTGGGCGATTGAAAGTGTAAACTGGAAGTCTTACGGTTTGGCACAGCCAAAAGATTCATTGCCGCTGGGCCCGTATGTATTTGCGGTTTCAGTGGTGTCTCCGTTTATTAAATTTAAAAATGCATCTAAAGAAACGATTGACGCTTCTGATGAGTTAGTTGAAGAAATCCGCCGTGCGTTGATGCAAGCGGGCCAAAAACTTTCTCGTCACATTAAGCATGAAATGAAAGAGGCGGATCTTGAAAGAAAGCTCGCTCACATTGAGCAGTTCGGTCCGATCCTGGTTGAAAAGCTTGTTTTGATTTCAGGTGCAAACCAAAGCCGCCGTAAAAAAGCGGAAGATGGTCTTAAAAAAATCCTGGGCCGAGATTCTGAAGCGGCTATGAGTGACCTTGAAGAAGCGCAAACTAAACTGGAAGCCGTAAAGAAAAAACAGGCTAAGTTAACCGGTGAAGATGTAGAAGAGGCACCGGCTGACGTTCCTGAAGAGTCTGCCGAAGAAAAAACTAAAACCAAAAAGAATAAGAAGTAGGTCTATATGGCATTGTTAAAAGTCCGAAATCTTAATTTAGATATTCCTAAAGAAGCCAAAAATTTGGCTGAA
>JAJFMT010000035.1 GCA_020696855.1 Pseudobdellovibrio sp.
CATCGACACAATCGTGATTTCAACTCAGCATGCACCTGAAGTTTCAAATAACGAAATTCAGCAGTTCATTACTGAAGAACTCATTAAAAAATCTATTCCTGCACAGTGGATCGATAAGAATACTAAATTTCATATCAACCCGACCGGCCGTTTTGTAACGGGTGGCCCTATGGGTGACGCCGGCTTAACCGGCCGTAAAATTATTGTTGATACTTACGGCGGCCACGGTGCTCACGGCGGAGGAGCCTTCTCAGGGAAAGATCCTTCTAAAGTTGACAGATCAGCGGCGTATGCAGCCCGTCACGTTGCTAAAAACATCGTAGCTGCAGGCCTTGCAGAAAAATGTCTGGTGCAAGTGGCGTACGCTATCGGCGTAGCTGAGCCGGTCAGTATTTCAGTTAACGACTACGGCACTGGAACAGTTGGCGCTGAAAAGCTTGAAAAAGCAGTGCGCGCCGTTTGGGATTTACGTCCGGCACGTATCGTTAAAGAGTTCGACTTGCTTCGTCCGATTTACTCAAAAACTGCAGCTTACGGTCACTTCGGCCGCGAAGAAAACTTGAGCCAAGGTTTCTTCCCGTGGGAAAAAGTAAATAAGATCGAGCAACTGAAAGAAGCCGTTAAGTAGTATTTAATTTTTTAACGATTAAGTTTTCAGAAAAGGAAACATGGATCCCAAGTATATTCGAAACTTCTCAATCATCGCTCACATCGACCACGGTAAATCCACATTGGCCGATGCATTGTTATCCTACACGGGAGCTTTATCTGACCGCGAAAAGAAAGATCAGTTCCTTGATAATATGGATCTTGAAAAAGAGCGTGGTATTACGATCAAAGCTCAAACAGTTAGTTTGACCTACAAATCTAAAGTCGATGGTCAAACCTATCAGTTAAACTTAATCGATACGCCCGGGCACGTGGACTTCTCGTACGAAGTTTCCCGTTCATTAGCCGCATGCGAGGGCGCTATTCTGGTCGTCGATGCCGCTCAGGGTGTTGAAGCGCAGACTTTGGCGAACGTTTACCTGGCTTTAGAAAATAATTTAGAAATTATTCCGGTACTGAATAAAGTCGATCTGCCAACAGCAGATCCGGCCGGTGTTGCGAAGCAAATTGAAGACACCGTCGGTCTTGATTGCACGGGAATTATTCATGCTTCAGCAAAAGAAAAGCTCGGCATTGGCGAAATCCTTGAAGCCGTAATTGCGAAAGTTCCGCCACCGAAAGCCAACCGCGATTTAACTCCGCGCGGACTCATTTTCGATTCTTGGTTTGATGCTTATCAAGGTGTAGTCATCCTGATTAGAGCAATCGATGGTATTATTAAAAAAGGTGACCGTATTAAATTTATGGCCACCGATAAAGAATACGAGGTTCTTCGCTTAGGCAAGTACACGCCGTTTCCTACTTTTATTGATCAGCTTGATTCGGGGGAAGTGGGTTTTATCATTTGCGGTATTAAAGACATTCGCGATGTCCAAGTTGGTGACACCGTTACGTCAGCGAAGAATCCTTCAAAAGAACCTTTAGCGGGATTTCAAAGAATCAAGCCCATGGTTTTTGCCGGAATTTTTCCGGTTGTTGCAAGTGAATATCAAAATTTAAAAGTTGCGCTCGATAAACTTTGCCTTAACGATTCTTCTTTAACTTATGAAGTTGAGAAGTCTTTGGCTTTGGGATTCGGTTACCGTTGCGGCTTCCTGGGTCTGCTCCACATGGAGATTGTTCAGGAACGTCTTGAGCGCGAGTTTGATTTAAATCTGATTACGACGGCACCGACGGTTGTTTACCGTATTACAAAAACGGATGGCACCGTATTGATGTTAGAGAATCCTTCAGGCATGCCTGATGAAACTCAAATCGAAAAAATGGAAGAGCCTTACGTAAAAGTGACTTTACATACTCCGACCGAATTCATAGGTGGTTTGCTGAAGCTCTGTGAAGATAAGCGTGGAACCCAGTTGAAGATGGATTACGTTAATGAAAAAAAGGTCATTATTGAATACAAGCTTCCTCTGAATGAAATGGTGATGGATTTCTATGACAAGCTGAAATCGATCACGAAAGGCTACGCGTCTTTAGAATATGAATTCCTTGGTTTTGAAGAAGCTGACCTTGTTAAAATGGATATTTTGATCAACAGTGAGCCTGTTGATGCTCTTTCGCTTATTATCCACAGATCAAAATCGGTTACTCGCGGCCGTGCTTTGACTGAAAAAATGAAAGAGCTGATTCCTCGTCAGCAATTCCAAGTGAACATCCAGGCAGCCATTGGTTCTAAAATCGTAGCCCGAGAGACTCAAGGCGCGATTAAAAAAGACGTGACGGCTAAATGTTATGGTGGTGACATATCCCGAAAGAGAAAACTTCTGGAGAAGCAAAAAGAGGGTAAAAAGCGCATGAAGCAGATCGGTTCTGTAGACGTGCCGCAAGAAGCCTTTTTAGCAATCCTGAAGGTGGAGGATTGATCCATGGGAGTTGTTAAAGACATTCTTCCTGAGTTTTTGGGCGGTACGCCTGCAAAACCCAAGAAAGAAAAGTACAACGGCTGGGATATTCGCAACAAATTGTTTTGGACCGAAGGTTGGGGCTCGATGGCCTTGGCCGTTCTGGCGGCGTTAACCATTCGCTGGTTGTTGCTTGAGGCCTACGTGATTCCTTCAGGTTCAATGTTTCCTTCTCTATTAAAGAACGACCACATTTTTGTTAATAAACTGGTTTACGGCGTTCGGTTTCCATTCAGCGAAAACTGGATGGTCAAGTTTAATGAGCCGCAAAGAGGCGAAGTCATCGTCTTCAAATACCCCAAAGAAATGGGAACGTTCTTCATTAAACGTGTCGTTGGCGTGCCCGGCGATAAAGTTAAATTCGACAACGGGAGTTTGTACATCAATGATAAAATTCAGGAAAAAGTTGTACCGAAATCCTCATGGGACTTTGACTTTTTAAGAGAAGAAGATTTCAAAAGTGAAGGCGGGTATCAAGATACAAAAGCCAATTACGTTCACTTTACCGAAAAACTCGATGGCCCAAATGGAACAGTTGTCGATCACAGCATTTTAATGAAAAAGGGCGAAGTGATGGGCTTTCCGGGCGACGGCGAGTGGGTTGTTCCTGATGATTCACTTTTTGTCATGGGTGATAACCGTTACAATTCTCATGATTCACGCTTCTGGGGTTTTGTTCCGAAAAAAAATATTCTGGGCCGCGCAGGATTCGTGTGGCTGAGCTGTGATGAAATGCTTCCGGTTGTTTCAGTGATTTGTAACCCGCTTACAGTCAGAGCCACCCGGTTTTTCCACTTCATTCATAATTAGCGAAAGAAGACTATGAGCCTCATTCGGAAAAAGATAGGCAAGCAAGGAACCTGGGCTTCTGCACTTTCTTTGTTGTTTGTTCCGATTCTGGTGCTTTTCGCATTCCGCTGGCTGATTTACGAACCGTTTGTAATTCCGTCTGGCAGCATGGAGCCGACTCTTAAAATTCACGATCATATTCTGGTAAAAAAATACAGTTATGGCGTCCGGTTGCCATTTGGCGAGGGCTGGCTTTTAAATTTCAGCCAGCCTCAGCGCGGCGACATTATAGTTTTCCGATATCCTGAAAATAAAAAAGTATTTTTCATTAAACGTGTGATCGGTATTCCGGGTGATAAAATTGAAGTCCATGGCGGCAGTATCACAGTTAACGGCGAATTCTGGCCTTACCGGGCTGCCTCTGCAGATGACGTCGATGAAAACGATCCGCAGTTCCGTTACTTTGTCGAAACTTCAGGAGGCACCGAGTTTCACTTCATTAAATTCGGCGCGGGTCCTGACCGGGTAAAGCCGGAAGTGGAAAAATTTGAAGTTCCGAAAAATTCTTATTTTGTAATGGGCGATAACCGCGACCAGTCGCGCGACTCCCGGTTTTGGGGATTTGTCGATCACAGTCTTGTGGTCGGAAAAGCAACGGTTGTTTGGCTCAGTTGCGAACGAACGCTTGAGACAGCACCGATGATCTGTGACCCGTCAAAAATCAGGCCGCTGCGGGTTTTTAAAGGAGTTCACTAAGTGCAATACAAAGCTGCCGCCGTCGCCATTATTTTTGCAATCATTTGCCGGATCTTTTTGGTGTCCGTTTACAAGATGCCGTCGCACTCGATGGCTCCAACGGTTTTATCGGGAGATTTTATTCTGGCGTCACAAGTTTCTTTCGGCTTTAAATTTCCGGTGAATAAAGAAACCTATTTTCGGTCGACTCCTCAGCAGGGAGAGCTGGTGATTTTCACCAAAGCCGGTAAAAGTTTTGTAAAGCGCGTAGTTGCCGTTCCCGGAATGGATGTCGAATATGCTGAAAATCAGCTGACTGTGAACGCAACAAAATGCCGTTATGAAAACGCCTCCGAACTTGATCTGGAGCGTGAATCCGTCAGTGAAATTTGCAGCGAAACCAGATCCACAATTCGCGCCAAAGACAGCGCAAAATCCACCTTTGTGGCGCCGGCTAAACTGGGTCCAAATCAGTATCTGGTGGCGGCAGACAACCGTTTTGTTTCAGAGTCCAATCCTAATCCCGTCGAAATAATTGATTATGATCAAATTGTTGGCAAACCATTGATGATTTGGATGTCCTACGGTTCAACGCAAGATTTCATTTCTAAAACTTTAGGAATTAGATGGAATCGAATTTTGACAATACTGAAATAGAATCATAGCATTTAATTCAATGCCTTCGAGCAAAAGCTCTCTGATAAAACTTGATAGACTAACTACGCCTAAAATTGAAAAGCTATTTTCCGATTCAATGACGTTGAAGCAGAACTTCAACAAGCATCAGTTATCTTCGGGCGTCTATCACTCAGGTTACAAGGGCACAGCAGCACTTTTATTTTTCGAGCCAAGCACTCGTACAAGATTCAGCTTCGAAGCGGCTTGCAGCCGTGCGGGTTACCATCCGCTTATTTTAGACGGCGGCGTCGGTACCAGTCTTGAAAAAGGCGAAACGATTGAAGACACGATTTATAACATCCGTGCGATGCGCCCGATGTTCTTTATCGTTCGCTGCAACGATTTGGTAAATCTGAATGAGATTGATGCGTCCATCTCAGAGCCGGTATTAAATGCGGGCTGGGGCCGCCAAGGGCACCCGACACAGGCGTTGCTTGATACTTTAACGATGTTCGAAAAATGGAACACGCTAAAAGGAAAAAATATTTTGTTTGTTGGTGATATCAAACACAGCCGTGTGGTTTCATCACATCTTGAGCTGGCGCCAATACTCGGGTATAAAATCGGGTTCAGTGCGCCGCCGGAATTATTACCTTCCGTAAAACCTCAGTGCGAAGTCTTCACTAAATTAGATGATGGCTTAAACTGGGCAGATGCCGTTATCGCTCTCAGAGTTCAAAAGGAACGTCATGACAGCGAAAATATTTTTCTTCTGGAAGATTACAGAGAGGCCTACGGATTAAACCTCAAGCGAATTCAAGCTTTGAAACAAGATGGTTTAATCATGCACCCGGGCCCGATAAATTACGGAATCGAACTCGAAAGCGAAATTCTGTCAGATCCGCGAAGTTGTATTTTGAAGCAGGTCGAAAACGGAGTTTTTTTACGGGAAGCAATTATTCGGGGCCTGTTTAACTGAAGAAAAGGTGATTATGGAGCGATGCTTTTTAGTACTTGAAGACGGTGAATGTTTCGAGGGGACGTGTCTCGCTCAGCAGAAACATTTTCCTGAGCGCGCAGGCGAAGTGGTGTTTAACACCAGTCACGCCGGTTACGAAGAAATTGCAACAGATCCTTCTTATTTTTCACAGATCATGGTGATGACCGCTCCCATGATGGGAAACTACGGTGCTCACCGCGAGTGCTGGGAGTCAGACAAAATCTGGATTCAAGGTTTCATTTGCCTGCAAATGCAGGAAAGTGAGCGTGAAAATTCGTGGCAAAATCTTTTAGTAAAGAACAATGTCCCGGTCATGACCGAAGTCGATACGCGCCGCCTGGTAATCAAGCTGCGCTCGCAAGGTACGCCTTGGGGTGCGATTGTGAAAGCAGTTTCAAAAGACGAAGCGGTTGCAAAAGCTAAAAAATTAATTTCTGAACAAAAGCAAATGGATGACGACTGGGTTTATCTTTGTTCGCGCAAACAAGTTGAAGACATCAAGGGGCAAAACCCGAACGGACCGCGTGTAGCTGTTCTGGATTTCGGTTCAAAACAGAACATTCTTCGAGAACTAGTGCTTCGCTGTTCGCAGATCCGCATTTTCCCGTCAAGAACGGATGCGAAGGTCATTGCAGACTGGAAGCCGGATTCTTTAATGCTAACCAACGGACCGGGCGACCCTGCACAAGTCAAAACAGCTCCAGAAACCATTCGTGCTTTCCTAGGTAAAATTCCTGTATTTGGAATTTGTATGGGGCATCAGGTGCTTTCGTTAGCGCTTGGAGCAAAAACGTACAAAATGAAATTCGGTCACCGAGGGGCAAACCATCCGATCCGCGATGAGCTTCTAGGCCAAATTTATATGTCCAGCCAGAATCATGGTTATGCCGTTGATGACAAAACCTTACCTTCAGATGTAAAGGTCACGCACCGTAATCTGAATGACCAAACTGTTGCAGGGTTTTATTCAGCTAAGCTTAACTGTCTGGGAATCCAGTATCACCCGGAAAGCCATCCTGGTCCTCATGAAGCCGCAAAGCTTTTTGATTACTTCATAAATTCCATGCACAAAGGCAACAAGGCGGAAGCAAAACACTATGAACTATGAAACTTTCAAACTGAGTCTGCAAAAGCTGATCGGTTTCTTTACGACTCCGGATTTCGCTGATGAGCTGAAAGATGCAAAAGAGCAATTTTTCGGAAACACAGGCACATTGGATGAAAACCGCCCGAACTATAACCTTCGCATGTACCAGTTTTATGAATGGTACTTTATCACACGGCCGCTTCGCAGTTATATGAAGCCGCCGGTAACTGTTTGTGATCAGCAGCGCGGTTTGCGGCTGACCGATGATGACCGTCAGGCTATTGAAATTATTAATAACACTCATCAGCACCTGCTTTTTGAATTCTTAAAAATTAAAAAAGATATTTTAACCGTGAAAGATCTTCTGCACGCGCAGAAAATGGAAGTTCACTGCAGTCAGTTCGTATTCGGTTTTGACAGTAAAGAATACTTTCAGGCCCGAGTGATTGAAATCGACAAGCAAAAATATTTTCTGAACAGCTTTTGTTTTCATCCGGAGTCTTCACAAAAATTTATTCAAAATGAAATCAAAGAGCTTCAAAAGAATAAAGACTTAAACCTGGAAGACTTACTGCTGCGTCTGAATAAGATGCGATACAAGTTTGAACAGTATAAGCACGTGAAGCCAGAGATGATTTACACTAACGATAACAAACTGGGGTTATAATGCCTAGAATGAATGACTTGAAAAAAATTCTGATCATCGGAAGCGGCCCGATCCAAATCGGCCAAGCCTGCGAGTTTGATTACTCCGGTACTCAGGCCTGCAAAGCTCTCATGAAAGAAGGATACGAAGTCATTCTGGTTAATTCCAATCCGGCAACTATTATGACGGATCCCGAGATCGCAACCCGCACCTACATTGAGCCTTTGAAGTTTGATTATCTTAAAAAAATTATTGAGATTGAAAAACCGGAAGCGGTTATTCCGACACTGGGCGGGCAAACAGCTTTGAATCTTGCACTTGAGCTCGATAAACGAGGGGTTTTAAGAGACAACAATGTTCGCATGCTGGGCGCAACTCCTTCAGTGATCGAGGCAGCGGAGGACCGCGAAAAGTTCCGTACAATTCTTGATGAGTTGGGTGCTCGTTACCCGCAAAGTGAAATGGTTAAAAGCTATGACCAGGGTATCGTGGCGGCGGAACGTTTGGGTTACCCACTGATTCTTCGCCCGAATTACACTCTGGGCGGTGGCGGTGGCGGTATTGCTTACACGCCTCAGGAATACCAGACCATGCTCGCGCAAGCATTGCATGAAAGCCCGACCTCAGAAGTTCTTGTGGAAGCCAGCATTCTCGGCTGGAAAGAATTTGAGTTAGAAGTGATGCGGGATGCCTCAGGCACTTTCGTTGTCGTTTGTTCAATTGAGAATTTTGATCCGTGCGGCGTTCACACAGGCGACAGCATTACGGTTGCGCCTCAACAAACTCTTACCGACAGCGAATATCAGGCGATGCGCGATGAAGCTTGCCGGATTATAAACCGGGTAGGTGTGCAAACAGGCGGCGCTAATGTTCAGTTTGCTGTTCATCCTTTGACGGGCGAGCGAGTTGTTATTGAAATGAATCCGCGTGTTTCGAGATCTTCGGCTCTCGCAAGTAAGGCAACAGGGTTCCCGATCGCTAAAATCGCGGCCCTTCTGGCTGTAGGTTACCGGTTAGATGAGTTAAAAAACGATATTACAAAAGTTACTCCGACTTGTTACGAACCGGCACTTGATTACGTTGTTACAAAAATCCCGAAATTTGCATTTGAAAAATTTCAGGGTTCAAAAGATTTACTGACAACTCAAATGAAGAGCGTCGGTGAAGTCATGGCCATCGGCCGTACCTTCCAGGAATCAATGATGAAGGCATTAGCTTCGTTAGAGGTAAACCAAGAGGGAGTTCCCGATATTCACTTTAATCTGCAAAAGATTTCTTACCCGAATTCGCAGAGAATATGGCATATCTTCCAGGCGTTACGGCATGGAATCAGCATCGAACAAATCAATGACCTGACAAAAATTCATCCTTGGTTTTTAGAGCAATTAAAATCCATCGTTGATTTCGAATCCAAAATTAAATCTTCTGACCTGGATGAAAACCTGTTACTCCAGGCTAAACGAAAAGGTTTTACGGACGCCCGTATAGCCAAACTTAAAAACAGAACGCAGGAAGAAGTTTCAAAAATTCGCCGCGATTTAAATATCCGTCCTTCTTATCTGCAGGTTGATACCTGTGCCGGAGAGTTCGCGTCTTCAACTCCGTACTTCTATTCAACATACTGGAGTCAAATTCCGATTGCGGGCTCAACAAAGCCGGTGGTGGCTGTTATCGGCAGCGGCCCTAACCGCATCGGGCAAGGAATCGAATTTGATTACAGTTGTGTTCGTGGAGTAAAAGCCCTTCAGAAGCTCGGCTATGCGGTCGCGATGCTTAATTCAAATCCTGAAACCGTATCAACAGATTACGACACTTCTGATTACCTGTTTTTCGAACCGTTAACAGCAGAATCCCTGACAGAGGTCTTTACTTGCATCAAGCCTGAAGGATTCATCGCACAGCTTGGCGGTCAAACACCGATCAACCTGGCTGCGGATTTACAAAAAAACGGCTTCAAACTGTTAGGCTCCACAATGGAAACCCTGGATCAGGCCGAAGACAGAAAATTATTCTCACAGATTTGCCGCGATCTGAACCTGCGGATTCCGCAATCGGCAATGGCTGGATCTATCACCGAAGCTCTTAAACACGAAAGTACCGTTGGTTATCCAATGATTTGCAGACCGAGTTACGTTATCGGTGGCCGCCGAATGGAAGTCATTGAAAACAAACAAGAGCTGCAATCTTACTTTATGCGCCACATGGATTTCATCGGCGAATCCAATCCTTGTCTGATGGATCAGTTTCTTTCCGGAGCGCTAGAGGTCGATGTGGATCTTATCCGCGGTAAAAACTGGATGATGATCGGCGGTATCGTTGAACATATCGAAGCGGCCGGCGTTCACTCCGGCGACAGCATGGGGGTCGTTCCTCCGCAACGTTTGAAACCGGAAACTCAGGAAAAAATCGAAACGCTCAGCTGCGCATTAGCAGACCGTATGAAAATTCTGGGCCACCTGAATCTTCAGCTGGCGATTAAAAACGATGAAATCTTCGTACTCGAAGCCAACCCGCGAAGCTCACGATCTGTTCCGTTCCTGGCGAAAGCCACGCAAATTCCTTTGGTTGACCTAGGAATCAAAGCGCAAATGGGAATGGAGATAACTCAGAAAGAAAAAGAAGAATACAACTGGCGTTCACTGAAAAAGATTTGTGTAAAAGGCGTTGTGTTCCCTTTCAAAAAGTTCGCAGACAGCGACTCCATCCTGGGCCCTGAGATGAAATCAACAGGTGAAACGATGGGCCGCTCAGATACTTATTCGGATGCGCTTGTAAAAGCGTTTGCCTCCAGCTATCTGAATTTACCGGCCAGCGGTGAAGTGTTCCTTTCGTTACGTGATAAGGATAAAGAACCGATGCTGCCCCTTTTAAATAACCTTAAAAAGCTCGGTTACAAATTTTCTGCAACCCGTGGTACGGCTGAGTTTTTAAATGGGGTCAATATTGATTGCCAGCAGTTAAATAAGGTTCATGAAGGGCGACCTCACTGTGTGGACAGAATTCGTTCGGGCCAGATCAGCTTTGTCATCAATACAACCCAGGGACGGCAATCACTTGAAGCCAGCTTTGATATCCGGCGGGCTTGCACGGACTACAGTATTCCGTGCCTCACAGAGAGTGATGCGGCTGAAGCTTTTGTGATGGCCTTAGAAAAATCTAAGACTGGACGTATCGAAGTATCTGCTCTACTATAAATTCATGTTTAAATTTATAGTCGCATTGGTTTTTTCTTTGCCGCTGATTTGTCATGCGGGTACTGAAGCCATTACGATTGGCTTACTGCCCGGCGGGAACCCAAAGGTCATCGAAAAAGAAGCTTTTGTTCTGGCTGAAAAACTTCAGCAAAAGATCGGACGTCCGTTCGAAGTCTACATTTCGAAAAACTACACAGCGATGATCGAGGCTTTAAAAAACAAAAAAGTCGATCTGGCAGTTTTGTCTTCCATGACTTATGTTTCTGCAGAAAACGAAGTGAATTTAAAAGTTTTACTTAAGAAAACCTGGAGCAACAGCCCGTTTTACTACTCGGCTATTGTCGTTGCGAAAGACAGTAAAATTAAAAAGCTGTCAGACCTTAAAAATAAAACAATTGCTTTCGTCGATGAGAAATCCACATCCGGCTATCTTTATCCACAGATTTTTTTAAGGAAAAACAAATTTACAGATCAAAGCTTTAAAAGCGTCGTGTTCAGCGGCAATCACGCGGCGTCTATCGAGATGCTCGAAAATAAAAAAATTGATGCTGTGGCTGTTTTTTCAGACGACGAAAAAGCCAAGTTAGGGGCTTGGAACCGTTTTGCCAAATCTCCGAAGTTCGCGATCCGGCCCATTTGGATCAGCGACCCGATTCCGAATGATCCAATTGTGGTAAGAAGTGACTTTTACGAATCAAACGCAAAATTGACTCACGAAATTATGTACACTTTGATCGAAGTTCAAAGTGAAGACAGCTCTAAGCTTACAGAAATACTAGGTACATCCGATCTTATGCCGGCCACATCCCGCCAATACGATCCGGTCCGCGAAGTCGTTAAAACTTTTCAGTCGGTGATAAAACTATGAGCGTATTAGAAGTAACAAATTTAAATAAAAAATTCAGATCTGATTTCTACAAAAAGCCTACCCATATTCTGAAAGATGTCAGCTTTCAGATTCAAGAGGGGCGCTTTGTAGGATTTATCGGGCCGAACGGGGCGGGTAAATCCACAACCATTAAATGTCTTCTTGAATTCATTTTTCCCGACACAGGAGAGATCAAACTTTTCGGCGCGCCGCTGTCTCTTGATCAACGCGCAAGAATCGGTTATTTGCCGGAGCGTCCGTTTTTTCAGGAGTTTTTAACCGGAACAGAATTTCTGAAACTGCACTGGGACCTTGGCGGAATGCCGCGCGAAAAATTCGCCGCAAAAGTTAAAGATATTTTCGAGCTGGTAAAACTCACGCATGCAAAAGACAAAAAACTAAAAGCTTATTCTAAAGGAATGTTGCAAAGAATCGGTATTGCGCAGGCGCTGATCTGCGAGCCGGATTTTTTAATCTTAGACGAACCGATGTCAGGGCTTGATCCTGACGGCCGTATTTTGGTAAAGCAGATTCTGCGCGAGCTTAAAAAGAAGAACATGACTGTTTTGATGAGCAGTCACTTGCTTGAAGATGTTGAAGAGCTCTGCGATGATTTGCTGATCATTCATTCCGGAAGAATTGAGCACTCAGGTACAGTTAATGATTTCAAAGTGAATTATACAACTTTGGAAGAGGCCTATACGCATTTTAAACTTGATTGGGACAGACTACAGTCATGAAACATTTAAGATCAATTTACAGCTTAGCAAAATTGACAGCCAGCGAATGGATGAGACTCAAATTCTTCCATGTCATTCTTGCATTAGGCGTTCTGTTTATGGCCTTCAGTCACCTTCTCAGCACACTGACTTTTTCTGTACAAGAACGTCTTTTGTACGACTTCGGATTAGGAACGCTTGAGCTCGGACTCATGATGATTGCCGGCCTCATTGGCTCTCACACAATACAGCGTGAAGTAGACCGCAAGACAATGTTTTTACTTTTAGCGCGGCCGATTCCGAGAAGTCACGTTGTGCTTGGATCATGGGGCGCAATTATTATTTTATCAGTATTGTTTACTGCGGGCTTCATCACATCTCTCTTGCTGACGGCGCCTGGGCAGGTTCCTTACAGAGGCGTTTTAGTTTCTGCAATTTGTTCTTTACAAAAATCGTTTGTCATTACCGCCGTGGCTATCGCCTTCGGAATCATGGTACGCCCGATCATGGCGCTGGTGGCTTCGATTTGTTATTGGATTCTTTGTTATTCCATCGTAGACGTTGAATTCTTCGCTAAAAAACTCCAGATGGATGCGGCTGTAGATATCGTGCAGGTCATGAAAAAACTTTTACCTGAATTCTACACTTACAACTGGAAGTCTTTTTATTACACACAAAATGTTCCGCAGTGGAATGAGGTGGGCTGGGTTTCTCTTCATAATTTAGCCTGGGCTGTTATCTGGTTGCTGATCGGTTCTGTTGTTTTCAGAAGGAAAGAAATTGTCTGACGCTGAAGTTCTCATTTACATATTCACGGCTCTTATTGGACTTTCTTTCGGTAGCTTTGCAAATGTTCTCATTTACCGGTGGGCCAGAGAAGAATCTGTATTAGCGGGCAGAAGTTTTTGCGGAAGCTGCGGTGAAACGATCCCGTGGTACAATAACATTCCTGTTCTTTCTTATTTTTTGCTGAAAGGCCGCTGCGCTAACTGCGGCCGCAAGTTTTCAATTCAATATCCAATTGTTGAACTATTAACAGCGGTTTTATTCGTGTGGGTGGTTGCCATCTATGGCCTTACCTGGACAACCTGTGAAATGCTGTTACTCACTTACGGTTTAATGGTAGGGAGCTTCATTGACTGGGCTGAAATGATTTTGCCGGATGAAATTACAGTCGGCGGAATGATCGTGGGCTTAATCGCGGCCGCCATTAACCCGGAACGTGAATTTTTAGATGCGTTTCTCGGTGTGCTCTTCGGCGGCGGCAGTTTGTGGCTTGTGGCTTACATTTACTTTGTTTTTACCGGGCGTGAAGGCCTTGGCGGGGGAGATATCAAACTTCTGGGTTTCATCGGAAGTATTCTCGGATGGAAGGCGATTCCGTTTGTTATTCTCACTTCGTCAGTGCTCGGATCGGTCGTGGGGCTTCTGATGTCCCGAAATAACAAAGACGGTTTGAAGACCGCCATTCCGTTCGGACCATTCATCGCGATCGCCGCTTTCATGTATTTGTCAGGACTAAAGTCCGTTGGGATTTGGTACCTGCAGTTGTTTTTTCCGGAGATGTAAACTGCAATCATTTTGCTGGACTAGTCTCGACCTCTGACGCTCAAGCTTTGACAGACCTTAGACTGATAGAAATAATGAAGATTGGGAGTCTCAACTCATGTTTTTTGCATCTAAGAAGATCGTCGGAATTGATATCGGTTCAAGTTCAATTAAATTGGCCGAACTCAGTGTTACATCCGGTGGGGCTGTACTCGAAAATTTTGCGGTTGTTCCATCTCCGCAGCAAGCCATTACAAACGGTGAGATTACCGATTCGATTCTCGTTGCTGATTCTATTCGTTCCGCGTTCAAAGAAAACGGATTTAAGAATAAAAAAGCCTGCGTAGGTCTTTCCGGAACTGCGGTCATTATCAAGAAAATCAGCATTCCCCGTGTGGAGCCGAAACGTCTTCGCGAGCAAGTACAATACGAGGCCGCTCAGTATCTTCCGTTTGATGTGAGTCAGGTAACGCTCGAGCATCACGTTTTATCTTTTACAAGCAGCCCTGAGAATCTTGATGTTCTGGTTGTGGCAGCCCAAAATGAATACATTTTGAATTATATCAGCTCGGTAAATCAGGCCGGGTTGAAGTGCGGTATTTTGGATGTCAACAGTCTCGCTCTTGCAAATATTTTTGAACTTAATTACGGAAAAACATCAGAACCTGTAGCTCTTTTCAATTTCGGTTCAAACATTACAAACTTCCTTGTTCTGTTTCAGGGTGAAGTGATCTTTTCCCGTGATATTCCGGTCGGCGGCTTCCACTTTACGAATGAGATCAGTAAAAATATGGGTATCACATTCGATGAGGCCGAAACTCTGAAAATCTCGCAAAGTGCAGAGCAAAAAGAAGTGCCGGAAGAGACGCGGACATTTATGAATATCGCGCTTGATTACGTCACCGAAGAAATTCGTAACAGTATCGATTTCTATACCGCAACAGCGCAAGGCCACTTAATTACCAAAGCCTATTACACCGGCGGCGCCAGCCTGACTGTCGGGCTGATTCAGCATTTAGTTGATGTTCTGAAGCTGCCGTTTGAAATGTTCAACCCGGCCCAGAATATCAGATCAGGATCAAAAAAGATTACTCCGCTTTACCTTCAGCAAATCACTCCGTTCTGCGCAATTGCCTGCGGCTTGGGTGTACGACTTGTGGGGGATAATAAGTGATAAAAATTAACTTTTTATCATCATTTAAAGACGCTGGCGGCGGAGTTCAGGGCGTTGCCCTTTTCGACGAGGACGAGCGAAGAGCCATAATGATCGCCATCGCAAAGCGATTGGCGATTCTGGCAATCGGTCCGGTTGCTTTGTATGTTTACGAAATGCAAACAATCCCTGTTCTTGAGGAAAACAAACGTCAGGCAGAAAACCAGTTAAACGAATTAAGACTTTTCAATCAAAGCAAGCAAGGTTCCGCAGAAGAGATTAAGCGCTACGAGGATGAGCTTGCAAAGTTCAACGCCCAAGGGGATTTCATCAATAAAATCCAGGCGGATAAGCTGAACGAGTATAAGCTTTTCAGTCATCTCAAGCAGTCGACGCCCAATACGGTGTGGATTGACACTTTAACTCTGACCGAAAACGTTCTGCAAATCAGCGGCAGATCTACCGATGCCAATGACATTACAGAGTTTCAGGAAAAACTTTCTAACTCAGACTTCATCGTGAGCCTGGTGCCGCTCGAACAAAAAACTCTCGACAATGCGTTCGAAACCGGGGCCTCAGTTACTGTGTTCCAGGTTAAAGCCACTCTTAAAACGGGGGGCAAGTGAAGCTACTTAAGGCATTTACCGATTTAAATATGAACAGGATTATTCTGATGGCCATCTTTGTGGCTGCAGGATATTACTTTGCTTATTTTGATCCCGGAACGTCGATTGAGGAAGCTACAGCTGTTGTTCAGTCCAATATCCAGGTTGAAGAGGCTAAAAAAAGCGAAATCAATAAAACGATGAAAAAAGAAGAGGAAATGCGCGGTAACGTTTTGCAACTTAAGCGCAACCTTGAAGTAATTAAATCAAAAATTCCGGTTGATCTGAAAGATTCACAAATGCAATCGATTATCAATTCTGCAGCGTCAGCTGCGGGTGTGAAAATCACGGGGTTAACTGTTCAGACGGACGGTAGAGATCCGAACGCACCTCCGGTAAAAATCAGTATTAATGATGTTAAACCTGAAAATCTGATTGAAGAGGTCAAATTTAAAGTTTCGATTATCGGATCATTCGATGACTTTTTAAGTTTCGTAGAAAATCTCGGTAAAGAAGATAACGTTATTAAAATCAGAAATTTCGACATTCATAAGAATTCTGATGACGTTGATGACGATAAAATTGCTTTTAATGGTGATATCATCGGGTTTAAACAGGCGAAAATCGAAATCATTTCGGGAGTGAAGTGAGTATAAGAGTTATTTTAACCTTATTTTTCGTTTCTTCAGCAGTGATGGCTCAGCAGCCACCGCCGCCGGCAGCGCCTGTTCCTCCGGCGCCTCCTGCACCGGCAGCTCCGGCTCCGGCTGTATCACCGGCTCCTGCGCAAGGTGCGCCACCGGCTGCATTGCCGGCCCCAGGAAATATTAATTCTCAGCCTCAAGGCGGCGCGCCCGCTCTCCCTGCAGGAGCTTCAGGAACTCAAGCCCCGCCGCCGGCATTGGATCCAAATGCACCACCGCCAGGAAACACTGTGAATCCGATTCCCAATGTTTTAACTCCGGTTAACACGGGCCCTCTTCCTTCGCTGGTATCGCCGACCGGAGATAAATCAAAAGGCGGCAAACCCGAAAAAGAAAAACAACCGACGTATAAAGAAATTGAAATGAACTCGGCACTGAGAAATAAGAGTCCATTCATGATTCCGACAGAGTTGTATTTAAAAATTAAGAGAAGACAAAGCGAACGAATAGTTGAGAATGTCATTGACGACAATGTCAGCCCAAAAATTCGCTGGCCTCTTCGCAGTTATACTTTGATCGGAGTTCTGGGCGGAGTGAAAGTTCCTAAAGCCCTGATTCAGGACCGAGATGGCAAGATTCATACATATAGAAATAAAGAATTAATCGCGAACTCCGGGGGCTACATCACTGAAATTGGCAATGGCGAGGTTATCGTAGTCGAGCGGGGGGCAGAGATTAAGTTATCTCTTAAAAAAGATAGCAAATAGATTTTAATCATTCAGGAGGAATGGTGAGAAAGATTATACTACTTAGTTTATTGGCATCGATATTTGCATTTACTTCCTGTTCATCGCAAAAAATTGATTCAGACGACGATTTTTCTGTTGAAGCCGGAAGCGGGGATGCATCAGGTGACGACCTGGCATTGGATGGCGCCGATGGCTCTGCAAAAGCAGATGATCTTTCTTTGGAAGAGGGCTCAGGCGATAAACCTGCAGACTCAGCACAAAGTGAAGCGGCACCTGATTCAGATCTGGCTCTGGAAAATGAGCTTAACAGTTTAGATACAAGCAATAACAAACCGTCTGAACCGCCTCCGGCGGCTGCATCTTCAGATGAGTTATCGTTAGATGAACCTGGGCAAGAGGTGGCAAAAACAGATACGCCGCCTCCTGCAGTTGAGGAGCCTCCTCCTCCGGCACCTGAAGTTGCACCTCCGGTTGCTGAAACACCTCCGGCTGAAGTTGCTCCTGCTCCCGTTGAACCGGATCCGGTCACCGCAGAAACTCCGGCGCCGACTCCTTCTGGCGAGCCTGCGACCATCACGAACTTGCAATACAAAGGCAACAGCAACGGCGGTACTATCGCCATTTCAGCAGATAAGCCATTGACGTTCACAACAAGAATGAACTCAACAACAAATCAATTCGTAGTTGAAGTGCAAAATTCTGTTATCCCGAAAAAACTGAAGCGCTCTCTGAACACAAAAGATATGGCGTCTTCCATCGGCTCAGTGGATATCTATCAAAAGGACGGTTCAAATGTGGCCCGGTTCGTCGTTCAGCTGCGTCCGGGATCATCGGATCCAATCATTCAGCAAGAGGGTAACTCTTTACTGGTGATCGGTGCGGCTGTAGCACAAAACGGTGCTGCTGAAGCTCCGGCTCAGGCGCAAGCCCCTGAAGCAACAGCTCCTCCTGAAGTGGTTGCAACCGAACCGGCAAAAACGGAATCAGCACCGGCAGAGCCTGAAACTCCACAGGTGGCCGAAGTTGAGCCTTCTGCTCCTGCAGAAACAACTGTTGCAGCTGCAGACGACGAGACCTCTGCACCAAAAGTTAAAGGCGGCATTCTTAACTATGAGACTCTCGATCAGTTCCTAATGAATAACACAAAGTTCTACGGTAAAAGAGTGGACTTTGAGACTTATGGAATGGACACCGCTGAAGCCCTTAAATTCCTTGCGGAAGAGGGCGGAATCAACATGATCATGGATGACCCGGTTCTTCAAATGGGTAAAGTGAACTTAAAACTTCGCGATGTCCCTTGGGATCAGGCCTTCGTTCTCATCTTAAAGTCGAAAAAACTGGTCTATAAACGACAAGGAAACGTCGTTCGCGTGGCTACTTTAGCTGATATCAAGAAAGACGAAGAAGATGCGATTGCAATGAAGGACGCCCGCAAAATTCCGGAGCCGCTTGCAGTGAAGCGTTTCTTCATCTCCTATGCTGAAATCGGCGATGTATCTCAAAAAATTGCGGATTACCTGAAGCTTCTTACTCCTGCGGACGGTAAGGGGCCTGTAGATCCTAATGCCGGTAAGGTATTAATCGATAAAAGAAACAACTTCCTCATCGTGACTGATACAGAAGCGAACCTCAAAAAGGTGGAGCAAATCATCACGGCTCTGGATACGCAGCCGAAGCAAGTTTTGATCGAGGCGAAAATCGTAGAAGCCAACGAAGACTTCTCTCATGCTCTCGGTGTAACATGGAGTTTAACGAAGACGGTTCCAAGCACGACCGGTTACTCATCAACCTTGCAGGCATCAAACACCGGCGCAATCCAGGTTCAATGGGCCAATCTCGATGTCTTTGACAATTTAAATGCGCTTTTAAATCTGGCAGAGACTGAAAGTAAAGCGAAGGTTCTGTCGTCGCCGCGAATTACGGTTGTTTCCGGTAACGGCGCCGTGATTTCATCAACATCCGACGTTGTAACCCAAACCGCTTCGACAATCGGATCCGGTACAGGTACCACCGCTGGCGTTCAGAGAACTCCGGTGGGTATCACGTTCAGCGTAACTCCGACGGCGAATAACGGCGGAACGGTTAAGCTGGCTCTTTCCATCAACCGTTCTTCACCAAGCGGTGGGCAAGGCGGAACATCTCAGAAGAATGCGCAAACCGAACTTTACGTAAAATCGGGAGCGACGACAGTGATCGGTGGTATCTACCAAACGGCACAAGTTGAAGGTGAGAACGGTATCATAGGCTTAAGAAAAATCCCGCTGCTGGGAATTCTCTTTAAGAATGCGAACTTCAGTACCAAAAAAGAAGAATTGTTGATGTTCATCACACCAACAATTTTAAAGCCACTTTAATTTAAATTTCTATCCGTTAGAATAAGGCTGCAGCTTAAACGGTTTTTACCGACAAAAAGCTGCAGCTTTCGTTTTTAAGGTTGCTGTATGAGTAGAGAGTATTCGGCGGCAGCTCCAGCTTATCACCCTGCCTTAAGGCAAATTGAGTTCCTGAGAGGTTAAAAATCAGTTCTCCGCTGATAATGTGGATGGTTTCTCGCAACTGTGTGCGGTTGTTTGATAATTTCAAACCGGGTTTTATTTCATGCTCGGTGTAATCCAGGCCTTCAGCTTGTATCAACTGTATCAAAAAATCGCGTTTAGGCGTAATTTCTGCCGACCATCTGGTTATTTTCATAAATATCCCCGTATTCCTATTTTGAGACAAAAATAATTTAAAGGTTAAAAGCCTGAACGTCGATAAAAAAATACGTGGAGGACATCTTGAAGAAAATTAACAATGAAGCTACTTCGCAGCATATCAACGATGTTATCAATTATCTGGAAACGAATACTCAATTTATTTTCAAATTTACTGAAGAGAAATTAGAACTCACTCAAAAAGAAGATATGAAAAAAATCGTAATCGATTTTGAACACATCGAAAAAGTTCTTACTCGTCAGGATGTAGATGAATCGAAATTTCTACAGGTGAATTTTACGAATGGAACAAAGATTTTAATTACGAAAAGCTTAGTGGGCTTTAAGCCAAATCAGCTCGTAGGATTTGATCTCACAAAAATCCCTCGTGTTGTGACAACAATCGATCTTCAGAGTGTATCTAAGGCGATTGAAGACCTATTTGATTCAGAAGACACTTACGAAACCCAAACAGAGATCGAGATTTTGAAAAAAGTTTATCAGAGTATTTTATACGGAGCTGAGAACGTTGGGTTTAAAATGCAGGCAGAGAAAACATGGTTAACTTCAGTTGTGCTTAACCACTCGGCAGTTGTTGCGTAAATTTGTTGATTTTTCTAAATCGTCTGTCATTTAATTAGGCCATTCTGTACTTTAATCGAAATATTTTTAAAATATCTATTGACCTAATTCACGAAACGAGAGATTTACATTCCCCACAACTGATTCTGGGGGCATAGCTCAGCTGGGAGAGCATCTGATTTGCATTCAGAAGGTCGCAGGTTCGATCCCTGTTGCCTCCACCAAGACTTTGGTATTTTTTTAAAAAAGTTAAAAAAATATTAAAAAAAGGTGTTGACTCCCGAAAGAGGGTCGTTTAGAACAGTTGTCTTTGCTGTGGTTCTTTGAAAACTAAATAGTTATAAAGATTTTAGGCTAATGATGCCGTAACTCTTCGGAGTTATAGGCAAAATTGTTTGAAAGTTTAAATTTAAAACAAACTTTCATTATATAGATAAGCTATTATCAAATTACAGTTTTTAACTGGAGAGTTTGATTCTGGCTCAGAACAAACGCTGGCGGCGTGCCTAATACATGCAAGTCGAACGGGGAAAGTAGCAATACGAGTACTAGTGGCGCACGGGTGAGGAATACATGGGTAATCTGCCCTCTAGTTTGGGATAACCAGTCGAAAGATTGGCTAATACCGGATATGACCACAAGATCTGAGGATCAAGGGGTAAAAGTTTTTCGCTAGAGGATGAGCCCATGTGGGATTAGCTAGTTGGTGAGGTAATGGCTCACCAAGGCAACGATCCCTAACTGGTCTTAGAGGATGATCAGTCACACTGGAACTGAGACACGGTCCAGACTCCTACGGGAGGCAGCAGTAGGGAATATTGCACAATGGGGGAAACCCTGATGCAGCGACGCCGCGTGAGTGATGAAGGCCTTCGGGTCGTAAAGCTCTGTCGTATGGGAATAACAAAATGAATGTACCATGCAAGAAAGGATCGGCTAACTTCGTGCCAGCAGCCGCGGTAAGACGAGGGATCCTAGCGTTGTTCGGAATCATTGGGCGTAAAGCGGGTGTAGGCGGACTTATAAGTCAGGTGTGAAATCCCAGGGCTCAACCCTGGAAGTGCACTTGATACTGCAAGTCTTGAGTGTGGTAGAGGCTATTAGAATTCTTGGTGTAGTGGTGAAATACGTAGATATCAAGAGGAATACCGGAGGCGAAGGCGGATAGCTGGGCCAACACTGACGCTGAGACCCGAAAGCGTGGGGATCAAACAGGATTAGATACCCTGGTAGTCCACGCCGTAAACGATGGACACTTGTTGTTAGTGGTATTGACCCCACTAGTGACGTAGCTAACGCGATAAGTGTCCCGCCTGGGGAGTACGGTCGCAAGATTAAAACTCAAAGAAATTGACGGGGGCCCGCACAAGCGGTGGAGCATGTGGTTTAATTCGATGCAACGCGAAGAACCTTACCTAAACTTGACATGAACTGGAAGAGTGGCAGAAATGTCCTCGCCCGCAAGGGTCGGTTCACAGGTGCTGCATGGCTGTCGTCAGCTCGTGTCGTGAGATGTTGGGTTAAGTCCCGCAACGAGCGCAACCCTTACCTTTAGTTGCCAGCATTCAGTTGGGCACTCTAAAGGGACTGCCTGCGTTAAGCAGGAGGAAGGTGGGGATGACGTCAAGTCCTCATGGCCCTTATGTTTAGGGCTACACACGTGCTACAATGGTGGTCACAGAGGGAAGCCAAACCGCGAGGTGGAGCTAATCCCTTAAAAGCCATCTAAGTTCAGATTGGTCTCTGCAACTCGAGACCATGAAGTTGGAATCGCTAGTAATCGCGGATCAGAATGCCGCGGTGAATACGTTCCCGGGCCTTGTACACACCGCCCGTCACACCATGAAAGTTGGTCGTACCAGAAGTCGCTGTGCTAACCGCAAGGAGGTAGGCGCCCAAGGTATGGTCGATGATTGGGGTGAAGTCGTAACAAGGTAGCCGTAGGGGAACCTGCGGCTGGATCACCTCCTTTCTAAGGAGAAATTTTATTAACTTCGGTTAATACATTTTCCTAGGTCAGTCCTAAAATCTTTATTTGCTATTTAGTTTTGATAGATACTACAGCCTTACGGGCCTGTAGCTCAGTTGGTTAGAGCACACGCTTGATAAGCGTGGGGTCGGATGTTCAAGTCATCCCAGGCCCACCAACCGTGCTGCGAGTGGTATTAAGTATTTTGGTTCTTTGAAATTCGAATAGATTGATTGTTTTAATTGATTTTTAGCGAGAATTAGAAACTCATTTTTAAAGCTACTAAGGGTATATGGTGAATGCCTTGGCACTTAAAGGCGATGAAAGACGTGGTAAGCTGCGATAAGCTTCGGGGAGTGGCACACACACTTTGATCCGGAGATTTCTGAATGGGGAAACCCACCTTAACTGGTATCTTACGCCTAATAAATAAGCGTAAGAAGCAAACGACGGGAAGTGAAACATCTCAGTACCGTCAGGAGAATAAATCAAAAGAGATTTCCCTAGTAGTGGCGAGCGAACGGGAAACAGGCCAAACCCAGATCATTTTTGATTTGGGGGTTGTAGGACTCCAATGTGGTAGTCGGTTTTGTTAGGAGAACAGTCTGGAAAGACTGGCAACATAGGGTGATAGCCCCGTATTCGAAAACAAAAACGCGCCTAGGAGTATCCTGAGTACCAACGGACACGTGAAATCCGCTGGGAATCTGGGGAGACCACTCTCCAAGCCTAAATACTAATAAGTGACCGATAGAGGACAAGTACCGTGAGGGAAAGGTGAAAAGAACCCCGAGAGGGGAGTGAAATAGAACCTGAAACCGTATATCTACAAGCAGTAGAAGCGCTTTATATGCGCGACTGCGTACCTTTTGCATAATGAGTCAGCGAGTTATTTTTGCAGGCAAGGTTAAGCCGTTGAATTAGGGGTGAAAGGCCAATCAAACTGGGTGATAGCTGGTTCTCCCCGAAATATATTTAGGTATAGCTTCAGGTAAATTGTATCGCGGAGGTAGAGCACTGAATGGGCTAGGGGTCTTTACCAGATTACCAAACCCAAATAAACTCCGAATGCCGTTGATATGTACCCTGGAAGGCAGACATAGGGTGATAAGGTCATATGTCGAGAGGGAAAGAGCCCAGACCGCCGATTAAGGTCCCTAAATGCATGCTAAGTGGAAAACGTTGTAGGGTTACTGTGACAACTAGGAGGTTGGCTTAGAAGCAGCAATCCTTTAAAGAAAGCGTAATAGCTCACTAGTCTAGTGACCCCGCGCGGAAGATATAACGGGGCTAAGCATGTTACCGAAGTCGCGGATTTAATATTTATATTAAGTGGTAGGGGAGCGTTCGAGTGTAGGCTGAAGGTTGACCGTGAGGACAGCTGGACGAACTCGAAGTGATCATGCTGACATAAGTAGCGTTGAACTCAGGTGAAAAACCTGGGCGCCGTAAACTCAAGGGTTCCTGGGCAAGGATAATCCTCCCAGGGTTAGTCGAGACCTAAGACGAGGCCAATTGGCGTAGTCGATGGACATCCGGTTAATATTCCGGAACTGATACATGATTGTTATAGCAATGACAGAGTAGGTAGATACAGCCTCTTATTGGATTGAGGTGTAAGCGTGTAGGTGGTCAGATAGTTAAGTACGTCTGGCAACACTGAGGCGTGAATGCGAGGGATTTATCCCGGAAGTGTATGGAGCCATGCTTTCAAGAAAAGTTGCGATAATTTAAGGTATTACTCGTACCGTAAACCGACTCAGGTGAGTGGGATGAATAATCTAAGGCGATGAGGTGAATCTTGGTTAAGGAACTCGGCAACTTAACACCGTAACTTCGGGAAAAGGTGTGCCTAAGAATGTGTAGGGATTTACTCCTGAAGCAATTTTGGGTCGCAGAGAGTTGGGAGTAGCGACTGTTTATCAAAAACACAGGTATGTGCAAAGTCACAAGACGAAGTATACATACTGACGCCTGCCCGGTGCTGGAAGGTTAAGAGGATTTGTCAGCGCAAGCGAAGCAGAGAATCGAAGCCCCAGTAAACGGCGGCCGTAACTATAACGGTCCTAAGGTAGCGAAATTCCTTGTCGGGTAAGTTCCGAC
>JAJFMT010000124.1 GCA_020696855.1 Pseudobdellovibrio sp.
GTCTTTTCAGCTCTTTGTATCAAATTGGGAAAAGAGTTTTTTAACCCTCAAAAACCTTCAGTAAAATCCGCGATTTTACGATAGGTATATGGGGGCTGATCTTGATAAAAAAACAATTTTCACAATTGAAATCAGCTGCTGTCATTACCCTTGTCACATTGCCGCTTTTAATTTTCTTCAATAACTGCGGCGAACGAATTAATTCCCAAATGGTTGATCCTTCGATGTCGTTTTCAAGTACGGCTGTCGGCGGCAATACAAACCCTTACGTTTTACAGTGTTTAAGCTCTTCCGATGGCTCTGCCGTCTCTGCTTCTTTAAGAAAATTAATCGGATCTGGTGCAGGTGGATCAGCTTCGGGCAAGCTTTCATCTTTTGACTGGGACCAAAGCGTCGATCTGCTGGTTACCTTTGACGTTGAGTGCCTGATTCAAACCGGGTTTTCCGATCCTATTCTTGGTTATGTAGATGCCAGTGCCGTCGGGCCTGATCAGCGAATCGCCGCGTTCGTAGTTAAAAAAGAGAGTGTATCGAATCTTCAGGGTTTTGTGAGAGCCGCACTTGATAGTGAGTGTATTAAATCTGCTGAGCCTAATGAAGAAGTAAAGATCGCTGCTGTTGATCCTTATTACGCGAATCAAAAATACATGGAATCCCCTACCGTTAATAAGTTTGCTATCGGTGCAACGGATTCTCTCTTTAGCCAGATTCAAAGTTATGTGACCGATCCTTCTTACACAGCAAATAATCACATCGTAAAAGTGGCTGTCATCGATACCGGGATTGATTCTACCAATCCTGACTTAGCACCAATTTTAGCAAAAGATCCTACGACTAACACTTATCTCGGCGAAAACACGTCTGGCTCAGGTGCTGCTACGGCATTCTTGACGGATTCAGGATGGCACGGGACTCACGTCTCCGGCCTGATTGCGGCAAAGTATGATAACGGTTTCGGTATTTCAGGTGTTGCCGGGCGCAACGTTTCTCTTTATCCATTCAAAGGAAGTTCAAACGGTTCAACATTCAGTATCGCGGCTTTAACGAATGCGATTGAAAGCGCTTCTAAATACAACGTTGATATTATCAATATGAGCGTCGGCACCTCGACAAACAGTGCGGCTCTTCGCGATGCGATCAATGCAGCAATGGCAAAAAATATTACCTTTGTTGTTGCTGCCGGTAACGGTGACGCCAGCGGCACGGGTCAAGTGCTGAATTCTAATTTTCAGGTTTATCCTGCTATGTATTCCAGTGATTCTAACGGACTACTTGCGGTGGGTTCTTTAGATATCGTGACTAAAAACATCAGCCCATTCAGTAACCGCTCTAACATTTATGTGGACTTACTGGCGCCGGGAAGTAATTCCTCTAATAACATTCTTCAGGGAATTCTTTCGACAATTCCTATGAGCTACAACGTTGGCGTTTTAAACTACCCGGGCTACAATGGTAGCGGCCCCGGCATTGGGTCTTTGATTGATAAAGGCAACGGCACGGCTTCCGTAATTCAGGGCACATCAATGGCGGCACCAATTGTAACCGGCGCTCTTGTTAATATTATCGCGATGGCAAAAAGCCGCGGCAAAACTTTAACTCCGAATCAATTAAAATCGTGGGTCCGAAACGTTGCCGGCAGTGGACGCGAACCCGCTTTTACAAATTATTCTGTTAACGGTAACTATTTGAATTTGGAGAAACTGTTTTACTCCGGGCCCAACACCGGGGCCGACTCCAACGCCAAACCCGACACCTGCAACTCTTTCTATTACTCAACAGCCGCTTCCTAAGCAAGGCGTGCTTGGTGAATCCGTCACACTCAGCGTACGCACCAGCGTGACTGCAGGAGTATCCTATCAGTGGTATCTGAACGGTACTCCGGTTGCCGGCGCCACTTCTCAGGATTTAGTTTTGTCGAATCTTCAGACTTCTCAGGCAGGTTCTTATAAGGTTTCAGTCCGTACGACAGGAACACCGATTTTTAGCAACGCGGTAAATGTTCTTGTCGGTTTAGCATATTGTAATTAAAAATCTCGATCCACCTGTTAAATAGCACTTCCAGGCCCGGGTTAACTCCGTGATTTTTCATGCTGTCCATTTTTTGCCGGCTGACTCCACAAGAGATAATTCCGTCAAATAACTTCAAGTCATTGTGAACGTTTAAGCTGAGCCCGTGCAAAGAGGCTCCGTTCTTGACCTGAATTCCGCAGAATGCAATTTTTCCGTTTTTCGTAAAAAGACCTGCTACCGAATCAGTCGAACATGAACTTTCAATGCCGTTTTCCTGAAGTAACTGCTTTGTGGTATTGATTAAAACCGTCACGTACTCGCGCACACCAATTCCCTGCTTTTTCAAATTTAAAATAGGATAGATAACAAGCTGGCCTTCAGAATGAATAGTCGCAAGGCCCCCGCGTTCGATTTTTACTGTAGGAATTGAATGTGCCACCAGATTATGGCCGCTGTCTGCCCGGTAGCCGAGCGTTAGCACCGCCGAATGCTCTAACCCCAGAACTGTCGCTTTATTTTCTGTGACAGCCAATTGGTGAAAGTCATATTGCTTTTGAAGGGCCGCTTCATAATTCATAAGGCCCAGATAGTGAGAATCAAATTTAATGAGATTATTGGTAGATTTCGACTCGGTCGTTTTCTTTAAATCCTGCACCTGAATGAAGTACACTAATCGCTCCGTCTTGTCCAAAGAATCCGACGATCTCGAGTGTGCCTTTTACGCGCCCTTGCACTTTGCCGACGTGATAACCCAATTCCGGGTCATAAATTTCCGAGCTGTCTTCGACGACTTTTAAAATATCACCGATGCGAACTCCCGAAATTTTTCCTACGTTTAAATACACCTTTTCGCCCTGAAGTGCCGCAATCCGGCCCTCCCACGTGACAAGCTTCATTGATTCAAGCAATTTGCCGTTAAAATCAAGGAGCGCATCTTTAATAAGAATTTCTGTCAGCTCACCGTTTTTCGCAAAGAAGTTATCTGACGTTATATTTTCAGGAACCACGGAGTTGGGGTCGCTTATTGTTACGGTTTTAACCGTATTGAATAACTCCTGCTCAGAATGAATATTAAATAATCGCGCCTGCACAACGATTTCAAAAACCACCTGACGGGTTTTTAGAGAGCTTGAATTGTCGACTTTTGCTGGGTCTTCATTCTGAAACCTCATATCGATAATGCGCGGCTCAAGCAAAGAGCTGATTCCGACTTTATTAGATGCAATTCCAATAGCACGTAAATCGTAGACATTGTTTTTAATGTACTTCGACAGATCCAGCTTCAATACAGAAGAATCAACGGCGATCAGCTCGCCGCTTTCATTCAGCGCATCCATAAAAGCCTCCTGGGCTCCTTTCAGAACCTCAGGAGAACGAATGCCTTTCTTGTCGAGAATCGGTAATACGACGACGCGTTTTTTTAATTCCTGATCTTCGTTACGCCTCTTAAAATCCTGATCGACTATCGTGCGTGACAACGCTTTTTGCGGAGTCGTTTCAGCAACACGCATCGGCTCTTCAGGAGGCGGTAAATTTTTATGATCAGTTTCGCCACTTCGGTTTGTGACAATGGCGCAGGACGAGAAACTCAGAGCTAGTAGTACAATTAAAACCTTTTTCATAATCCCCCTTAGTTTCAGCGGGTTAAGTGGTCCGTCACCGGAGAATAAATCTCCAGCTAAATTGTACCTTAACTATTCACTTCAATAAAGTCTGTTCGGCCAAACAGCTGGTGAATTTCTTCAAAAAACTGGTCAGATATCTGAATTTGCTTAGGAGACTCTGGTAAAACCTCAATACTGTTACCGTCAATTGTCATCACTAGACGTACGTCGGTGCTGCCTTTATTGCTGTCTAACAGAGAGCTGAGTCTTTCAAAATCACCCGCTTCTAATTTATCTAAACGCATTGAGATTTTTTTAGTTTTTCTCAACACTTCGTCAAACGGAGCAAAAGTATCGACAATAATTTTAGGATTACCCTCTTCCACTTCAAGCCCGCCACCGACTAACAGCGGCTTTTCTTCTTTCAGCAAATTAGAAAATTTGGCGTATGTGTCCGGAAATATCACCAGCTCTACCGAGCCGGATAAATCTTCGATGCGGCCGAACGCCATCCGCGTGCCTTTTTTAGTAATAAGCTCGCGGTATTCAGAAATAAGGCCTGCGATAACGACTCTGATTTTATTCTTTGGTTCGCCCCATTTAGGTTTTTCAATTGGCTTATCGCCCGCCACTTTTGTAAAGTACGCAGGCAAATCGGCGACCGTGGCTGTTGACCAGACTTTTGAGAAGTTCTCAAAGCCTTTTAACGGGTGATCACTCAGGTAAAATCCTAAAACTTCTTTTTCGTTTGAAAGCGACTGCATGCGTGTCCAAACACTGACATCCGGCAGAGTCACCTTTGTTTCTTCAGGCGCACTCATTTCAAAAAGTGAAACTTGGCCGACCTCTTTGTCTTTTTGTGACTCTACGGCGCGGTCTAAAAACTGCGGGTAACCTGTCATCAACTGAGCACGGTGATAACCGAAATTATCAAACGCTCCGGCTTTAATCATGCTCTCGATAACTTTTTTATTAACCCTTCGCAAATCAACGCTGTTAAAGAATTCTTCAATAGAGCCAAATTTCTTTTCAGGAAGTTTTTCGCGCGCTTCTAATATGGCATCAACAGCAGCCTGACCGACACCTTTAATACCGCCAAGACCGAAGTAAATTTCGTCGCCCTTTACCGTGAAAAGATAATCAGAAAAGTTGATATGCGGAGGCCGCACATTCAAACCGCGCTTTTGTGCATCTTTAACGTACTTAACGACTTTATCAGTGTCGCCAACCTCAGTTGAAAGTAAAGCCGCAAAAAATTCCGCAGGATAGTAATGTTTAACCCAGGCTGTTTGTGCCGTAATAACAGAATAAGCGGCCGCATGGGATTTATTGAAACCGTAGTCCGCAAACTTGTACATGAGCTCGAAAAGCTCTTCGGAACGCTTTTGATCATGACCGCGCTCTAATGCACCCTTGATAAAGCGCACACGGTGCTGATCCATTTCTTCTTTGATCTTTTTACCCATCGCACGGCGGAGCATGTCGGCTTCACCCAGGCTGTAACCTGAAATAAGAGAAGCGATACCCATAACCTGCTCTTGATAAACCATGATTCCGTAGGTTTCTTCGAGAACTTGCTTCGTATCAGGAAGCAAGTATTCGACAGGGCTTTCTCCGTGTTTACGTTTCGTAAAGTCAGGAATATTCGCCATTGGACCCGGACGGTATAATGAAGTAATCGCAGTAATGTCAGCGAAGCTTGAAGGTTTAATTTTACGGGTGGCATCTGTGATACCTTCACCCTCGAACTGGAACACGCCGGCCGTATCTCCGCGCGATAATAACTCATAAATTTTAGAGTCATTAATATTGATGTCAGGTTCGCGAATATGAATGCCGCGGTTTTTTTCTACGATCTTTAATGCCTGATTGATATGAGTCAGCGTTTTTAACCCTAAGAAGTCAAACTTGATCAAACCGATTTTTTCGGCGTGCTTCATGTCGTACTGAACAACGTTCTCTTCGCCATCAACGCTCTTATACATCGGTGCGTGGTCGGTTAAGCGCCCATCAGCAATGATAACACCGGCGGCGTGAATACCTGCGTGGCGAACCATACCTTCTACTTTTAATGCTAAGCCCACCAGGGTTTCAATGGTCGGGTTCAGCTCCATCATTTCTTTGATTTTAGGCTCGGTCTCAAGTGACTCAGTTAACGTAATACCCAGCTTGTCGGGAATCAGTTTTGAAACGACGTCCGTTTCGGCAAAAGTTAATCCCAGAACACGGCCCACGTCTTTTAAAGCGGCGCGCGTCTGTAATTTTCCGTACGTGATAATCTGTGAAACCGATTCTGCCCCGTACTTATTGGTTACGTACTGAATTACTTCCTGGCGTCTGTCCTGACAGAAGTCGATATCAAAGTCCGGCATGGAGATACGCTCAGGATTCAAGAAACGCTCAAACAGAAGCGAGTTCGGAAGCGGGTCCAAATCTGTAATTCTTAAACTGAAAGCCACAAGAGATCCCGCACCGGAACCACGGCCCGGGCCCACAGGGATGTCATTTTTTTTCGCCCAGTTAATGAAGTCCTGAACGATCAGAAAGTAACCGTTGAACCCCATGCGGTCGATAATGCCAAGCTCATAGGTTAAACGTTTTTCGTATTCAGCGCGTTTCTCAGGAGTGATTTCTATTCCGTGCGCTTTCATTTCTTCAAAGCGCTGCTCTAAGCCGATTTTAGAAACGTAAGCGATCTCTTCTGCAACCGTACGCCCTTCAGAAGTCGGAAAGCTCGGAAGATGGTAAATGGCTTTACCTTTATCATCTTTTAATTTGAATTTGACGTCACAGCGCTCAGCCACTTCTAACGTATTAGTAATCGCTTCAGGCACATCCTTAAACAACGCGTGCATCTTTTCAGCTGATTTAAAATAAAATTCAGAGCTTCCAAGCTTGAAACGTGTTTCATCTGAAAGTGTTTTATTTGAACCGATGCAGACTAATACTTCCTGGGCAATCTGATCATCAGCTGTCAGGTAATGAACATCGTTTGTTGCAACAACGGGCGCATGAATAATTTTTGAAGCTTCAAGAATAAATTTATTAATTGATTCCCATTCAGGACGCGTGCGGCACATTTCAAGATAAAGACGGTCACCGAAAACTTCTTTCAGCTCGCGCAGTCTTTTTAAAGCAGCATCGCCGCCTTCTTTCATGAAGATATCCGCAAGCTCGCCGCGAAATCCGCCGGTTAGGCAAATTAAATCAGAATTGTATTCTTTTAAACTCTCGTTATCGATACGGGGCTTGTAATAAAAACCCTGCTGATAACCGATGGAACTTAAGCGGCAAAGATTCTGGTAACCTTTAAAAGACTGCGCCAATAAAACCAGTCTTCTCGGGCCCAGCGCCAGCTCAGAATATTTAGTGTTAGGGTCCTGCTTTTTCTCATGCCGCGAACCCGGCGCAATATAAGCATCAAAGCCTATGATTGGTTTAACGTTTTTATCTTTACAGGCAAAATAGAATTCGATCGCGCCGAACATGTTTCCATTATCAGTTAAAGCGGCCGCCGGCATGTTGTATTCGGCCGCCTTTTTTGCAATCCCCTTAACCCGGCAAGCAGCTTCAAGAAGTGAATACTCAGAATGCGTGTGTAAATGAACAAAACTCAAAAACTACTCCCACTCGATTGTGGCAGGCGGTTTACTTGTTACGTCGTAAACAACCCTGTTAATTCCG
>JAJFMT010000036.1 GCA_020696855.1 Pseudobdellovibrio sp.
CGGCCGCTACGCCGGTGTCGATCAGCGGTTCATTGACCATTATGTCGATCATGAAATTTCTATCGGCGATTACATTCTTTCAGGCGGAGAGCTGGCCTCTATGGTTTTTACAGAAGCGGTGTCGCGTTTTATTCCGGGCGTGCTGGGTAATTCCAAATCGGCTGATGATGACACTTTTAAAAACGGGCTGCTGGAGGCACCTCAGTATACAAGGCCGCAAGTCTGGAACGAGCTAAAGGTTCCTGAGGTTCTGACATCAGGAAACCATGCAAAGATCAAAGAATGGAAAGACGAAATGTCTTTAAAAATGACTGAAGAGAAAAGGCCTGATTTGCTTGTTTTAAAAAAAAGACCGAATTTGGCCGATAAAAAAGGTTCAAGATGAAACGTAAGGCTCCGCTCGCGCTGGCTCTCATGCATTACCCCACAAAAGACCGAGTGGAGTGGGTGATCTGGTGGCCACCAATGTTACTAATTTTGATATTCATGACATCGCTCGCGCCTGCCGCGTTTACGGAATCGAACGCTATTACATTATTCACCCCGTAAAAGAACAACTGATGTTTGTTGAGAGAGTGCTGGATCACTGGAATGTGGGCGAGGGGTCCAGATTTAATCCGATGAGAAAAACGGCTCTTAGAGATGTCAGAACTGCGGAAAATTTACAGGCAGCCCTTAAAGACTGGGGTCATGAGAAGGCTAAAACCATCGTCACTAGTGCCCGTAAACCAGAAGGTATGGAACATTTCACCTTTAAAAGCTTCAGAAACGTTTTAGAGACCTCAGAAGACCCTCACATCTTACTTTTCGGCACTGGGTTCGGGTTGACGCAGGACTTCATGCACAGCTGTTACGGCGTTTTAGAGCCCATCAGAGGGGACTCTCCGGATGACTATCGCCATTTAAGTGTTAGATCGGCCGTGAGTATCTGTCTTGACCGACTACTAGGGTCATGATAATTCATATTCTCTTTAAAACAGATAAAGGTGATTAAGATGGCAAAAACAACTGCGAAAGCGACAAAATCAAAAGCTACTAAAGCAAAAACGTCTCAACGTACAACTACGGGTAAAGAAACAAACCTAGTTAAACGTGTTACATCTAAATCAGCCAATACTAAAATCGCAGGTTTCGGCCCAGGCGATACTGTTAACGTTTACGTTAAAGTAATCGAAGGCGAAAAAGAACGCGTTCAGCTTTACAAAGGCGTTGTAACTAAAATTCAAGGTCATGCTCACAGAACTTTTACTGTTCGTAAAATTTCTGCAGGTGTAGGCGTTGAAAGAACTTTCCCATTCAATTCTCCTGCAATCGATTCAGTAGAAGTTGTTGCTCACGGTAAAGTACGCCGCGCAAAACTTTACTACTTACGTGGATTAGACGGTAAAGCCGCACGTATCGAGTCGGAATTAGCTGCTACTTCTTCATCTGCTGCTGAATAATTTAATAAATGAGTCGCAAGCTCAGCTTTGATGATTTGCCGGCTCCCTTAATGGGAGTCGATGAAGTCGGGCGCGGTTGTTTAGCCGGGCCTGTTGTTGCTGGCGCTGTCATTTTTAAATCGACCAAAGACATCCGTAAATACCGCGACTCAAAAGATCTGACCGAAGAAGACCGCGACGAATTATCACAAAGCATTCATTCACATCACTTCGTTTCGCTTGGCTGGGCAACAGTTGAAGAGATTGATCAATTCAATATTCTTCAAGCCACTTTCATTGCGATGAGAAGGGCTGTTGAAGGCCTTAAAGTCCAAGTGGGCAGTGTTTTGGTAGATGGAAACCATAAGATTCCGAACCTCGGCCAGTTTGAACAGCGGGCTATCATTGGGGGCGACGAAAAGGTGAGACTGATTTCTGCAGCGTCTATCGTTGCGAAAGTTGCCAGAGACCGTTTTATGAAAGACCTGGCGCTTGAAGTGAGCCACTATGGATTTGAAAGTCATAAAGGCTATGCTACACCCCTGCACCGAAAGCGAATTCAGCAAGTCGGTCCTTGCAAGTGGCATCGTCAAACGTTTGCCGGCGTTAAAGAGTACATCCGAAGTTCCACTTAAAATTAATTCAGGCCTCGCTGCTGAATTGCAAGTCGTGCGTCTGCTTCAAAGTAAAAATTGGAATCTGATTTTTCACCGGCTTAAGACCCGCGTTGCCGAAGTGGATCTGATTTTTGAACGTGGCCCGCAAATCATTTTAGTGGAAGTCAAAACACTCAACAGCCGCTGGAGAGCCGATCAACGCTTGGGGCGGCAGCAGCTTGAAAAACTTAAAATGAATCGCACGATGCTTTCCTGCTTCGCCAGAAAGAAAAATCTGGAGGCCTACATTGCCTGGGTCGAAAAAGATAATGTGGTGACGTTCTGCGAGGTAGACTAACTAAAAGTTAACTGAAAGCCCTGCGCTGAGTTGCACGCCGGAAAGATCAATTTTTACATTCTGATTATTTGCATCGGTTAAAGTCTTTCCCGACGTTACCGGAATTCCAAAGTACGTCACATTGTAGTTTTCAGCCGCTTCAAGATTGTCTGAAACGAGGTACTGGTAACCGACAGCCACACGAACGCCAACGTTTTCAGAGAAGTAATAATTATAAGCTGTACGCACCTTTAATACAAAGGGTGTAGACTTCCAGGTGACACCTGTTTCCTGATCGGGAAGCCCGATTGAGGAATTCGTGATGTGATTAATGTAATGAAACTTAAGCGCCATGCCTGCGCCTATTCCCAGTTCGATTGAATCTTCGGGCGAGTCCTGAAAAACATGGTCATACACTAATTGCAAAGTCTGAACATCTATAGAATCCCGGACCGTTGTTGTTGTGCTGACAGCCGCTCCGGAAAGTTTTTTGCCGTGCTGTTCAAGCTCTAATGAATAAACGGAACTTTCATTCTTATACCCGATACCGAAATTAAAACCCGGCAGAGACGAAAACGTTTCTCCGGCTGCGGGAGTTCCGACCCAGAGTTGATCGTTACGGAAGTCATTTAATTCTTTCGGGCTCGTGAAGAGCTGATCGAAGCCGGCGAGAATGCGAAAGTGAGTTTCAGGTATAGCGCGGGGAGCGTCGCGTACGGCTCTTTGCGACTGCACTTGCTGCTGGAAAGTGACCGCTTTTTTTTGCTGAGCTTCAGACAATAAGGGCAGAAGCAAAATGACCAAAAGGCTTAAATTTTTCATCAAGCTTTACACCTCAGTTAATATTAAGTTCTGCGGGCGGAATAACTTTCGTCGGCTTGCCATCAAACGAGAAATCAAATTTTACTTTCCATTCAGCTTCAAGGCCGACTTTTTGATCGCGGTAAAAATTAACGGCCCAGCATTCACCCGGCGGTTTAAGCTGCATGATCAAAGAGTATTTTTTTAAACGGGAAGAGCTGTCGCGGTCGGGGCTGGCATCGAAGATCACCCCCGTTAGTACGTTTACATAATAAGAAACAAACCCGATTGCGAAAGAAACGTCATCCTGAATAGGGGTTGTTGTGCGGGTACTGTTAAGGCCCACTTTGAAGTATTGCTGATTCGCATTCAGATAACTTAAAGTTGTCAGCGTATTGGTGGCTGACTGATACGGATAGTAATTAAACTTCGTGTAACTTTGCACCTGATCCAGATCAACTAACAGCGTGCCTTCCAGGTCAGACAGCGGCTGATTGGCCCCTGTACCGCTTTTATCCTGATAAAGATCATAAGACTGTGTCAGATTAAAATTGACGATAGTTTTATAGCTTCCGTCTTTCGCACGCTTGCGCACCAGGCGGTCTAACAATGAAAATGAAATGATGTGCCGGTCATATACGCGGTCATTGTAATCGTAAAGAATTCCGCCGGCTGTATTTACATTGCCGTCCGAAATAATACTGCGGGACGAATAGGGTGCCTCAGCCAAACTTGTTGGGCCAAAGAAAGGATGTTCATCCTGCTGATTCCACGGAATCCACGAGTATTTTATTTCAGGAATAATTTCATTTTTATATTTCTCGCCGGTTTCTTCATAGTCTTCATCATAGATACGGTTGAACTTCGTTCTTGAGTTCAGCTCAAACTGTAAACTTCTGCGTGATGCGCTTGATTTCTCTCCTACCGGAAAGAAGTAATCAGTTTCGTTATAAGAAAGCTGCGGCGAAAGATTAAGGTAATCACCTAAATAATAGGACTCGCTGTTAACAGTCGCGCGAAATGAGGCGCGGTTGCCTGTTCTGATAATATCACTCGTAGGATCAAAATTTCCGTCATCGATGGTGACGCACGCGGGATCTGCCACATTTTCACATGCCGGGTTATTCTGATTATTAGAAACATACTTCTGGCCGCCGGCGGTGCTCATATCGTCATAATCTTTTTGCCGGTAAAATTTAGTAAAGTTTCCGCTTAATGTTAAGTACAACGGAAGCTCTCCGATTTTTGTCATCGTGCTGTCCAACCGGATCTCCGGCAAGCGGTGAACGGAATATTTATTTTCAGATAAAGGATCAGCCTGTAAAAGATTTTTATAATAAGCGCCTTCTGCTGAAACGACCGAGTGCTCGAAGCTTCTGGTGTAGCTGAGTTTGCTTTCAAGTGCCGGATCAGAGTAATTTGTAAACTCATCAGAAAAGTCCCGTGGATACTGAAGATCGCTGATCATCTGAATCTGCGCGCGAAGCTTCTCATGACGGTTAGGGCTGTAAACGTGGTTAGAGTTTAAGGCCCAACGGGTAAACTGCGATTCTTTTTCGTCAGCCGGCCGGTAATTGTTGTAGCGTGCTTCTGAAATAAAAACTTTGTCATTCAAAACTGCGGCTCTGGTAATCCCGCTGGAAGTCGGGCTGGCTGAGTAGCGGTGTTCAATCAATGGTTTTAACCCGCCCAATTCATAATTTTTGAATGTGAAGGTTGCATCCTGTGAGCGCGAGATCGCCCAGAAAACACTTTGGGTTACAACCAGGCGGCGCTTCTGAATGTAGCCGATTTCAGGAGTTAACAGACCTGTTTGACGGTCTGATTTCAGCGGCACAACCAGATACGGCAGCCAGAAGACCGGTAACCCGAAAACTTTTAAGAAGCTGTTTTTGATGTAAGCATACCCGCCAAGTTCTGCTTTAATTTTTGTTCCCTGAAAGCTCCACGTCGCCGGGCAGTTCGAGCAAGTTGTGTAGTCAGCATCATCAACATAAAACTCGTTCGTGTTCTGCTGCTCAATGATGTTTCCCTGAAACCGGATATTGTTCGATTGCACATAACCGTAATAGATGATGGCTTGATTCGCCTCATAATCTAAAATCAGCTCATGGCCGCCAAGCTGGTGCGTGAGGCTTTGCACTTTTACATCACCTACCAGGTGGGCCTGTTTTTTACGTAAATCCAACGTGATGGTGTCGGCTTCAAAATACTGGGTTTTGTAGACAACTTTTACGTTGCCCTTAAGATAGATGATTTCGTTTTCATTATCGCGCTCGAGCTCGTCAGAAGTAATAACAAAACCTTTAATTTTAGCGCTGGTTGATGGCACCTCGGCAGGCGGCGCAGCTTCTTCGGCGCGACTTAGGGGCAGAAGAAACAAATGCGAAAATAAAAAGAGAAACAGAACTATCTTCATGAACTTCAAAAAGTTTAGCATTTAGTCTGTAAAAGTCATCAACTAGACCTTCGTGTATTTATCTTTTTTGAAAGTTTCCGAAGAGTTCTGTGAGGTGAATCATGCTTGCAAATTACTATGAGGTCGGAGATTTAATGGTGATCGAAGTAACCGGAAGAATCGAGCCTGACCAAAATAAACCTTTTCGCGACATTTGCGAGAAAAAATTGAAGAACAGAAAAGTTGTTTTTTGCCTCGATAAGCTGAATTTTACAGCATCTGCGAATATTCTTACTTTTTTTGAATCGATTACGATGATTGAAGATGTCCGTTTAGTTGGATTAAAAACGGACTTCTATAAATTGCTCGAATTGCGTGGCATGACGGGAATCAAAACGTTCAACAGTCTGTCTGACGCTATTAACTTTGTATAAGTCTTAAGATTTAAGACTCATCTCGAGGCTGAGCTGATTGTTCAGCTTCTCAAGACGCGCCAATCTTTCGTTGGCGCCGCCAAGCTCATCAATTTTTTTAGATAACTGTGAACGGGTGACTTCAAGATTCATTTCTAAGTCAGCCGTTTTTGTTCTTAGACCGGCAAGCTCTGAATTAACTTCTAACAGCTGCTGTTCAGCTGACAAGTTCTTAGCGTCTGCCGCTGCCTTGCGCTGACCAAGCTCTGCGATTTGCTTCTGGTCTTCTTCGTGAATGCGTTTAAATCGAATCACTTCATTTTCGAAATAATTTTTAAATTCGACAGCTTTTCTAAGGCGGGCAATTTCTTTTTCCTGATCCTGAGTTTGCGCCTGTAAAGAAAGAATTTCTTTAGAGAAAGAATGAATCTGCTCTTCGTACGTTTGTATAATGCCGCCTTTTTCCTGCTTGAGAGTTTCGATCTCAAGGGCGCGCTTTTTAATTTCGATTTCAGAGCGTTGTCTCAATTCATTGTAGGCGAGATTCAGGTTTGAATTTACTTTTTGCGCCTGTAAAAGTTCCTTTTTCAGGTCTGCAATCTGAGTCTTCATTTTCTGAACCAGAGGTTTCACCACTTCCTGGATTTTAGTGTGAAATTTAGAAAAACGGCGAATCTCATTGAGCTGTGTGCGGTTAATCGTTTCTAAAGACTCGACCTTTTCAATCATCAGCTTCTGAGAGTTTTCAGCCATGATGTTCTGGCGCTCAAGCTCTACATTTTTCTCTGTCAAAAGCTGGTTCTTTTGCATGTAATCCTGAGCTTCGAAAAAAAGCTTGTTCTTTTCTTCCATCAGCTTGTGATTTTCAGTTTCAAACAGCAATAAGCGGCGGTAGTTGAGTTTTAACTTATTCTGAAGTTCTTCAGTCTCCTTGTGGAGTTCGTTCAGGATAATGGAATTTGAGTTGCCTGAGGCTTGCGAGATAGTGGACGGGGTTTCGCGGTTGGAATCAATAATTTCCAGATCCTTGATTTCAAATTCCATAACTTCCTCCTGAAGTTCGTAACGTCGGTTAATGGGTCAACTGACGAAATGCACTGCGGTGCTTAGTCTAGTTTGCCATAAATTGGTCGAGGTTGAATCACCTTGAGACAAAACTGGACCATAAGCCAGGTTTATTTTTTAGAGCGTAAGCCGATAAGTTCTACATGGCAGATCCAGCACTAAAACAGCAGAGTAAAGTTAATGATATTGATGCCAGTGACCTCGGCCGTCCGGATACTCTCCGCTATAATATTTTAACTCTTGTTATCAATGAAGAATACGACCGTGCCATCAAAACATTGAAAGAGTTTTTAGAGTCTGATTCTGAATACCCGAATTTTAAATTAAAAGTTGAACGCTACCTATTGCATTCGATTGACTTGATTTATGCGATCCGCACAAAAAGAAACTTTCCGGGCATTTCAAGTTTGACCCGTACCAAGCAGCAAGAGCTTAAAGACAAGTTCAAAGAACACTTTAAAGAGCTTCGCTTCATGATGAAAAAAATCGAAGACTGCATGGAAGAGCTGCGTTTAAACGACGTACGGTCTACTCACATCGTGATCAAAGCATTTTGGCTTTCGGTTGTGGTTGTCTTTGTTGCCGGTATCAGTTTTGAAGTTGTAAACGGCATGGGCCATTCCTTCGAAATCGTTCTGAACGATTACGTCGAAACAGCGATTAACTTCCTGTTTAACAAAATATTCTAACTTGCTTAAATAACTAAGCTATTGAACTGCCTGCTTAAGAACTTCGGGAACATGGCCCCACGGAAGTTTTTTGCCGTTAAGATAAACAGTCGGGGTGCCTTCAACGCCGGCGCGGTCACCTTCTTCGCCACTCTTTTTAAGAGCATCGTAAATCTCTGCAGAGTCGGCGCATTCGCCAAGAGCTTTGGGGTCAATTCCGAATTTTTCCTGAACTTCCGGGTACAGTGTTTTAGCATCCGTCACAGGATAAAATTTTTCCTGATTTTCAAATAACCAATGGGTAACCTCTTGCCCTTTTGTTGCGAGCTTTTCAGCACAAAGCGCGATTGCGGCTAATCCGCAGCGGGACCCATCGCCTTTTTGATTAATAGCCGGGTTGCACGTTCCATCCAACGGAAACGGCTTGAAAATAAAAAGAATGTCAGTATTAGAGCCTAAGAATAATCCAATTGATTTGCTGGCGTCACGGCAGTGCGGGCATTTAAAGTCCGCATATTCAACTAAGGTATGGCGCGGGTTCATGACTTTATTCGAAATACCCAGATTCAAATCAAAGTTTTGCTCGGCAGAGCCCTTCCAGATCGCTAACTTCTCAGGTACGTACTTTCTCATTTCATCAAGTCTGTAGTGGCTTGAAACCATTCCTGAAACCAGCCACGCAATAGCCGGTACTGCAATAAGCGCATACAGGTGTGACTTGTATTCTCCGAAGTAGCCTGAAACATCAAAAGGATCTTTCGGTGAAGTCACCAGCAGATTCCATCCGAGCGCCAGATTGACTAAAGAAAGTACGTAAGTCACTACGCAAAACGGGCAAGCTACTTTTACAAAAATCAAAGAGATGGCAGCCATAATAACGGAAACAACGGCTGAAACCACCAGCTGAAAACGGATTGTGTTTTTCAGGTATCTTGAGTTTTCTGCCCAGCCGAGACTCGCAAACAGTACAAAGAAAAACAGGACCAGGTGAAAAGCGGCTCCTAAAACAGCAACCGGAATATTTAAGACTTCAGAATATGAACTGAGGGCCGCGGCATCACAGTTAAGCTTGCTGCTGATCGAGCAGATGCTTGACCCGCCGATTCCGGTCTTAACTGCATAGTGATGCATGGTCAGATAGATAAAAACACAAACGTCAATAAAGAGGGTAACGAGTAAGAGCTTTGCTTTTTTTGTCATAGGTCTAATGATTTTCTTAAACAACTGTGAAAGCAACAATTGTTTTTATAAAATCATTAATTCATAATATCCGGTATGGATTCGACGCAACTGGTTCAAATTAGAAAAGATTTTTACCTGAACATCAGGAAAAAAGTGGAAGCCATTTTGGGTCAGGAATCAAAAGCGCTGAAAACCTACCGCGAAACTTACGAGCGCGAAATTAATAAATCAAACTGGCAGTCTCTTGATAAGCGGCATTTATTTTCACGTTTAAAGCAGGCTGACATTGTCCTGTTCGGCGACTTTCATGCGCAAAAGCAATCCAGCAGAGGATTTCTAAGAATTCTTCGAAAGATGAAAGGCCCTTTGGTCATTGCCGTTGAATGCCTGCGCGTGCAGGATCAGGCTGCAATTGACGGATATCTGGCAGGGGAGCTGTCTGAAAAAGATTTTCTGGCAAAAGTAGCCTGGAAGAAGCACTGGGGTTTTCCTTGGGAGAACTACAAATCGCTTTTTAAATGGGCTCAGCAAAACAAAATCAGGATTTACGGAATTAATTCCAGCACACAAATGCGCTCACTTCACGAACGTGATTTGTTTTCAGCCAAAGCCGTAAAAGATATTGCAGCCGCCAACAAGGGCCTGAAAATTTTCATTCAGTACGGCGATCTTCATTTGGCCAGCTCGCATCTTCCGAAAGCGCTTAAAAGAAATCTTCCGAAGGCCAATACCTGTGTCATTTATCAAAGCCCGGAAGTCTTGTATTTCAAAATCATGGAAAAGCAAAAAGAGCTTTCCACTGATGTGGTAAAGCTGAATCAGGACACATGGGCTTTGAACGGGCTTCCGCCTTGGATCAAGTGGCAGGATTATTTGCTTCATTTAGAAAGCGGTTACGACAAACGCGTTAAAATTCTGGATGTCGACCCCACCGATACTGTCGCCAGCACGGTTCAGTTTCTATCAAAGCTATTCGGGCTTGAAATCAATACAGATTCGCTATCGGTTTACTCTGCCGATGACGACAGTTTTTTTAATAAGATTGAATCCTGTTCTCCGGCCTTGCGAAAAAAGATTATTGAGAATGTTCAGGAGGGGATTTCGTTTTACATTCCTGAACTGGAGTGCGGTTACCTGGCACGCTATTCAGTTAATCATATTACACGGGTCGCAGCGCAGTTTGCATATTACAAAGAAGGCTGCTTTGCTAAAACCGTACTTGATCCAAAAAAAGATTTTTACAAGGCGATCTGGCTTGAAGCGGTTACTTATTTTTTTGCAAAAGTAAAAAATCCGAAACGTAAAACCGACACTCTTCAGGATATCCGCAACGCTCTTCAAAAAGAGCAATTCGATGACCGCGGTAAAGAAGCTTTAATGCTCTCGCTGACTCAAAAGCTGACGGAGATGCAGTTCTTAAGTCAGGGCAAGTTTAAAGCCGGCCTTGATGAAAGCATTCTTAAATACGGCAAGAAAAGCTTTACTATTTCGGCGCAAATTCTTGGCGGCATGATCGGCGAAAAAATATTTTACGCTTTTACTAAGAAAATAATTAAATTTCCGCAAAACCGAAAACTCATCTTTAAAGATTTAAATTCTGCCACTTTTCACAGAGTGTATTTTGAATCGCTAGAACTGGTCGAGTCATGGCCGATTTCTTTTAAAAGCAAGTACGATAAGCTTTAATTACTAATCTATAACGCTTGTTAATTACTTAGTTACTACGCATGTTAATTACTTAACGATGTCTTTGAATTCTTTGCCGGGTTTAAAGCGCGGAACATTCGTATTCGGCACTTTAACTGTTTGACCGGTCTTTGGATTGCGGCCGGTCTTTGCCTTGCGTACGGCGCGGGTAAAAGAGCCGAAGCCGACAATTTTAACCTCTTCGCCTTTTGATACGGTTTTTTGAATAATCGATAACATAGTATCGAGATAGTTTTCTGCCTGCATTTTGCTGGTTTTCGTTTTATCGGCAATAGCAGTGACTAGCTCAGCTTTATTCATTTGACCCCTCAAGAAGAAAATAATTTATTGAAAATCCGATTCCTTGTCATCTTCAAACCAGCCAAAACCCATCAAAGCACAGGTCTTAATGCATCGTCTTAAAATGAGACGATTAAACTTTACTCATTGGCTAGCCGAAGAGCCAAGTATGAAGCGGATTGATTCTTTTTTCTTACTTAACATCTTTTTGGTAGGGGTGCTGAGCTACACCTATTTTTTTGCTTCAAAATCGCTTGATTACTTCGAAACAAATCCAAAATTGAAGGCCCGGTTCGAACGGCAAAAAGAGCTGAAGCTTTTGAACGATGAAATTGCAGAGCTAAATAAAAAAAATAAGCAGATCGAAAGATCAATGGCCAGCATCCGTCCGGTCGAGGCTGAAGTTGTACAATCTATCAGTCATGCCAGCAGCGATGTGAATGACCTGGCCCGTAAGTACTACGCAAAAGCAAAAGAGAGCTGCTATCAACCGAAAAAAGAAGCTGAGTGCATGTCCAGTATAGACACCCTTGTCAGCCAGTTTCCGGAAAGTGTTTGGGCCGGGGAGTCTCTTCTTTTGTTAACCGAACTTTATTACCGCAATAACCGCAATTCACAAATTCAAGATGTGATTAAAATTCTTAAAACGGAATTCAAACAATATAAATCTGTACAGCTCAAAGTGGATTACCTCGAAAAGCAATTGCTATGAAGACTTTACTTTCTGTAATTTTATTATTTATCACTGTGGCTTTAAAGGCCGAAATTCAGGTGCCTGAAGACTGTATTAACAAAACCTATCCGTGCCTGGTGCGTGCCGATCAAATGCTTGAATTTCAACAGGCCCACTTGCGCGTAACATTAACGCCAAAATCAATCATTAAAATCACAAAAGAAAACAGTGACTCTCAGCTGAATTTCGAATTGCTGACTGGACGTATGTCGGTGAAGGAAGTTGAAACTCCGAAATGGGCGATCTCTGTGAACTCAGTTATGCTGGAAGTGCCCTATGCTATGGTTAAAAGAGATCAGGATGAGCTTGATATCCTGAATTTAAGTAAGTTTACAAAAGTGCGTTATTCCATCAATATTCAGAATAATAATGTTCCTGTCAGAGTAAGAAGTTACTTTCTCAGCAAAAGCGAGTTCGTTGACTTTACACGTCACTATTTTGCTGAAACGAAGTCGTTTAAAAATTTTTTAACGGAAATTCAGCCGCAGTGGATTGCGGAATTTAAGTCACAAAACGAAAGCCAGACCAAAGCGCTGATGAGATCTGTCGCTTCTGAAGAGAAAGCCGCTGAAGACAGGGTACGTCAGGAGCAAGAGCGTGAGCGCCAGATAAAAAAGGTCAAAGACGAATTTTTTTTCAGGACATTCAATCGTTAAAGAGCTATCCTTGTTTACATGTTAGCAGCAAGACGAGCCAAAATTGTGGCCACCATCGGACCGGCCACGCGTGATCCGAGAAATTTGAAAAAAGCCATCGAAGCAGGAATGAACGTCGCCCGTTTGAATTTCAGCCATGGAACTCACGAAGAACACTTGTCTGTTATTAAATATATCCGCGAAATTTCAAAAGAACTGCGCGCTCCGGTTACCATACTTCAGGATCTTCAGGGGCCAAAAGTACGCGTAGGATTATTCGAAAAAGGCTCGATTGAACTTAAGCCAAAAGATATCGTAACGGTAACCATTGAAGATGTTTTAGGACGCGATGGATTGATTCCAAGTGACTTTAAAGAGCTTTGCAAAGCTTGCAAACCAGGTACGCAAATACTTTTAGATGACGGATTGATTGAATTAAAAGTTCATGAGGTTCTTGATACCAAATTGCACGCTGAAGTTATTTACGGCGGCATTTTGAAAAACCGAAAAGGCATGAATCTTCCGGGCGTAAACCTGCCTGTTGATGCCATGACCCCGAAAGACAGAGAAGATTTGCAGTTCGGATTGGCTAATGGTGTTGATTATGTTGCGCTTAGCTTTGTAAGACATGGACGTGATATCCGTATGCTTCGTGAGTTAATTGAAAAAAGCGGTTCTGAATCCAAAATCGTAGCAAAAATCGAAATGCTCGAAGCGCTTGATAATTTAGAAGAAATCGTACGCTTAAGCGATGTTGTTATGGTCGCGCGCGGTGATCTGGCTGTTGAGGTCGGGCAAAGCCGTCTGCCACGGGCGCAAAAAAGAATTATCGAACTTTGCAATCAACTGGGTAAACCCGTCATTACCGCAACTCAAATGCTGGACTCCATGGTTGAAAACCCGCGTCCGACAAGAGCCGAAATCACCGACGTTGCCAATGCCGTTCTTGACGGTACTGATGCCTTGATGCTTTCAGCAGAATCTGCAAGCGGAAAATATCCGTTTAAAGCCATTCGCACCATGCATGAGATTATTGTTGAAGTTGAACGAACAGAAGAATCTTATTACAAAATTTCTCTGGATCATGAGCTTCTCAGCACCCCTGCGGCTATCGCGGCCAGCTCAGCGCTTTGCGCTCTCAAACTGAATGCGACGGCTATCGTTTGCTTAACGACATCCGGAAAGACAGCGCAGATTATTTCCAGTTTTCGGCCGAAGGCGCAGATTGTTGCCATTACCACGGACACCGAAGTTCTGAACAGGCTTGAAATTACCTGGGGGCTTCAGTCGCTGCATCTGAATCCTTACAGCAACCTGAAAGATGTTCTCTCGCAGGTCGAAAAATTATTAATTGAGAACGGTCTCGCAAAAACCGGTGACCGCATTATTTTAACTCTCGGCCAGCCCATTGCGGATGGCGGTAAAACCAACTCCCTCCACGTCCATGTTCTTGGTGGCGAAGAACATAAAAAAGCTCAACCTGAGGATTTGCCTTTGAGATTCAAGCCTTTATTGAGTAACGGGTGAGTGGTGGTTGATGGCCCTTGATGATGTAAAAGAAAAGCGCATCTCAAATTTATTAAATCTGGTCAATGTTAAGCGTAAGAGTAAGCTTAAAGTTGATATTTTAAATAACATTGAAACTATTAACGGCTACGATCTTGTTTTTATCCTCGGGCTAATGATGCGGGATAATTTTTCGGGCAACTTAATTATTGTTAACGAAGAAAATCTCTTAAGCGGCATCACTTTCATTTATGGCGACATTGTTAAGGTAGATTACCCGGACCAAGAGCATTTGCTCGGGAATCTGATTATCGAAAACGAAATTCTCTCGCGGTTTGAAATGCAGGAGATCATGCAAAAAAGCGCAGGCAAGAGGCTAGGTGATTATTTAATTGAAAATAGTTACATTACCGAACAGCAGCTGCGAAAACTGCTGTTCACCCAAACCAGCTTGCGTCTTACGAAGTATATTTCAAGCCTGAGTGTACGTATTAAATTTACATTTGACGGGCAAAGCAACGACAGCGTTCTCATCAGCAAGGTCGATTACACTGATATTCTTTACAAATGGATCTTCAATAACTTTAAAGACGAATGGCTTGAAGAATTCGGTGATTACTACTCTAAAAATTACTTCAGTTGCGACATGGGCACAAATGAGCTGCAGTTTTTAAAGGATCACCCGGAAGTTTACAATCTCGCTTACAAAATTACGCAGCTAAAAAAGGCCAGTGTTTCTTTTGCTGAACTTTTTAAAGTGGCGAATCTGAAAAGGCCCGTACTTTTAAAAATTATGCACTTCTTATTGCTTTCGGGCGCAATTTACGTAGCTCGCAGCAAAGAGATTGATATCAGCCACCGCTTAACCGAAGCCCGCAATAGAGAGCTATTGCAGAATCTTGAGAAAGATCTCGTACAAATTCAAAGCAATCTTCTTAATAAAAGATATTTTGAGGCGCTGGGACTTCTAAATAAGTATTCGGCATTTATAAAATCCCACGTGACGGTTTGCTTTTATTTTATCTGGATTAAATTAATCGGTGCCTATTACAACAATCATCTGATTGACGTTAAAAAAATCTCTCAGGACCTGTTTGACCTGGATTATTTTAAAATTAACCCCGCAGAATTCTATTACGTCCGCGCTTTGTTGTACGCAGTAGAAAGAAAATACAAAGAGAGCGATGAGAGCTATAAGCTGGCGGTCAGCTATAATCCTGTATTTAAGCGCTATCCGATCAATGCGGACGAGTTTTCATTTCTTCAAAGAATTCTGAATTTCTTTAACAGTCTGGGTTCATAACCCGAACGCCTCGGCATTTTGCCTTAAAAGGTCATCACCTTGCACTCAGGATGAATTGTAACTTTACCTTCTGTCGCTTTTGCCACTTGCTCTGCCGTCATATCAGGAGCGTACTCCAGAAGTACGAATCCATCTTTAGTGATTTCAAGAACGCCGAAATCAGAAACGATTTTTTTAATACACTTTACTCCTGTTAAAGGGAGAGTGCATTTTTTGCGAAGTTTTGAATTACCTTCTTTGTCGGTGTGTTGCATAGCCACGATTACATTTTTAGCGCCCGCAACTAAATCCATTGCGCCACCCATGCCTTTAACCATTTTGCCCGGAACCATCCAGTTAGCAATGCTGCCTTCTTCGTCGACTTCCATCGCGCCTAAAACGGTTAGATCAATGTGACCACCGCGAATCATCGCAAAGCTGTCTGCCGAGCTGAAAAAGCTTGCGCCTTTGACAGCAGTTACTGTTTGCTTGCCGGCGTTAATAAGGTCAGCGTCTTCAGTTCCTTCAACAGGAAACGCGCCCATACCCAAAAGACCGTTTTCACTTTGAAGCATCACGCTTTTAGTGGCCGGAATGTAGTTGGCCACCAGGGTAGGGATGCCGATACCTAAATTAACGGTGTAACCGTCCTGAACTTCTTTTGCGATTCGTTGTGCGATTTGTTCTCGTGTTAATGGCATATAAAAATTTTCCTGCTTACGATTTCTTTTGAACCGTACGTTGTTCGATCCGCTTCTGGTAGTTCTTGCCCACAAAAATTCTCTGAACAAAAACTCCCGGGGTGTGAATTTGATCGGGCTCCAGCTCTCCTACTTCAACAAGTTCTTCAACTTCAGCGACAGTGATTTTTCCTGCTGTTGCCACCATTGGATTGAAGTTACGCGCAGTTTTTCTAAAGACCAGATTGCCGAACTTATCGCCCTTCCAGGCTTTAACGAAAGCGAAGTCTCCTGTGATGCCTTTTTCTAAAACGTAATCACGGCCATCAAACTGACGGATTTCTTTTCCTTCGGCGATTTTTGTACCGACTCCTGTCGGAGTATAAAAGCCGGGTATCCCTGCGCCTCCGGCACGAAGTCTTTCTGCTAAAGTTCCTTGCGGGCAGAATTCAAGTTCAAGCTCACCGGACATAAATTGTTTTTCAAAAGTGGCGTTTTCACCGACGTAGCTTGAAAGCATTTTTTTAATCTGGCGGGTTTGCAGTAACAAACCCAGACCGAAATCATCAACGCCGGCATTGTTTGAAACGCAAGTCAGCCCCTTAACGCCTGAATCTCTTAAAGCTTCGATGCAGTTTTCAGGAATGCCGCAAAGTCCGAACCCTCCTACAAGAAGGGTCATGTTATCTTTAACGCCTGCAATAGCTGATTTAGCATCAGCGTATACTTTTGAAGCCATCGTTAAGCTCTTTCGATGATCATGGCAACAGCTTCACCGCCACCGATACACAACGTCGCTAAACCGCGGCGCAAATTGTTTGTGTGCAGAGAATGAACCAGTGTTGTTAAAATACGGGCCCCTGAAGCGCCGATCGGGTGACCGATCGCAATTGCGCCGCCATGCAAATTAGTTTTTTCAGCCGGAATCTCAAGAGATTTTTGGGCCGCCATTGTAACGTTTGCGAATGCCTCATTGATTTCGTAGTGATCGATTTCAGCTATTTTTAAATTAGCCATCTCTAAAGATTTTTTAATTGCGCCTACAGGTGCAGTTGTAAAATATTTCGGCTCTTGTGCAAAAGTAGAGTAAGAAACGATTGTCGCTAACGGTTTCAACCCGCGTTTTTTAGCTTCTGATTCGCTCATTAAAACTAAAGCGGCAGCGCCATCATTGATTTTAGATGCATTGGCAGCTGTAATTGTGCCTTCTTTATCAAATGCCGGTTTTAATCCCGGAATTTTATCAAACAAAGCTTTTCCCGGCTCTTCATCGGTATCAACGGTAACAGCTCCCTTTTTTCCTTCAATAGTTACAGCGCAGATTTCATTTTTAAATTTGCCGTCAGCGATAGCCTTTTGCGCTTTTTTGTAAGAATCAATTGCAAATGCATCCTGTGCTTCACGTGTGAATGAAAATTCTTTTGAACAGATTTCAGCGGCATTACCCATGTGAAAATTATTGTACGGATCCCACAGGCCGTCTTTGATCATTGAATCAACGATGGTCTGTGAACCCATGCGGTAGCCGGTGCGCGAATTTTCTAAAAGATGCGGAGCCATCGTCATGTTTTCCTGGCCGCCGGCAACCGCAACTGAAGTTGTGCCAAGACGGATGCTATCGCTTGCTAACATCACCGCTTTAAGTCCTGAGCCGCAAACTTTGTTGATGGTCATGCAAGGAGTTGAATGAGCCACTCCTGCGTAAATCGCCGCTTGGCGGGCAGGCGCCTGGCCAGCACCGGCAGTTAAGACCTGACCCATAATCACTTCATTTACTTCATTAGCTTTAACTTGCGCGCGCTCTAATGCGCTTTTGATAGCGATGGCGCCAAGACGTGGGGCCGCCAACTGAGAGTATGCACCTTGAAAAGTTCCAACCGGTGTCCGGGCAGCAGAAACAATGACAACTTTTTCCATATAAAACTCCTTAAAAAAATGTTCAGAAAAACCGGATGATTTTAGCACTGACTTTTTATAATTAAAAGCAGTTGACTAATATGATAGATTCTTACAATGGTGTTTTATGGCAAAAGCAAAATCAAATAAAGTTCAGGTTAAAAAGAAAGCAAAAGACACTAAACCGGCTAAGGTTGTCAAAAAAGATGACAAAAAAGCGGTTAAAAAGCCCATTGTTAAAGCAGTAACGGCTGGCTTAAACAAAGCTAAGAAAGTCTTAGCTAGCGTTGTGTCAAAAAAAACAGAGCCGAAAAAAGAAAAACCGGCTGAAAAAAATAACGCGAAAGCTAATGCTAAACCTGACAAAGCTGCTGCGCAAAGCCCCACTAAAGCTGATGCCAAGCTTAAAGGTAAGTCTAAAAAAGCAGACAAAAAATCAGACGAAGATATTGAAGACGACCTGCTTGGTGATGATTTCGGAGATTCAGAAATCGCTGAGTATGAAGAAGATCTTAAAGCCGTTGAAGACGACGAAGATGATGCCGATATTGAGTTAAGCGAAGAAGATGAAGACGAGAAAAAAGACGAAGAGATTTACTTAACGGATTCGGAAGGCCGCAGACTTTGCAAAGTCCGTGACTGTGACCAAGTGGCTAACGTCGATGAGTACTGCCGTTTTCACTACTTGCTGTTATGGAAGAAAATTCAGATCCGTAAGGATATTCTTAACGACGGCAAGCTTGAAAAATATGTTGAAGATCTGACTTCACGTTATCCCGATAAATTCTTAGAAGTTATCCGCAAAGATTTGAAAACTGAAAAAGACTTCTTATCTGTCATTCAGGAAATGGAGCTGGATGAAAATGCTCTTAATGAGGTTGAAAACGAAGATGAAGTTCAGTCGTTTGCAGATGAGATCCGTGGTATCGGCGAAGCACCGAGCATGGATGAAGACGGCGATTTTTAAGTTTCGCTGCAATCAGAAATTCAGTTAAATTCCCAACAAAAAACGGTCCGATTCGGGACCGTTTTTTGCTTAAAAAAACGCTAAGGTTAGGGCCGTTAGCGGCAATAATTGGCATTGAAGAAATTTCACGCAAGCAAAGTTTTCAATCATTGGTTCAATTCGTCAATTAACCCATTATTTGTTGTAAATCCGGCGCCAAAACATTAAAAAAAGCAGTAAAAAAATCCGAACTTTCACAAAGGATGCAACGCTATGCAAACGTCTCAGCAACTAAAGAATCAATACTTACAAAACTGGATCAACGAGATTGCACAACTGGCTAAACCACAAAGTATTCATATCTGCGACGGCTCGGAAGCTGAGAATCAAAAACTTCTGGACCTGATGGTTGCTGCGGGAACATTAAAAAAATTAAACGAATCCAAACGTCCGAACTCTTACCTTGCCTGGTCAGATCCTTCGGATGTGGCGCGCGTAGAAGACCGCACATTCATCTGCTCGGAACGTAAAGAAGACGCAGGCCCGACCAATAACTGGAAAGCACCTGAAGAAATGCGCGAGACGCTTGCGAAGCTTTTCGATGGCTGCATGCAAGGCCGCACCATGTACGTGATTCCTTTCTGCATGGGTCCGCTGGGATCTCCGATTTCTAAAATCGGAGTTGAGATTACAGATTCACCTTACGTCGTTGTTAACATGCGGATTATGACCCGCATGGGCCAGAAGGTTTTAGATCTTTTGGGTGAAAGCGAAGAGTTCGTCAAATGCGTTCACTCAGTCGGAAGCCCTTTAGCTTCAGGACAAAAAGATGTTGTTTGGCCTTGTAACTCTGAGAATAAATACATCGTTCATTATCCGGAAGAAAAATCAATCTGGTCTTTCGGTAGCGGCTACGGCGGCAATGCCCTTTTAGGAAAGAAATGCTTTGCGCTGAGAATCGCTTCGACATTGGGCCGTGATGAATCATGGTTAGCAGAGCACATGCTGATTATGGGTGTAGAGTCTCCGTCAAAAGAAAAAAAATATATCGCAGCGGCCTTCCCAAGCGCTTGCGGTAAAACTAATTTTGCAATGATGATTCCGCCAGAAGCTTTAGGCGACTGGAAAGTTACGACTATCGGTGATGATATCGCGTGGATCAAACCTGACCTTGATGGCGTATTAAGAGCCATCAATCCTGAGGCGGGCTACTTCGGAGTTGCTCCGGGTACGAGCCTTAAAACAAACCGCAATGCGATGTTAACCGTTTCTAAAAATACAATCTTCACAAACGTAGCATTAACTCCGGACGGAGACGTTTGGTGGGAAGGCATGACAGATACAGCTCCAGAAAAATTGACTGACTGGCAGGGTAAAGAGTGGACGCCTGGCTGCGGCCGTCTTGCGGCTCATCCAAATGCACGCTTTACTGTTTCTGCAAGCCAGTGCCCTTCAGTAGACGAAAACATTGAAAACCCGGCAGGCGTACCGATCAGCGCGTTCGTCTTCGGCGGCAGACGTGCCGACACCATTCCGTTGGTGGCACAGGCAAAAGACTGGAACACAGGCGTTTACTTCGCCGCAACAGTGGGCTCTGAAACAACGGCAGCCGCTACCGGAAAAGTCGGCGTTGTTCGCCGTGACCCGATGGCGATGCTTCCGTTCTGCGGTTACAACATGGGTGACTACTTCAAACACTGGTTGCGCATGCCGAACCGTGTAGCTAAAAACCCTGAAATTTTCATCGTGAACTGGTTCAGAAAAAACCTGGATGGCAAATTCATGTGGCCTGGCTTTGGTGAGAATATGCGTGTGTTAAAGTGGATGTTCGAGCGTATCGATCATAAAGCCGGCGCTATGGAAACCACGCTAGGATATATGCCGCGCTATGAAGATTTCGACTGGAAAGGTCTTAGCTTCACTCGTGAACAATTTGAAAATCTCACAAGTATTGATTCAGAAAAATGGATCAGCGAAGTTCTTTCGCATAAAGAATTCTTCCTGACATTGCAGAACTCAGTGCCGCAGGAATTTTTAAATATTCAGGAGAACAGCTTTGCAACACTGGCAAAACTGTACAAAGAAAACCGTCCTGCGACCGATTTGCTGAATTAGCAATTAAAACGCAACGCCAACACTTAGGCCTAAGAACGGAACAATCTTTCCGACATAAAAGGCATAAAGGTTGGCTCTTGTCATGAAGCCCGAAGTACCGCGAAATTCATATCCCATTCCTGCTTGTGGAAGCGCGATAACCCCTGAAGTTGTTGCTTCGATTTCTTCAAAAGAAAACGGCGCTACATTGCCATCCGGATTGCTGTCCTGATATTCGTTAAGTGCTACTGTAGTTGCATCATTGAAGCGGGCTTTGGCTTCGATAGAAAATACGGTCAATCCACCGGTTAAAACAAAATTATGGCGTCCGGGATTTACATAGTAATTCATATATAACGGCATGGTGATGACCTGAAATTCTGTTTCAATAAAATAAGGGTTCAGGTTGATTTTTGTATATGAAAGACTGGTGCCCAGAGAGATTTCAGGTGTAACCATTCGCTCATAACCCAGCCCGTAAAAAACTCCGCGCCCTAGCAGCTCAAGCTGAATAATATTTTTTTTCATTCTTTTAGGGCCACGAAGCTGGCGTTCGTATTTAACGGTGCTTGAATCCAGAGGCTGTTGAGCAAATGCCGTTAATCCCAGAGTTAATGAGAGTAAAAAGATCAGATTTTTCATATTAGTTTATCTTTGCTCCGCATTTGAATAGGGCGGCGGATAAATAATCTCTGTCACCGGTCATGGAATTGCCTACAGTTCCGAGAAATCCGATGACTGGCAGGTTAGAAACGGCTTTAGATGCGCCTCGGACGGTTTTACGTGTGCCTTCATCCATTGTTCCCTGATAGCCGGATTTTTGCTTTAAAAAAATAGCTTCACGGTCGTATTCTTCACAGTATTCTTTAGCGGCTTTATGAGCGGCAACTTCAGCGCCATCCAGCTCAATATCCCTTGCGAAGACTTTTACCAAGCCTTTTTGGCCGGGCATAACGCGAACAACTGCCGTTGAACACGCCACCATAGTAAATGAAACTGTTAATAAAAGTAATGTGGCTGAAACCTTTAAAACCTTCATAAATACCTCACTCGAAGGCTAAGGTTTCAAATTTAAGGCCCATTGAAATTAAATGTAGTGAATTTAAAGTGTCTCGTTATGAGAAAAGACAAAAAGTGCTAACATCCCCTGACGGCCGGTTAGTGCAGGTCTTCTTTCTTTTTTTTCTTTTTAGTATCGTTGGCGTTATCGGTAGGGACGCGAAAGATTTTCGGCTTTGAAGTATCGACGGCTTCGTCATCCAGTAAACCGTAAGCTTCCATGTCTTCTTCGGTTTCTTTCAGCATCGAATCGTCGTTAGGCTCAAGACCCAAAAGTTTATCGGCTTCAGCTTCGAGCGAAGAGTTTTCGCTGTTACTTTGCAGCCAGACCTTTTCTTTTTCGAACGGGAATTCCTGCCAAACATAAGGAATTTCATGTTGTTCATCGTTTTCAAAGTAGTCGAATAAAATACTGGCGATCACATCAACCGCTAAGTGAATTTGCGGAAGAGTGTTTTGTTTTTCAGGGGAATGGTCGACAGAAACTTCGAAATTCTGAAAGCGAAGCTCGCCTTTGTTGTTTATGCCAAGGCGCATCAAAATCTCAGTAGGGTAAATTCTTCCCTCTATGCTAAGTGTTTTTCCAACAAGCTGAGCTTTAAAATTTTCTTCAAATACTTCCTTAATCTGCTTAGACAGTTCAGGAGGTATTTGCGACCATTTTTTAGACTCTTTTTTTCGCGCTTTCATCGGTCTTTCCCTTAGCTTATGTTGACTGAAATTAGGCTTCTTTCTATAACTCACCGAATGAGCGAAAATCAACCTAATCCCGATACTTCAATGATTAATAATTCTATTCCTCAACCTGTAATCAATCAAGATGTCGGGCAGGGTCGTGGAGTCTTTATTTCGACTTATGGCTGCCAGATGAATGTGAACGACACCGAACGCATGTATTCACTTCTTGAGATGTCGAATTTCGCAATTGTTGATAAGCCTGAAGAGGCGAGCCTAATTATTATTAATGCGTGTTCTATCCGCGAAAAGCCGGTTCATAAGGTTTACTCTGAAGTGGGCCGCTATCAGAAACTGAAAGCTAAAAACCCGGATTTAAAAATCGGCGTTGGCGGCTGCGTCGGTCAGCAAGAAAAAGAAAAGCTGATCAAGAACCAGCCGATTATTGATTTCGTTTTCGGAACAGACAACATCGACCAGTTGCCTAATCTGGTTTCGCAGACGTTTGCCGGGGAAAAGAAAGTTGTTAATGCGAAATTTGAACACAAGTCGCCTTACCACATTGAAACTTTAGTCCGTAACCCGGGTGTTTCGACTTTCGTTAACATTACAAAAGGCTGCGATAATTTCTGCAGTTTTTGCGTGGTGCCTTTTACCCGCGGGCGCGAAAAATCAAGACC
>JAJFMT010000125.1 GCA_020696855.1 Pseudobdellovibrio sp.
ACACACCAGGTGATCATGTTTTTTTGAACACCAATACCAAAGAACGCGTTTAAGCTTTCTTTGAAATTGACTGACCCCAGGTGCTGCCGCGCCAAGATAACCAATAATAACACCAGCGCCAGAAACAGGACTTTTACTAACAGTTTTGGATTCATGGGCTTATGCTATCTAAAGCTTATTACCGCATCAACAATTTGTTTTACGCCAAACCCTACTGGCCTTGAACAAAAATGCCGGTATGTTACTTTTATTTCTATGAAAGCCACCCCTAAAACAGGCACTGCAAAATCTGCATTCACAAAAGACATTGAAGCCCGTCTTCAGAAGTTAGCTCCTAAAAAAACGAATCTCAAATTTTCAGATGAATACATTTTAGGAAACAACTTTAAAGGCTCGTCAAAGCTTAAACTTTTAAGAATAAAGATCCCCGTTTTAAGAAAATTTGCGGCTTCCCACCTGGGCTCAAAAGAAGAATCCTTCGACCCGGCCCTGCTTCCGCAGATGAAAAAATTATGGTTTGAATCTGACATTTTTGAAGCCAAGCACATCTCTCTTTACTGGCTCGAAAACCAGTCGTTAGAGACTTTGTTAGCCAACCAAAAAGTAATACTTTCGTGGGTTACTGAGATCGATAACTGGGCCCATTCCGACAGTTATTGCTCGATCATGGCGAAGCTTTTTGAAGCCGATCAAAAGAACATTTTACCGGTTTACATGAAGTGGAATTCGCACGGAAACTCATGGCTTCGCCGGTGTTCAATGGTGGGAACTTTTTATTATTCACGCGCTAGAAAAGTGCAGCCCAGCTTTAAACTGGCAAAGCAGTTGGTTGAGCCGCATTTCAATGCAAAAGAGTACTATGTTCAGAAGGCTGTAGGGTGGACTCTCAGAGAGATGTACAACGTCTATCCTGCTGAAACTGTTAGATATATTGAAAACAATTTGCATCAAATCAGCCCGATTGCTTGGGTAGCCGCAAGTGAGAAGCTGCCGGCAAAAATTAAGAAGAATTTACTGACGAAAAGGAAGCAACTGCGATGAAAAATCACTTAAAAATTTTAATTTCTTTTGTTGTCGCGTTAGCGATTTCCGGGTGCGCTTCGGCCCCCTACCAAAGCGGTCTTGCACCGGCCATAAAAAAAGAAGCCAACAACTCGATCGGGCGTTTTAAAACCGATGACGGCTTAAAATTATTTGCACAGTGGTGGACACCGGCACCGGGCCCGTCAAAGGCTGCGGTCATCATCGTTCATGGATTAAAAGATCACAGCCGCCGTTACGCTGAAACGGCACAAAAGCTGACGCAAAGTAATTACTCTGTTTACGCTTTTGATTTACGCGGGCACGGGGACTCTGAAGGCCAGCGGGTCTGGGTAGATTCGTTTGATCAGTATGTTAACGACCTGCAGACTTTTTATGACCTGGTTCAAAAAAAAGAACCTAATAAGCCGATCTTCATTTTCGGGCACAGCATGGGTGGCGCGATCGTCACTTTATTTTCGCTTCGTAAATCACGCCCGGTTGCGGGCCTTGTGTTAAGCGGACCGGCATTACAACTTGATGTGGCTTCAATTACAACCGGCTCTACCAAATATTTGGTGTCACCATTGTTACCGACGTTAGCGGTTTTAAAACTGAATGAAGAAGATTTTTCGCGCGACCCGAAAGTGGTGGCAGAAATTAACAACGACCCGCTGATTTATCACGGTGCGGGCCCTGCAAAAACAGCTGCAGAACTTTTTAAAGCTGTTGATACCATTCGCGAAAACATGGCCAAGGTTGAAACTCCGTTTATTGCTCTGCACGGGCAGCAGGATAAGCTTACGATGTATGAAGGCAGTGCTGACCTGTTTCAGATCTCAAAGGCAAAGGGCAAGGCATTAAAACTTTATCAGCAGGCTTATCATGATCTTCTTCACGAGCCTGAAAAAGAAAAAGTTTACGGCGACATGCTGGCGTGGTTAGAAGGACGAATGGCCAGCCCGGCACCTGCTGTCAGTACCACTCCGAAACAATAATTTCTTGATTACGGGACCATCGTCTTGAGCCATGGTCCGGATCATCGCTAACTACCTAAAGCTAAAAGCCTATTTCACCGAACAACTATGTGAGGGAAAAATATGGCACATATCCTTGTCGTTGATGATGACGAATTAATTTTAAAGGTCGCAAAATCTGTTTTGCAAAAAGCAGGTTACGCCGTCTCTATCGCAAAAGACGGTCACGCTGCTTTAGAACTTCTGGGGCAAGAACTTTTTGATATGGTGATTACCGATGCCAATATGCCAAACGGCGTATCAGGATTTATTCTTGCTGCGAATATCAGAAACAACGAGCGTATAAATAATACGCCGATCATGTTTTTAACCGGTAGAAAAGATAAAGCCGATGTGGCCCGCGCTTTAGAATCAGGCGCAGACGATTACGTAGTTAAACCGATTGATCCTGACATTTTTACAGGAAAAGTTGCTTCGCTGTTAGACCGTAAAAAATCAAGCTTCAGTTTTGCAATGACAAAACTAAAAGCTCCAGGCACCTGGAATCTGGATTTCGAAATCGTTGCCATGTCAGAGCAAGGTTTACATTTAGTTTCTAAGTCTTCGATTCCGGTGAATTCAAAAGTTCGTATCGACAGTGAGTTATTTGAAGATATGGGAATTAAGCCGCCAATGGTGCGTGTAACCATGTGTTCACAACTGCCTGGTGTACCGGCTTTCATGGTTGAAGTCAGCTTTGTTGCCGTTAGTGAGTTTGATTTATCGCATATCCGCAGATGGGTTATAGCGAACAACCGTACAGAATCCGCTTGAGGTTAGTTTGAAACTGAAGAAAACGCAGAACCGACATTACCTAAAGGTAAAAGCCAGCTTCTTCATCGCGGTTGCAATCGTGGTGTTTGTTGGGTCTTTTTCTATTGTCGGGCACTGGCGTTTAGAAAACTACATTTCATCTCTTGAAAAAACCGACACTATTATTCAGGAAGTCCGCGCCGTAAAACGTATAGTCAGCGAAGTGCAGCTGGGTGTGCGCGGTTATTTACTTAACGGCGACCAAAGCTTCTTAAATGCTTACACTGAAGGCCAGGAAGCATCTGAAAACTCGCTTAAAATTCTGCAAGAGCGTACTCATGGCAATGCTGTTAACAGTAAACGCGTGGCCGAGCTTCGCGAATACATGGTTCGCGTATTTCAGGATAACTCTCAGATTATTGCTTTAAAAAACAGTGGCCACAGCGACGAAGCCAGCCAAAAAATGCTGTCTGCGAAGACCTCTGAAAAATACAACGCCATTCGCCGCATTCTTTTTGATTTAGAACGCGAAGAAGCGAACTCTCAGTTAGGTCACTTAAATGAACTCGACAGCTCAACCGAACAACAGCGAACGATGCTGTATTTCGGCTTCGGTTCAGGCGTTATTCTTCTTATCATGTCATGGCTTTTTGTTATGCGCACCTTGCGCCAAAAAGACAAAGCTGAGGCCGAACTTAACCGCTTCTTTGCGAGCTCTCCTGATATGTTCTGTATTGTGGATTTAGACACGAACTTTAAACGTATCAATCCCGTGTTTGAAGAGTTACTGGGTTACGAGCTGAGTGAAATCATGCAGAAGTCGTTTTTAGACTTCATTCACCCTGAAGACCGCGAACTTACAATTAATGAAATTTCAAAATTAAAAAGCACCTTACGCCCCGTCTCGTTTGAGAACCGTTACCTGTGTAAAGACGGAAGCTTCAAATGGTTTTCGTGGAAGACGACGATTGTTCCAGAGTCAGGTGTATTTTACGGTGTGGCCCGTGACATTACAGATAAAAAACGCTTAGAGCAGGAAATGATCGCTGCCCGTAAAGCCGCGATGGCCGCAAGTGAGGCGAAGTCGCAGTTTTTAGCAAACATGAGTCATGAGATCAGAACGCCAATGAACGGCGTGATCGGTATGACGAAATTATTGCTGGATACGCCGCTGAATGAAGAACAAAAAGAGCAAACTGAAAATATTTTTGTTTCAGCGCAGAACTTATTGATGATCATCAACGACATTCTGGATTTTTCAAAAATTGAAGCCGGTAAAATGACGGTTGAAAAAATTGAGTTTGATTTAAACTCTGTTCTTCGTGAGGCGGCAAAAAGTTTAACTCTTGTGGCGGCGCAAAAGAATTTAGCTTTCAATGTTATTGAAGGCGATTTAAAAACAGCGATGATCGGCGATGCGGCCCGCATTCGCCAGGTGATTTTAAATTTAATGAGTAACGCAATCAAATTTACTCATGAAGGTTCAGTCACTGTGCAGGTTGAAACGCTGGCGCAGACTTCGTCTGATATTAAACTGAAATTCTCAGTTATTGATACCGGCATTGGTATCTCTGAAAAAGCGATTGCAAAAATGTTTAAAGCGTTTTCGCAGGCGGATGATTCGACTTCTAGAAAGTTCGGTGGTACCGGCTTAGGGTTATCTATTTGTAAACAGTTAGTGGAACTTATGGGCGGTAAGATTGGGCTTAATTCTGTAGAAGGCAAAGGTTCGACTTTCTGGTTTGAACTTCCGTTTTCTAAAGGCCGAGAGCTTAGCCAGTTTAAAACGAATAACGGCGTCAACTTACTGAATTTAAGATACACAGGCCACGTGCTTGTGGCAGACGACAATCTGATTAATCAAAAAGTGATTTCACGTACGCTTTTGAAGCTGGGCTTAAAGGTTGATTTAGCTGATAACGGCAAACAGGTCATCGCGGCGTTAGATAAAAACCCATTGTACAATTTAGTCTTTATTGACTGCCACATGCCAGAGATGGACGGATACGAGGCCACTCAGCGCATTCGTGGTAATATTAAAACCGCATATAATAAAATACCGATCGTGGCACTGACTGCGAACGCAATGGTGGGCGAAAAAGAAAAATGTATTCAGATCGGTATGAATGACTTTTTGTCAAAACCGATCGAAGACGAAAAGCTTCATGAAGTTTTAAGTAAGTATTTAGAGAAATCTGAAATCGCTGTGCCGGTTTCAACAAGCGCTCAGACCGTTTCTGCTAAAGAGGCGGAATTTAACAGCGTTGATATTGCGACTCTAGAAAAACTCAATGTTCTGCAAGAAGATGGCGAGCCAGACATAGTCGTAGAATTAATTAAATCTTTCATGACTCAGACGCCTGCCCGTCTGTCTAATTTGCAAACCGCTTTTGTTTCAAACGATTTTGAAGCGGTGTTTGACGAGGCTCATACAATTAAATCCAGTGCGCGTACCATGGGTGGTAAATACTTAGGTGAGCTTTGCCAGGAACTGGAAAACTTACGTGAATCTGAAGCTGTTGAGAAAACAGTTGAGCACGTAAAAGCGCTGACTGATAAAATTCAAAATGAATATCTGAAAATGGCCCGAGAGCTCGATGCTATTGCTCAGTCACGAACGTATAAAAAAGTAGCTTAGAAAATCAGTGAGGTTTCATGTTTAGCCAGTTGGGTTACAAAAATTCCGTTAAGAACTTGATTGTTTTATTAATTGTTTTTGCAGTCTCGTTTTTTACGATCATTTTACAATGCTGGGTGGCTGTAATGGCCAACGAAGTGATCGCCGTTTCTACGGTTGCAGAATTCGCCCTTTTGATTCCGATGACATATTTGTCTGTCAAAATCGCTTTGGGCGCAGGCAAAAAATTGATTTCTGTAAAAATTTAATTGTCTAATGAGTTTCGGC
>JAJFMT010000172.1 GCA_020696855.1 Pseudobdellovibrio sp.
GGGAGGCGCCATTATTCATACCTCTTTGATGCCGACGATGAGTCTGCAAAAGTCGTTAATTAAAGTGGCGAAACAAAATCCTCATAAAGTTATGGTTTACGAACCGATCGCCGGCAATGCAGGGTTACGTAAAGAAATCGCCAAGCGCACGATCAGCGGCGGTTTTAACACCGATGCCGAAGGCATTGTTATCACAAATGGGTGTACCGAAGCTTTGGCGCTGGCATTACGAGCTTCAACTTCGCCAGGGGATATTGTGGCGGTCGAAAGCCCTACCTACCACGGCATTCTTAGAATGCTTGAAGATCAAGGCTTAAAAGTTTTGGAACTGGCCAGCACATCGGACCTGGGGGTCAGCTTAGAAGACCTCGAAAAGAAAGCCCAAAGCTATAAAATAAAGGCTGCTCTGTTAACGCCGAATTTTCTAAACCCGGTCGGCAGTCTTATGCCTGACGAAAATAAAGAGCGGCTCGTGCAGATTTGTTACAAAAATAATATTACGATCATTGAAGATGATATTTATTCGGATCTTCATTTTACAACAACGCGACCACTGACACTTAAATCGTTTGATAAGAAAGATAAAAACTTTCTTTGCTCTTCATTTTCTAAAACCTTGTCAGCGGGTTACAGAATCGGCTGGATCGTGCCGCCCGAATCTGAAAGAGAGAAAATTTTACTTTTTAAATCCACATCTTCACTGAGTACGAATACTGTTTTACAAATGGCTTTAGCTGATCATTTGGCGAATCATAACTACGACCGGCATTTGCGCCGCTTAAGACTGGCGTTATCGCAGAATATTTTCCGAATCGCCGAAGCCATCGAAAAATACTTTCCACAAGGCACAAAAGTGACAAGGCCAAGTGGCGGTTGCCTGCTTTGGGTAGAGTTTCCTGCTTATGTAAATACGCTGCAGCTTTACACCAAGGCATTAAAAAAGAACATCAGCGTGATTCCCGGGTGTGCCTTTTCTTCGTGTGATAAATACATGAATTGTCTTAGAATCAATGCCGGAGTGCCTTGGAATATCGAGATCGAAGGCGCCTTAATCGAAATCGGAAAGATGGCTGCCCAAATGAAAAATTAAGCGCGATAAGTAATCCCTTAACTTGATTGATCTTTCTTAAAACTCGCTGTTCGTTCTCGCCAAGACTATTTGCGTCACGGCGCTTTTATCTTTATTTTCACTCTAACTGAAAATAGCCTTATCTAAGTAACGGCAAGGACCGCCGGTCATTCGTTTCAAAGGGGAAGAAATGAAAAAATTAGTTTTATTATTATCTGTATTTGTATCGACTCAAGTTTTTGCAGCGACTGTTGAATTAGGAAAGTATCTTGCTGTGCCTAAAGAGTTTCCGACAGTTAAGGCTGATCTGGATTTAAAAGCTGATAACAGTGCAACCGTTCGCATCGATGCAGAAGGTGAAATCATCAATTGTACCGGAACATTTGCAGTTGCCGGAAACGACTTAAATGCTCACGCCAACTGCGATCACGCAGCTGCACCTGAAATCAATGTCAGTATTGATATTACAAACGTAACGCCGGAAGGCCTTCGCTCTGAAGAGGGTGTTGAAGTTCCTGTTAAGTTTGATTTACTCGGTGATGAAGCTGTTCAGTTTATTCTGAAAAAGAACGATTAATTTCTGGCAGCCAAGGTTTGAGTAACTTCCTCTGATATTTTTACAATAGTCCGTTTCCGCTTCCTTCGTATTGGCGATATTGCGTTTTTGATTTTCACGAAGCTCTTGAATGGCCTTTAGATACGTATCCGGATTGTTAGTTGTGACATTAGCTTTTAATAAGTTATCGATCTTTGAAACGCCGTACCCGGGGTCATCAGGCGCCAAATTCGGCGGGCAAAACTTTTTTTCCAGATAACGCTCAAGCGGTGGTAAGTATTGGTATGAAACCGTTTTGTTATTCTTCAGGTCCCCATCAACATAATCACAAAAGTGAACATATTTTTTAAAATCTTTGCAGCTGGCTTTTTCGAAGTCATAAGCGAACGGCTCTTCAAGTCTCAGCATTCCACTGTTTTTGTAAAAAGAAGAAAGCTTGTTGGCTACGGTCTCATAGCCTTTAATGCAATGTTGTTCATCGTGATTAAAATACCGGTTCAGAGTCACGTACCCAAATGAATTATCCACCAGCGGGCAATACTTCGCATCCATAAAGATTTCATGCATGGTCCTTTTGACGCCTACAAAGAAAGCCTGTCGTTGTTCGATGCAATGTTCGTGTAACTGCTGCAAAGAATCGATACAGCCTTGCTGCAGGTCTGTGTTAGGGGTGCCTTTAAAACATTGCTTTAGAATCTCAGCAGACCGGTCTAATTTCTTGTAATCAAACCGGTCAATTTGTTTTGCCAGCGCAGGGCTTGAAGAATGAAAGATCACAAACGAAATGCAACCTAATATCCTGCTCTTGATAGAAATCATTGCGGTGCTCCTGTTATTAACATTAGCAATTGGTAAGCCGCGCAGGTGAGGGTACTGTCTGCATTTGACAATAGGTAGGACATAAAAATAATTATGATGGCCGTTACATCATTCTCAAATTGAAACGTTAACCATTAAGTCGAATGTGCACGAAGACGTAGTCATTTGAGTTTTATAAGACTATCGTTGGTTCTTACAGTAGCGACAGGACTTCTTTAAAATGCCGGGCTTCAATAACATCTGAAACTTGCAGTGAACTTCCAGTTTTAAGGGCGTTGCCGCCAACACAGATTTTCGGAAGTCTTCTTCCAAG
>JAJFMT010000037.1 GCA_020696855.1 Pseudobdellovibrio sp.
TGGAAATTAGCGCCTTGGCACCAGTAACCGTTTACAGATTCAATCTGCATGTTACCCCACAGACGAGTCTGAGAAGAGTAACCAGAGTAAGGATACTCAACCGCTGCAACGTTTGTGAAAACCGCTACTGCGTTCATACCGTCTTTTTGAAGTTCAACGCGTAAACCTGAAATCTGAGCTTGTGAACCGCTGCCGTTCCACATACCTGCGTTACGAGTTACGATGTTCCAGTTACCCGGAGGTAACTGAGGGCACATGCCTAAGCTCAATGGGTAGCTGATCGCAGCGATACCGATCGCACTTGCTTTACCTGTGTACATCATCGATGCCGGAGCACCGTAGTAGTAATTCGTTTGGCCGGTTCCTTGTTGTTGCTGAGTGTTCTGACCAGAGAAAGTCAGGCTCAGTCTCATTGCCGTTTGTGAACCGTAGTAAGACATGCTTTGCACAGTTGAGTTTACAGAGAAAAACGGTATTCCCGAGATATCTCCGCAGTTTGTACAACTCATTTGGAAGGCATTTTGGTTGTTGTTATTCTTGTCTTTATTTCCGCAAGCAACTACTGAAGTCACAAGGGCGGCAGCAAGAACGACACCTTTTACCAGCTTAGTTAAATTGTAAGTCTTCATATAATTCTCCAAAGTCTGTAATTTATACACTTAATTTATGTTAAAAGCCTTCTTAATATCAACGTTTGTAAAACTTCCAAGGAGTGTATAACCTGCTTCCACTCCCGGCTCAAGTGCGCATTTTGACTGGATATTATTCGATCGGCAGTCAAAAACACCTGTATAAATGAACCAGCAAGAACGGTAAGGGTTATTCTTCATTACATACTGACCGTATGTATTACGGAAGTTCTTAAAGTAGATCTTACCCTTATAAGGAACGCTTAATGGTTCCGCATCGTTACCGCCACCAACTGGCTCGCCCGGTTCTAAAGAAAGTACGATTGAACCGAATCTGTCTTCAAAAAAGCCTGTGAAAACCAGTTTATTTTCATGGGTAAAGAAGTAGTTATATTCTGCCTGTAACTTACCGTTGTCGTAACCGCCCTTTAATTCAGGGTTAGTCCCTAAGCCTGCGCTTAAAGTACCTGAAAACTGTTGGCCGTTATCAGTATAAGAGATCGTTACATCGCCGCCGTAACGTCCGCCATCAGCCTGTTGTAGGTTCAGCTGAATCTTAACGTTAGTAGGATTATTTAAAGCCTGATAAGGAGATGCCGGCTGAACATAATCACGCATCGCTTGGATACTGGAGATCGTAAAATCAACAGTAGATCCTGAAGTTGTTGTTGTACCTGAAGCCGGTGGGTTAGTTGTTCCGCCGTTTCCTGTTGGAGGATTCGGGTCAACTAATATAGGTCCCGGTACGTTAGTGATAGTGTTGTTGTTAGTAGCATTCGCTGCGCCAGTGTTAGATTTAGAGCAACCAACACCCATCAATCCTAGAGCTGTAGCACTGATAAGTATTAATGTTTTCATAAAACCTTCCTTTTGATAGTAGGTATTGCGAGGAGCGTGCCGAAATCCTTCGCTTATGCAAACTACCGAATAAATTATGGAATTTTAAATCGTGTCTCAGAGTGAGACGAACCGAAACTGTAGATACCAAATTGACAGCACAAAAAGCGCTAACAGGGGTATCACCTTGATACAGAGAAATTAGCAGCTAAAAGCGGTTTTTTAGACTGCAGAACATAGGCGATGCGCGGTTTCGGGTATGTTAAAACCGCCTGCGGATAGTAGTGAGAAACAATATCGCGGTAACTGACACCCATTAAGGACTGCGCGCGGCTTCCCCACTGGCATAAACCCGAGCCGTGGCCGAACCCTTGCCCGGTGAACTTAACGGTTTTCTCTCCAAAAACCACCTCAGACGGCGTGCTTTTCAGCTTCGAAAACCCGAATATTTGCCGCAATTTCTGAACAGAAAAGCTCTCACCCAGAATAGAAACAAACTGCGACCGCCCCGCCCAGTTGATTCTGGCAGAGTACGATGGATCTTCACGAAGGCCTAACTTCTTAAAAAATTCTGACTTCGCCACTTCGAAACTCCAGCGGCTTGAGGGCCTTGAGGCACACCATGGGTCACGCGCCGTTCCTGCCTGAAAACCGTGGCCGCCCCAAACGTCTTTTGCGCTCACTGTTTGGCCGCCGCAGTCCGAGTGGTAATAAGCCTTGAGCGCCCGCCCGCGGTTATCCGTAAGAATTACGCCTTCGGTTTCAAGAACGGCCGTTGCAGCTTTTTCGGAATCAGTAACAGAAAACATCTGATCGCTCACATCCGGTTCCATATCAAAATAACCGCGGCGCTTACCGGAATTCCTCTCATTGAGTTTAGCTACCGTAAAAGAGCGCGCAACAACCGCCTGCGCCTTCAGCGCCTCTGCCGGCCAGCTAACAGGCATTTCGTTTGCCACAACTCCCGCCAAATATTCCCGAAAATCAAACACCGAAATGATTTCGAATTGCAAGCCGTTTTTCAGAATCACATTTTGAGCCGAAAGTTTTTTACCTTGAAAAGAAAGATTGGGTCCCGTCGCACTCCAAGCATAATTATTTAAAACCGAAATTTTTGCGTTTTTAATCTGCGGCATGGACGGAAGATTTTTGAACATGCGCACACGGACAACGTCAGGAGACTGATAAGCCTGCACAAAGCTTTGCACAAGCGAAGTAAGAACGATGAAAATCAAGATGCGCATCTCAAATCAGTTTGAGTTGCGCATAAACTAAAGGCCAGGACAAATTTGCCTGGCCTTTATTTCAAAACTAAAGTCTTGTCTAAAAATTAACTTACCATTTACTCAGTTCGCCGAAGGCTCCGAGATTTTTAATTTGGTTAAAGTCATACACGCTGACGCTGTTAGAAAGCTTCGCGGTATTGGCCATCGTTTGACCGAATTGATCATTGGTTGGTCTTGTCGAATTGTACGCTCCTGCGAAGTTCGAAATCTCAACGTGAATAATCAAGGTACTTGTCGCACCGGCATTTTTCAACGTGTTGTTATACTCAGCCGCAATTGATGTAATCCAATCCGGGTTAAAAACTGCTGTACCAAAAGTTGAATACCACTGCTGCCAAATAAATTCTGTAATCAAGTAATCCGTTTTGCTGGCACCGGTCAGTTTTGAAACTGCAATCCAGTCAAAGCCGGTACTGTTCTTGATCGCTGTCGCATCTGACAAGTGGCCGTCACCGGTTACTGTCCAAGTATGAACAAGGGCTGTCTGTTTTCCGCGGGCATGAACTGTTTGGTTAAATAACATAATCAAACTTAAAAATTCATTCGTACGGAAGTTCAGCCATTCCTGCGAACCCACAGCTGCACTCGGGTAAGCGGCAGCAAATTTAGCTAAAGCCGCAGGATTTTGATCAGGCACTCCATTCCATGAGTAATCCATCGTGGGCTCTACGGCCTCAACCTGATCAATCTGCGGGTTACGAGCAATTAAATCGTTCAAGAAACCCTGGTACCAGGCACGGTAATCAGGATGAGAAGCCGATAACAGATAAGTTCCGTCTTGTGGAACATAGTCAGCACCGCCGGCTTGTTTTGAACGCCAAGCCGAATTGTTTTCCCAAATTGTTTTAAAATTATTAAGCGGAACAACGGCGACTACTTTTAAGCCCTGACGTTTCGCTTCTGCAGTTACAGCACCGAAAACATTCTGAGTTCCATAACCGGGCTCTACAGTTGTTTGGCTGTAGTTGGTTGGATAAAGAGCTCCATGAACTGTGTTGTAAGCATATAGATAAAGAGTATTACCACGCGCATTTTTAACGGTGTTAACAACATCGCGGGCGACGTCATCCACCGACTGACCTGGATGTGAACTATAGAAATAACCCGGGTCAACGCGGATACCGCGCGACTTTCCTGCAGCCACCGGCTCTGGTGACACAGGCAGCGTACTCGTTGAAGGAACTGTACCTGTTGCCACACTCGCAGGATCAGATCCTGTAGGCGCTGGAGCGTCTCCAGTAAAGCCTTCAGACGCAGGGCTACGTTGTTCGTCACTACTGGCCCCACCTCCTGGCGCACAGCCAGCAAATAAAGAGGCACTTAAGATAATAGGAAGCATAGATGATTTAATCATGTTCAACATTTTTTTCTCCGTTTAATTTCTGGTTTATCTTGAGGATGTTTATTGAGGTTTTTGTGTTTCGTTTAAGAGAGAGTTACATCCTGTAACGTTAACGAAACTTAACATCCGAACTTGGAGAAAACTTAACAGTCGAAAAATTTTTCAGCAATTTTTTTGTAGCAAAATCTTAACACTGAAGAAGAAAAACAATGAAAATAATTAAACGGGAATTTAAATTAGTCAGAATAAAATTTAAATTAGTTAGAAAAGAATTTAATAACAGTCTGAAATTCATTCCAGACTTGTTTTTTAAGAGCAGGATTTTTCAAAAGCACTCGCGGAGAATGAGTAATTAAAACGTTTTCGCTGTTCGAAGCGGCCACCGGCGCTTCTGAAAACTGAATCAGATAAGCGAATTCAAAGTTAGCAACCTGAGAAACATCACAAACTTTTATTTTATTTAAATCGATCTTCAAAGCAGAGATCATTTTCTCAAGCAGATCTCTTTCATCTGCCGAATACTGCGCTAAATTTTCAACGCTGACCAAAAGCGGGATAACTTCTTTTGATGCTGTGGCACCCGCATTGTGGGCTTCCTGCGGTGACACCGGCTCGATATAAACCGACTTCACACCCAGTACAGAACTCACATAATCGAAATAGTCATTTTTTTCAGACATAACTGTTTAAACCACGAATGGGCGGAATTGTCTACTTTAAGCTGTTTACTCGGCGGGCTCTTTGGTGATGGCTTGATTTTCAACGTCGCCCGGATTCCGGGTAGAATCATCTTTCGGAGTTGTCTCTTCTGTACGGACTGCAGTGGTATCTTCAGCTTCTTCATTTAGCTGCAGCAAAATTCTTTCTGCAAGGACACGGTTAAAGCCTTTGATCTCGGCAATCTCTTCGGCATCGGCATTCCGGATATCTTCAACGGATTTAAATTTAGTCAGAAGCTGCTTCTTGCGTTTTTCACCGAGGCCCACAACGTAATCCAGCTCACTTTCAAGAGAGCTCTGTTCACGCAGCTTACGGTGATAGGTAATCGCGAAGCGGTGCGCTTCATCGCGAAGCCCAACTAATATTTGGTAAGCTTCAGTGTTGGTTTTAAAAACAACAGGGTTCGCCCGGCCCGGAAGATAAAAGCGCTCTTCTGTAGCGCTGACTTCTTCTGATTTGAAATCACTTTGCGTCCGAGCTTTTGCAAGGCCCACAACAGGTATGTGCGTCTTGCCGATTTCCTGCAGAATTTTTACTGCCATGGAAAGCTGGCCTTTACCGCCATCGACTACAATCAGCTGCGGCTCTTCATATTCGGTGTGATTAAAGCGGCGTTTTAAAACCTCGTACATCGAGGCAAAGTCATCTACACCGGTAACAGTTCTTATTTTATAACGGCGGTAATGCTCTCTGGCCGGCACACCTTCTTCAAAAACCACCTGGCTGGCCACGGTTTCAGACCCCTGAAAGTGCGAGATATCAAAACACTCAATGCGCGTCGGTTTCTGCGGCAGATGAAGTTTGGTTTTAATGTCTTCAAGCCCTTGGCGTTTTTCAGTGTCTTTTGAAACATATTTTTCAAAATGCGCCTGAGCATTCTGCGAGGCCATCTCAATTAAACCCTGGCCACGGTTGTCTGTTGCAAACCGAACCGTGACTTCCTGGCCCGAACGTTCTTTTAAAACGTCATGCAGAAGTTTATTGATGTCTCCGCCCAGGTCAACACTCAGTAAAACCTCATCCGGAATAAAATTATCTTCATAATATTGATTTAAGAATGAAGCCAGCCACTCACGCGGATCTTCTTCCGGGCTGCTTGGGTTGACGTTCGGCAAAAAGTGCGGTCTGTTGCCGATCACCCGGCCACTGCGCACGTGAAGCGTTTCAACCAGCACTCCCCGCTCGTCACCGAAGTAACTGACGATATCCTGGTCTTTATCGACCGCATCGTTAATAACAGTCTGTTTTTCAATAATGCTTTTTATCGACGACATTGAATCACGCATGCGCGCAGCCACTTCGAATTTTTCTTCTTTGGCAGCTTCGTACATTTTACGTTCTAAATCTTTAATTAATTTTTTACTGCGGCCTTTTAAAAAGTCTTTAGCGCCTTCTACATCGCTGCGGTAGTCTTCTTTTGTAATAAGCTTCACACAAGGGGCCGTACAGCGGCCGATCTGATGGGTCATACAGGGCCGCGTACGTGAGCGAAATACATGATCCGTGCAATCTCTGATTTTAAACAAGCGGTTTAAAAAACGGATTGTCCCGAATACAGCGCCGCCTGAAGTATAAGGCCCGAAGTACAGACTTCCGTCTTTTTTTACTTTGCGTGATAGATACAGCCGTGGGTAATCATCGTGCCACGAAAGCTGAATGTAAGGATAACTTTTGTCATCTTTCAACCGGACATTGTATTTAGGCCTGTGCTTTTTGATCAGCGAGCCCTCTAACAGAAACGCTTCAACCTCAGTTTTAGTCAGAAGATATTCAACTTCAAAAATATTCAGTACAAGCGCTTTGGTTTTTGAAGAGTGATCTTTTGAATCCAGAAAATAACTTCTCACGCGAGATCTTAAATTCTTAGCTTTGCCGACATAAATAATTTTGTCGGCAGAGTTTTTCATTAAGTAAACCCCGCTCTGAGTCGGAAAGTCCTTAATTTTATCTTTTAAGAGCTCAAAACGTTCATTCATGGAGTTTTATCACCACCGCCGGCTTTTGCTGCCGCTGAACTGCTTTCCATTGAATGGCCTTCGCGGATTTGCAGCTCTAATATTTCAAGCCGTTTAATCTCATCACGCACTTGCGCTGCTTCCTCGAAATCAAGCTGCGACGAAAGTTTTTTCATTTTTGTGCGCAGTTTGATAATCTCATCCTGAATTTTATTCGGCTTTTCAGCGAATTTTTTCAGTTGCTCTGCCGTTTTGTCTTTAGCACCCTGAAGTTTGTAAGCGCTTAAAGACCCGTCGAACATATCACCGATACCCTCACGGATTTTCTTTTTGATGGTCTGCGGAGTAATACCGTGCTGAACGTTATATTCATTTTGAATTTTTCTTCTGCGCGCGGTTTCATCCATCGCTTTTTGCATCGATTCCGTCATGCGGTCGGCATAAAGAATCACGCGGCCTTCAGCATTACGGGCTGCACGGCCTATTGTTTGAATTAAAGAGCGCTCGGAACGCAAGAAACCTTCTTTGTCGGCATCGGTAATACCCACAAGGCTGACCTCGGGAATATCAAGACCCTCGCGCAGTAAGTTGATCCCCACCAGAACATCAAAAACACCTAACCGAAGATCACGGATGATCTCACTGCGTTCGATGGTTTCAATATCACTGTGAAGGTATTTCACCTTGATCCCGATGGATTCATAGTACTCAGTCAGGTCTTCAGCAGAACGCTTCGTTAACGTTGTAATTAACACGCGTTCATTCTTTTCTGTTCTAATTTTAATTTCTTTCAGCAAATCATCGACCTGATTTTTGACAGGACGCACTTCTACCACAGGATCTATAAGACCCGTCGGGCGAATAATCTGCTCTACAATCAAACCTTCGGATTTTTCAAGTTCGTACGCTGCAGGCGTTGCCGATACATAAACCACTTTATCCATCATGCGTTCAAACTCGTTAAAGTTCAAAGGACGGTTGTCCAGTGCCGAAGGCAGCCTGAAGCCGTGCTCGACAAGACTCATCTTTCTGGCGCGGTCACCGCGGTACATGCCGCCGATCTGCGGAACAGTCACGTGTGACTCATCAATAAAGGTAATAAATTCTTTCGGAAAGTACTCTAACAAAGTCGGAGGCGGCTCTCCCGGGCCACGGCCCGTTAAGTGGCGCGAGTAGTTTTCGATACCCGAGCAAAAACCAAGCTGCTCCATCATTTCAATGTCATAATACGTTCGCTGCTCTAAGCGCTGCGCTTCCAGAAATTTAATATTGGTGTTCAGTTCTTTTAAGCGCTCCTGCAGCTCAACCTGAATCGTCTTAATGGCCCGCTTCAAATTGTCATCACCGGTCGCATAGTGTGACCCGGGGTAAATTCCGATCTGATCCAGCTCTTCGTAAATTTTAGCGGTTAACGGGTCTATCCAGCAGATTTTTTCAACGTAATCTCCGAAGAATTCAACTCTTAAAGCGCGGTCTTCTTCATACGGAGGAAAGATCTCAACAACATCACCGCGCACGCGGATATTACCGCGGGCGAAGTCGACATTGTTACGTGAATACTGAATCCTGATCAGCTCGCGCAGGAAATCATCTCGCTTAAGCTTCTGCCCGTTTGACACTTGAATCATCATACCTTCATACGCTTCGGGCGAACCTAAACCGTAAATACATGACACTGACGAAACGATAATAACATCGCGCCTGTCAAACAGCGATCTGGTGGCTGAGTGGCGCATGCGATCGATCTGTTCGTTAATGGCCGAGTCTTTTTCGATATAAGTATCTGACGAAGGAATATAGGCTTCCGGCTGATAGTAATCGTAATACGAAACAAAGTACTCAACCGCATTGTGCGGAAACAGCTCTTTGAATTCTGAATACAACTGGGCCGCCAGCGTTTTATTCGGTGCCAGAACAATCGCCGGCTGGTTTAACTGCGCAATCGTGTGCGCCATCGTGAAGGTCTTACCGCTTCCCGTTACGCCCAGAAGTGTCTGGTGCTTTAATCCTTTTTGAAAATTTTCAACTAAGGTTTCAATCGCCTTCGGCTGATCGCCGCCCGGCTTAAATGAAGAAACCAGCTGAAAATTCTTTTTATAAGTTTTTGATGCCATCTAAATTAATACATTCCTCTTGGTATAAGCCAAACCCGAAACGCAGTCTGGTGCCGCGGTAATCCGTGCGGACTTTCTCTCTGTTTAAAATACTGTGTATGATCTTTACAATCGCCGCGTCTTTCAAATCAAAAGCATAAAAATGCCCGTGATAATCAAAATCGTTTTTCAAAATATTTTTTACATTAACTTCTTTAAAATTCTTTTCTTCAATATACTGCCGGAAGTTTTTTTGCAGATTCTGAATATGCCGGTGAATTTTCTCTACCGTGATTCCTTCTTTTTTAAACAACTGCAGAACAGAAATCAAGCGGTACAAACCCGTGAAGTCCATGGTTGAACCGGCAAAACGGTAACCGTCCTCGGCGTAAATCACTTTTTCATTTTTCTGGCTCAGTTCTGCAAAGCCCGCAAACCAGCCGGTATTTAATGGGCGGTGCTGGGCGCTGAAGGGCACGTGCATGAAGCAACAACCTTCTCCCCCCTGCGCATACTTGTAAGAACCGGCGATGTAAAACACACGGCTTTCAACCGGCTTCAAATCTGTGGGCACCGCCATAAACCCGTGATACCCGTCTATAACGAACATTGTTTTGGGGCTTGCAGCTTCAACCAGAGCCTGCAAATTTTTAATCGCGTAACCGGAATTGAAAAAAACCTGGCTTACAAAAACTAAATCATATTCCGTCTTCTTCAATCGTTCTTTGAAGCGCTCTTCAAAATTCCAGAAGCTTTCGGTCGCAATTTTTTCGACCTGCACGCGCGACTCTTCACTGAGCCGGTTGATCTGGCGTTCAAAACTGTGAAACTCCGAATCAGAAGTCAGAATTCTTATAGGCTTCAGCGGATCAAAACACGAAAGCAGACGTAAAATAAATTCATGAGTATTCGGCGCAAATACGATCTGGCCCGGATACGTTAAATTTAAAACTTCAGCGATCAGTCTTTGTGCGGTCGGCACTTTAGCAGCAAAAAAATAATCCCATTTGTCATCTACGTACTTAGCGGAATCGTCCCAGTACTGCAAGGTCGCTTCACGGGTAACATCCGGCCAGTAATGGTGACTGTGGGCTGCGTAGTGCTGCACCCCTTTGTTAGCTTCTAAAAAAAGTTTATAGTGCTGCTTAAACACTGAAGTTCAACTGCCTTTTAACAGCCGGCGGAATCTGCGGCAAGCGGCTTCGCGGAATCAAATAAGTCGATAGATTAAATAAATCGACAAACACGCGGTTATTGTCTGCCGCACGCTTTAAGTAAGTGTGGCCGGATGATCCACCCGTTCCGATTTTAGTTCCCAGCATTCGCTGCGCGAGAAGTGCATGACGGTAACGCCAGGTCGTAAAGTTCTCATCGATATCCATCATGAGACTCATCATCTGATACGGCAGCGCCAGCATCGGTTCATTACGGTAAAGCAGAATAAACAACGCATTTAAGGTCGCTTTGCGCGAAAGCTTTCTTCCGCCTTCGCTGACCAGCTTCTGATGGGCTTCTTCATCGAACAAACTGGCAAAAGTTTCTTTTGTGGTTTTCAAATTCGCAAGTTGCATCGCCTTTTCCTGTTCGGAAAGCTTTGCTAAGTTTGAATTCACCGTCGCTTCGTCTTCAGCCAGGATAGCGCTGACCGCATTTTGATATTCGTTCCAGAAATTAAATTCTCCTGAAATGGTAAACGGGGTCCGCTCCAGCCACGCTTCCAGCTGTTTAAATAAAGACGGAGAGTTCTCAAAAGAAATAAGTTTTTCGCGGTCCGCCTCACTTAAGCGGCCTAAAAAGAATTCGCGGTCGATACTTTGACGGTCTCCGGTTTTTAAACCCATCTTAATTTCAATTTCCCGGAACTGCGTGCTTTGAAATCCCGAAGCCGGAATCAGTAAATTTCTGAACTCTAAAAAATCCATCGGGGTCATGCTTTCCAGAATTTCAAGCTGCCCGCCGATCATCACCTGAATTTTTCTGATGCGCTCTAAGCGCTGCACCACTGTCCCCAGTTCGTGATCCGCAACTTTTTCCTGGCTGAAAATTTTAAGAATTGAATTTAAGTCATGCAGCATCTGTTTGAACCACAGTTCATAGGCCTGATGAACGATAATAAAAAGCATTTCGTCATGCGCTTCAGGATTTTCTTTGTCTGCGAATTTTTGGCTGAGTGGTTTCTGGCAATCCAAAAACTGATTCAGCATCAGGTAATCATGGTAGTAAACTGGTCCGCGGTTCTTGTGCATAGAGAGTCCTCGTAGAATAGAGTTAAGGCAATCCCTTCTATTCTACGAAAAACTACGACTGCAAATCAAGTACTGGCTCTTTTTGACTAACCTCGGAACGGCGAATTAACGGCCGCTTAGCTTTAAAACGGTTTATAAGTCCACCGATGTCGTTAAGGATCATCAACATTGCGGGAATCACGAACAATGTCAGTAAAACTGCGGTACTGAGGCCCCATCCCATCGAAAATGCCAGCGGCTGCGTGAACCCTGATTCTCCACCTAAACCATATGCGGTTGGGAAGACACCGATCAGCGTACAACCTGCTGTTAACACCATGGCGCGGATACGGCTGGCGGCCCCTTCGATGATCAGCTCTGACGATTTGATTCCGTACTTCTTCCACAGCAAATTAATCTGATGGCACATGACGATACTGTCATTTACCGCAACACCCATTGTGCCAACAAGACCCAGCATCACCATTAAACCCAGTTGCATACCGTGAAACTTTAATGCCCAGATTACGCCAATGATTGAAAACGGAATCGGAAGCCCCACGATTAGCGGCTGCACGAAAGAACCCATTGTAAACGCCAAAATCAGATAGATCGCAACGCCTGCCATGATAAGAACTTTCATTCCCCATTCGCGGCCTTTTTTATCCTGTTCGTTTGAGTCAATAACACCGATTTTAAGATTCGAATGTTTGGCAACGACCGGCGCAATGATGTCCCGCAGTTCTTTTTTAATAACCTGCTCGTTAGTTTCTTTACCGTCAAAACGGAAGTCCATTTTCAGAATGCGTGCGCCGCCCTTATGTTCAATCGGCTCTGAAAACCCGACAGGAACCCACTCACCCAGCTGTGAAAGAGCAATTCGTTGCCCTTCCTGAAAAGGCTGAATCTGAATTTTGCTAAGGCCTGCCAGCGACGGTACTTCGTAACTTTTCGGCTCCATGTAGATATTCATCCAGCGGTTTTCACTTCGGGTTTCTGCCACCTCAGTGTAGCCCGTCATCGCACGGATTTCCGTACCCACGCTGTCGCGGCTAAGACCGAAGCCCGCAATTTTTTTGTCATCAAGAATAAACCTGAATGTTTCCGGGCCGTCCTGATCAGGCTTGGCGTATTCAAGTTTTTTTCCTGAACCTTTAACCAAGGCAATAATCTCTTCACGAACGGTACTGAAGCTTTCAATGTCTTTACCCTGAATTTCAATAGTTGAAAGATTCATGCGGCGGTCGCCCGAGCCGCGCTCATTTGAAAGTAAAACCAGTTCTTCGATTTCTGCCGGTTTGTAATTTTCAAGAATCTGCTTCACCTGAGTTTCGACACTTTGACGCAATTTCTTTGTGTCAACTTCATGCTTATCTAACACAAGTCTGACTGTCGCAAAACGCGGGCCTCTTGAAGCTTTTCCGTCGCGGTAAACCCAGCCCAGATTTGTTTCGATGAAATCAAGCTCATTTGAAGGAAGCTTTCTGATTTCGGTGTGAAGCGGTTTCAAAATTTCAATAATGCGGCTGAAGCTGTTTTCATTCTTAAAGGTAATCGCCAGCTCTACCTGCGGGGCATTGATCGACAAATTAAAATTCTGCGGCATTTTAGACGCTGTATAAACTGAAAATGCCAGAAGCGCGATACTTGCCAGTCCGTAAGCGTAACGGAAGCGCAGTGTATGCCGTAAAGCGATTTTGTAATAACCTGCAAGCCAGTGAAAAAACGCAGTGGATTTTTCTGCTGTGGGTTGCTTCACAAAATGTTTCAAGTGGTTCGGTAAAATAAAGAAAGTATCAAACCAGCTTAAAAAAAGCGCCGACCCGATTACAATCGGTAATGCAAAAAAGATAACTGAAAGCTCACTGTCGATAATAACAATCGGTAAAAACGCGAACACAACGGTCAAAAGGGTTCCGCTGACAGGAACTACCATTTCTTTTGCCGATTGTGAGGCCGCCGTCGATGGATCCAGCCCTTCACTCAGTAATTGATTATACCGGTCAGAGAATATGACGGCATCATCAACCAGGTTACCGACAACCAGAATCATCGCCATTAAAGAAATAAGATCGATTGAAATACCGAAGGCTTTTAAAATTAAAAAAGTACCGAAGTAAGAGATCGGTAAACCCAGTGCCGTCATCAACGAAGACCGCCATCCCATGGCCAGTGTCAGCACCAGCATCACAAGAATCAAACCGCCGAAGCCATTATGAACCAAAACATCAAGCTGCTGCTGAATAAAATAAGGTCCGTCATAAAGAACACGGTGCTCAACCCCTGCCGGCGTTTTGATTTCAGCTAACGCCTTTTTAAGATCTTCAAAAGTTTTGATCGAGTCGCTGCTCTCGGTTTTAAAAACGGTCAGGTTAACGGCAGGTGCGCCGTTAAATAAGAACTGAAACTTTTCATTTTTAAGCGGCTCAAACACAACATCGGCCACGTCAGAAACTCTGGTCTTACCGCCGCTGCCGTTGTTAAAGATTTCGATGTTTTTAATCCGGTTTAAATCAACCGGTTTATCTGCGAATTCAAGAAGCCAGCTTTTGCCGCTGATTGAGTTATGGGTAATGGTGTTGCCACTCAGCTCTCCGCGAATAGCCTTTTGTAACTGAGGAATCGAAACATTTTTCTTTAATAACTTCTCACGGTCAAACTTCACAAAGATATGAAACGGCATCAGCGTGGATTCCACATCTGAAATTCCCGGAACAGATTTCATTTTAGCAATGTAACTGTCGACAAACGCATGGTGCTCCATACTTTGAGGATCGATACCTGTGATTCCCATCTCGGCGAGAAATATATTAGTGCTTCCCGCCTGCTGAACCTGAACATCACGAATAGTTGACGGTAACAAGCGGATAACAGGCTGAATCTTGCCGCGAATCTCTTCGATCTTGTCGTTAATTCTTTTTACTGACTGCGGGAACTTCAGTGTGATCGAAACAAAACCGACGCGTGTCTTAGAATTAATTTCTTTTACATCGCTGATATCGCGAAGCTGCTCTTCCAGCGGATATGTAATCAGACGTTCGATTTCATCGGCTGAGGCATTCGGATACGCAAGACTGACAACCACGTTGTTAAATTTGAAGGGCGGGTGCAGATCTTTCTTCATTGAAAACAAAGCGGCCAATCCCGCGATTGTAATGAAGATTGTAATTAGTTTTCCCCACTTGGATTTTTCAATAAATAAATCGATCAGCCGTCCCAAAGAGAACCCCTCAAAAATGAAATTTTTAAGGACTATAACCGAATATTTTTATTTAACAAATTGGTAAAGCCATTTGACTAATTCGACCACCACAAAAGTGTCTTTTTTACAGTACTCTAAGAGCGCTGTTTTCAGCTCATTTTTACGTGGTTCCGAAGTGCCCGGCCGCCTATATTCGTCATAGGCCCGCTGGGCTGCTCCCCCGTCACCAACGGCCATACGGTCATAACTGAAAACATCTCCCAGTAATGCGGGCCCAACGCTTTTTAAACTGTAGCTGGAGCCGAATTTGGCATCGTAAATGGCTTCTTTGATAATAGGCAGCGGGTCGACCAGGCGCGACCGGATTTGCGCAAGCTCGGACGCGTATTCGGGTGCAAAAATTTCAAGATCCTGCAGGCAGCCGGATTCAAATTTTGCGTAATAGGCCACAACCGACCCCTCACCTTTGCAGGCTTCAACCAGCGCAGGCACCAGTTTTTTACGTGGATCTTCACACCCATCAACAGCCGCGTCAGCCAAAAATTCAAAGTGAACCGGAGTTGCATCTAAGTTTTCTAATACATGAACACTGAACTGAAACGGAACCTGCGTAAATGGTCCTGTGCCTTCAAAAACCGGAATGGCAGGATTTAAAGTTTCAAAATCCAGAAACACCAGCGGAAATTTCCATTTGGCCATTTCTTCTTTTATATAATTTTTATCGACATGCCGCTGCCCGGTTTTTAAAACCTGAAGACACTGCTTTTCTTTTTCACTTAAGGATTCTTCCGGTATTGTTTGTAAATCAACAAAGCCTTTTTCAAAAAGCTCCCAGCGTTTTGTATACATTCCTGGTAAATCAAATAAGTTAGGCTTCGCCCAGGTTTGCGAGCCCCAGCAGTGATCCATAAACTGACAATCCCGCGGTTCACTGCAGTGCTTACCCACTTCTACCGCTGGAACCTGCTCTGAACGCAGCGCCTGAAAAATATTATTAAGCTTCGGAGATATCGACGTATGTAATGAGCGAAGTTTATCTGTAACATCTTCCTGAATAAATAGATTTGATAAATCCGGAAACTTGCAAAGGTTGTTCAAATGCATGACTGAGATTTTTTCAATCGGCAGACCTGCATTTGCCATGATCCACACTTGAAGACCGACATCATCTAAATGTTCGTCTTTAACTCTAGTTGCAGACTTCACTTCAATCACCGACCAGCGCTGGGTTAGCGGATTGTACTCAATTACATCGGCGCGTGCATAACAGCCTTTGTATTCAAACGCCGCTTCAAAGATGACCGGTGTATGCTGCGCTAACAGTTCACGGGTTTTTTGCAGCGAGCCCACAAAATCAAAAGCCGCGTTTTCAACCAATACACCTTGCGGGAATCGCTTTCGCGCTTCGACCGTGACTGCGTTTCCCTGATCAAACAGGGCTTGCAGTTCCGGTGTCACAGGTGGAATCAGCGACTTCTGATGCACGCTGAGATAAATGTTTTTTAAACATTGGTAGCCCTGCATGATCTTCGTTTTGCTAATAAGCTTTGGCACTTGCGTCGGCATGATTAAAATGTACTTAAAATTTGACGGGTTGACTATAACAAAACACAATTCAGCTATGGACGAATCAACAACAATTGCTTCATTAAAAGCGGAAGTTCAAAAATTTTGTGAAGATCGTGACTGGGATCAGTTTCATGGCCTGAAAGATCTGGCCATTGGCGCTTCAACCGAAGCCAACGAACTGTTAGAGCTTTTCCGGTTTAAGAGCGATTCCGAGATTCAGCAAAAAATGAACGACCCGGCTTTTAAAGCGCGGGTCGAACAAGAATTATCTGACGTAATGTTTTTTATTCTACGTATTTCCCAAAGGAATAATTTGGATCTTTCACGGGCTTTTAATCGCAAGATGCTGTCCAATATTGAAAAGTATCCAGTTGAGAAAGCCCGTTCTTCTAATAAGAAGTATAACGAGTAATATTTTTTATGACGCCCACGACTCACTCACCTGAGATTCGGTAAAGTCGCCCGATCGAGACTCGCTAGAGCCCGATGAGTCGCCGATAATCATTGGTTCTGAATTGTAGACGTGCTTTTTCAGACTTTGTTTAAGTCCATCATGGGAGCGGCTTCTCGATTTAAATTTTTCCAGTCGTCTTCTAACCTGTTCAACTAATTTGACGGTGACCAGATGTAAATCGCTGGCTGTCGCTGCACTGAAAAACGGACCATTATATGACCCGACCTGCAGCGTGCCCTTCACGACTTTATCTTTAATCGTAAAATGCGCTTTTGCAGTGGCTCCGCCAGGGAGTTCCTGTTGCAATGTTGTAAGCATATCATCGATGTAATCCTTAGTTGCTTGGGAGGGGTGAAAGTTATGATATTGAACAGAAAAATTTGATGTTGGCATAAAAGTACCTTTCAATCGAAAACGACCGATTAATTTAAACTATCTATTTGTCTTGGAGAGTTTTTAGAAACCTGTCCCGCTCGTCTTGAGTTTGACGAGAAGGTAGTCTGAAGGATTTTTTAGAATTCTAACAGCATTTGTGTGCATAATAGTGACTCCTTCCTATCTCTATTTTGATACCGCTGTGGAAATTGTCAAGGTACCAAAGGTACAGAACGCCACTTACACGACTTTATTGCGATTTTTTAAAGAAAAAGTTACTGCAAAATAAACTCAGCTTTTTTCAAACATAAAATTTTTTTATTAGAAGCTATAAGGAATAGAAGGGATCGTTTTTATACGAGCTGAACGGATCAAACTCAACTGCCTTTCGGCGTTTTTTCTCGTTGTATTTCTGCCAGCGCTCATACATCGAAGAAATATTCGGTGAAACTCCGCCGGTTAATAACTGCTCTAGCAGCTCTTCAGGAACAGGTTTTTCCTCTGTAAAACGGCGAAATGAAAACACGGGTCTTCCGAACTCCCGCTGTTTAGAAAAATTTTGTTGATAGTTTCCGAAATTAAAATCAAAGCGGGCCTGATACAACAAACCTTTGTCGCCTTTTGCGGAATTCAGCAAAGCGTTTTCAGCGCTGAACGACTTTTTAATCGCACGCAACACATGAACTTTTAAAATTGAATCTTTTGCATCGACTTTTAAATTTTCGGTTTTAAGAATTCCTTTTTCGTCCAGCTCGAATTGCACATACACCCGCCCGAAGTGGTTGTACTGCGCCAGTATTGAATCGAAATTTAAGTTCGAATCAACTTTGGTGTAGATCTCTTTGAAATGGGCCCAGTTTTCGTTTCCGCCATCTCCGAAGATATCGCCGATGTCGGTGTCATAGCTGCGCGGGTCTTTAAATGAGAAACGTCCAGAGGTTGAAGAGCTGTCTTTTGCGCCTCTTCTTATGGTGTCTACTGCGGTCTCACCGTCAGCGATTTTGATATCACGTGTGCCTGCACCGGTGAGATCCAGTTTCGGAAACAGAGCCATAGCTTTCTTGCCGGGGCTTTTATCCTTACCTTTTAGCTTAACCGGTTTTGACAGAGCATTTGCGGAAGCCGGCGAGGGCTTTTCTGTTTCAGGCGGATCGTCTTCAAGAGATGTGATACTGATTTCTACGGTATCGCTTGGATCTTCCGAGTAAGGCAAGCCTACAGTTAACGAAGCAATCAAAATAACGTGAAATAAAATTGAAGCTAGAAACGCTTTCCATTTTATTTCAGGTGTTCTCATATTCTTCCTATTTGATGACTTCCCAGAAGCTTCCCGTTGGCGTGTCGCTAACGGTAATCTTCATGTCAGTGAGCTTCTTTCTGTATTCATCGGCCTTGGCAAAATCTTTGGCGTCGCGCGCCTGAGCACGTTCCGCCACTAATTTATCGATATCTTCACGTTTGTGGCCCAGTTGCACCAGTAAACGGTTATCAAGCTCATGCAAAAACTTTTCAGGGGCTTCCTGAAACAAACTTAATACACTTCCGAACTTTTTCATGAGTTCTAAAAATTGCTCGCACTGGCTGACCACTTGAGGTGTCACCTTCATGCCGCGGCGAATGCGCGAGTTAAATTTGCGAATGGCTTCAAATACAGCTGCAAATGCCGACGGCGTGCCGAAGTCTTCGTTTAAAGAGTCAGTAATCTGCTTCCATACAGCGTCGAGCTCCGTTTTGTATTTTTCATCAAGCACCGCTTTAACGCCCGCATCTGAATTCTTCACATTTTCTGCAAGCGCCATGGCCGAATAGAACTTTGCTAACCCAGCATAAGCCGCATTCGTTGTGTCTTCACTGAAATCCGCTACTGTACGGTAATGAACCGAAAGCACCATCCATTTGTAAACTTCAGGATGATGTTTGTCGGAAAACTCACGCATATTGATAACGTTACCTAACGACTTCGACATCTTAGCGCCGCCGAAGTTGAACATGTTCCAGTGAATCCAGTACTTCGCCAGATCATGGCCGCTGCACGCTTCACTCTGCGCGATTTCATTTTCATGATGCGGAAACATTAAATCAAGGCCGCCACCATGAATATCAATCTGGTCTCCGAAAATTCCGCGAACCATTGCTGAACATTCAATGTGCCAGCCCGGCCGCCCTTTTCCCCACGGTGAATCCCAGCTGAGGGGCTCGCCCTCTTTGGTTCCTTTCCATAAGGCAAAGTCCATCGGCGACTTTTTCGAAGGGTCAACTTCGATGCGCACACCCTCTTTTAACTCGTCAACTTTGCGGTTTGAAAGCTTTCCGTACTGCGGAAATTGCGCGATTTCAAAATTCACGTCGTTACCTGCAACGTAAGCTTTCTTTTTTTCTACTAACGACGTCACCATCGAGATGATCTCAGGCATGAAGTCACTGACTTTCGGGTTATCGTCATGAAGACGAAGGCCCAAAATTTTAAAATCTTTTTTATATTCTTCGATATACGTCGAAGACACTTCCAGCGCGGATTTTCCGTCGCGGTTAGCGCGATTTAGGATTTTATCATCCACATCGGTAAAGTTCTGTGCGAAGCGGACTTTATACCCGATGTGCTCTAACCAGTTTCTGATAAAATTAAAAACAACAGGCCCACGGAAGTTGCCGACGTGAAGGTAGTCGTAAACTGTCGGGCCACACACGTAAATTGTGACATGCCCTTCTTTGTAAGGCTTAAATTCTTCAATTTTGCGGGTCAAGGTGTTGTGAACTTTCAGCATGCGCGACTCTTACTTTACTTTCGCCAGCGCTTTTTCTGCGCGTTTTAAAATGGAAGTTTTATTCATTAATGGAACTAAAATTTTTAACTCGGCACCGTGCGGTTTACCGATCAAAGCAATACGAATCGGGAAAAATAAATTTTTTCCCTTCTGGCCGGATTTATTTTTCACTTCATCCTGAATCCTTAAGAAGTCAGCTTCAGTAAAGGTTTCGCCCGCGTGAGCCGTCACACATTCCTTCCACGCCTCAAGCACCGCTTTAGACGAAGGCCATGCCAGCGCTTCATCGCTTTCCGCGAAGATTTCATACTTAGAATCATCAAGCGGAGTGTACAGCGTTACGGCGTCAGTCAGAATTTCCATGTAGGGTTTAAAAATTTCAACGGATTGCATTTGCCAGTTTAAATCCGTAGGCAAATTCAGTCCTGCATTTTTCAGAAACGGAGAGATCAATTTATAAATGTCCGCATTCGGAAGCGCACGCAAATGCTGGGCATTCACCCACTTAAGTTTCACGCGGTCAAAAACTGCTCCTGCAGCATGAACGCGGTCTAACGAAAAGTTATCAACCATTTCCTGCATGGGCATAATTTCTTTTTGCTCCGGGTGCGACCAGCCCAGTAACGCCAGGTAATTATTCATGGCCTCAGGCAGGTAGCCGTCTTTCATAAACTGATCACAGGCAACAGCACCTTTACGCTTAGATAATTTCTGACGGTCATCATCCAGAATTAAAGAAATGTGCCCGAACTCCGGCGTCTTCCAGCCCATGCCTTCGTAAATCATTAATTGCCGAAGTGTATTGGGCAAATGCTCTTCCGCGCGAAGCACATGAGAGATCTTCATTTCATAATCATCAACCACGCAGCAGAAGTTATAAACCGGCATTCCGTCAGAACGTAACAATACAAAATCACCGATCATGTCAGATGGAAACTTCACTTCGCCTCTGATGAGGTCTTTTAGGATATAATCTTTGCGAAGCTGCCGTGTTTTAAAACGGACCACCGCTTTTTCACCGGCAGCGATCTTTTTTAAAGCGTCAGCAACTGTACCGTTTTCCCACGGCGATTCAACGTGGCCCTGGTGCCCGTCGGCTTTTACTTTTTCGCGTGCGGCTTCAAGCTCTTCATCAGTCATGAAGCAGTAATAGGCTTTGCCGTCCGCTAATAATTTTTCAGCGGCCGCTTTGTAGTTTTTTAATCTTTCACTTTGTTTGTACGGGCCGTAAGGACCCATGTCTTTTAAAGTTTCAGGATTCGGGCCTTCATCCCAGTTTAATCCTAACCACTTCAAATCCGCGACCATCATTTTTAAGGATTCTTCTGTCGAGCGTTCCTGATCGGTGTCTTCAATCCTTAAAATGAACTTTCCGCCGTTACGTTTTGCGTACAGATAATTGAATAATGCAGAACGTGCCCCTCCCACATGTAAATAACCGGTCGGGCTTGGTGCGAATCTTACGCGAATTTCAGACATGAAGTACCCCACTATCAAACAGCCAGTCATAGACCGGGAAATAAAAAAAGCCCAGTTAAAACTGAGCTTTTGATAGTGGCATATTTTGCGTAAAATTTTAAGGCTTATTGCACGCCGAAGATGGCTTTGATCTCTTGATCTGAGTTCACCATCTCTTTTACTTCAGGAGCCAAATTCAACTCTTTCAAAAGTAAGTTCTTAGCAGTATCGAGCATCTTCTTTTCACCGAAGCTCAGCTCTTTATCGACTTTCAAAACGTATAAATCGCGCAAAACCTCGGCAATTTCAAATACAGAGCCGGTTTTGATTTTTTCCATGTAATCGCGGTAACGGCGGTTCCATGTTTGAGTATCAATTTTAACATCTTTTTCTTTAAGGATTTCGACCACTTTAATGGCTTCTTCCTTAGAAATAAGAGGGCGTAAACCGATTTTTTTGATATTAGCTGCCGGAATCATGATTTTCATGCCGGTCTCAAGAATTTGAACTGAGTAGAACTCATGTTTGGTGCCCAATATCTCTTTAGTTTCGATCGACGCAATCCTGCCCACCCCGTGACCTGGATAGACCGCATGATCTCCAACCTTGAATAATGACATTAAATCCCACCTTCTCCACCCCTGTGGACAGACGACTAAGCTCGGATGTTATAACACTTTTGACACCCTCCATCAAATTTATTGCATAAAAAAAGCCCTCTTTGTAAATCATACACAAAGAGAGCCTATTAACGAATATAGAGGGTGCCTGGCACTTTTAAAATCGCGACTGTCGTGTTTCGAAGCCTTTACAAGACTGAGTCCTGGCTGAAAACAGCTTTAAACGCAAAAAGGCGGATCTTTCGAACCGCCTTTCGGAAATAAAAAGTGCCAGCTACCCGCGAGGGGTTGCGTTAATGAACAGAAACGACGACTGCGAACGGCTGTTTGCCGTTTTTGCCCATCGGGACGTTTACGCCTTTAACACGAACGATCGCTGTTCCTGCTGAAGCATCAGCTTGAACGAACGAGTGATTGTTAATCGCATCGTTTGCTGAAATCACTTTACCACCAGGTAAAACAACTTCGAAATCCAGGTCATTTACTAAAGCTTTAGAAGCGTTAGTTGAACCAGGAGCATCTGTCCAAACAATGTTCGCAACCAATTTACCGGCAGGAACATCAAGTTTAAATTCTTTTGCTTCAGACGTTGCAACACCTGCGTTTTGTTCTAAGAACAAAAAGTTTGGATTTGTTACCACTTCAGCCACGTTAACACGGCCGTAACCTTCGTCATTGTTCGGGCGAAGAGTTAAAATCTCCTGGCCGCGAGCCGCGCCG
>JAJFMT010000038.1 GCA_020696855.1 Pseudobdellovibrio sp.
GTTCCGCATTCAGTAACTTCTCTGCAAACGCGGTCGCCCGGAACAAGGTAGCACTGAACTTCGTTACGGCATGTTTGACGGTAATCGGTGACGTCACGGCAAACATATTCGCTTCTGGTTTTTGTAACATCACGGCAGACGTATTCACTGCGGTAGTCTGTTACGTACTCTGTGTAGGGAACAGAAACGGTGTAAGGAATTTCTTCCTGGTATTCTTCTTCGGCCTGATACGGAATCTGAACGGTGTATTCGCTTTGATATTGTTCAGCTCTGTAAAGATTTTTTGAAAGTGTTCCTGACATTGTCGCATTTGAATGCTCTGTGCGATTCAGTTTAAGAACGGTCACTTCTGCCGGATCGGCGGCAAAAGCACTACAGCCCATCACGGTTAAAGATACGGCTAACGCAGTCTTCAGCGTTGAAAAACGGATCATTTTGTCCCCCTTTTTTGGTACGGCGTACGGTAAAGCAAGGGGAGTGCCTGAGGATTTAAATAAAAAAAGAGCCACTTGGTGTCCAAGCGGCTCTTCTCTATTTTAGTATTTGATTACTAATTAAGCGTAAGCTGAAATTATTTCGTCATTGATAAATGTTGATCGATGATCGATTTAAATTCAGGGAACGGGTAAGCACCTCGTAAAGAAACACCGTTAATGATGAATCCCGGAGTACCGCTCATATTGAATTTTTTAGCTTCTTCCATATCAGCTGCAATCGTTTTATCGATTGATTCGTCTTTAAGATCTTTTTGAAGTTTAGCCATGTCCGCGCCAACTTTTTTCGCGCCTTCAGTTAAAAGTTTTTCACCTTTATCTTTGAAGCCGCCTTGGTTTTCAAAAATATAGTCATGGAACTTAGCTGCTTTTTCGTGGCTTTGTTTTGCAATCGCTTCAAAATAACGTGCAGCAGGCATTGCCATAGGGTGGAAGTCTAAAGGTAAGTGTTTGAAGATAATACGAACTTTGTCGCCGTATTCTTTTTCAACTTGCTTAACAGTTTGGTAACCGCGTGAGCAGTACGGGCATTGAAAGTCAGAGTATTCTACGATTGTGATCGGAGCATCTTTTTTGCCGAAGATAACACGGTCGCCGCCAAGTTCAGGCTTAAGCGGATTTTTGAATTCTTCATCACGTGATTTCTTCTCTTCTTGTGCGGCTCTTTCGCCTGCGTTTTTCTGAGCTTCTTGAGCAGCTTTATTTACGACTTCAATAAATTTTGCAGGATCTTTTTCGATCGCGACAAAAACGATTGATGGATCTTTTTCAATTGCAGCTTTCAACTGGCTCGCAGAAGGAGCACAGCCGGAAAAACCGATGGCTGAAAGAATTGATGCGGTAACGATTAAAATGCGTGATGTTTTCAAAGGAGCCTCCATAGCTTTTATTTATTCACAGCAAGAACTAGTCTGTCATAAGGTTGGTTAAAGGCAAACCGATTTTTTCACGGGAGAGTCGCCTATAGATTCGCTCTATGACGCTGTGATATTTTGACATCTCACGACAGAGGTCCAGCGCGAATGCTTCATGCTTTGGCGCGACTAATAAAGTTAGTTACTATTTAGTCATGTCCATCGGAAAATATGTCTTTATCATTTTGCTTTCAATATTAACGGCGTGCAGTTCAAAACCCGTTAAGCGCGAAAAATCGCAGCTTAAATACACGCCGGGGCAGTTACGTTTTATTGAAGTTGACGAAATGAACACGATGATCAGCGAGCAGCTGGCCATCTATAAAAAATCCAAAGATGTGAGTGTGATTGAAGAGCTTCTGGTGACAGTTCTTTCGCGACCGGATGCAGATAATATTTTAGAGCGCGAGCTTCTCATAATCCAAAATTCGTTTCCTACATTTGATGACTGGGAGAATTCAGTTAACCGTGTTGTAGACCGTGCGGGGCAGGCACTGAAAGATAAAACCTGCTCTGTGCAGGATGAGACATCCTATACAATAGTCCTGGAAAATATTTTGTCAGAATTCCGGGCTGAATTTAACAAGCCGGATGAGAACACGGACTTTGAGCTAAGCGTTATCGAAAGAATTGCCGCTATGGACCTAAAAGTTTCTGAAGCCGCGTTTCGTGACGCTAAAATCAATGCGATGAGCACTTTAGTTTCACCGTCCCAAATTGCCAAAAAGCTTTTGTCTGAAATAAAGACCCTAAAACGGTAAAGCACCGGATTTCATTCTTATACTCCACGACCTGAACTAACGTCTGGACGCATTTACGTTCTTACACCTGGCGGGCGGGAGCCCTAAGTCCAGAGGGCTGTCTTCACTCAATAAATTTCTAATTTTTTTTCAAATTGTCTCAATCTGACTCAAGTTTTTGCATTTGGTCTCCGATGAGTTGTTAGAAGCCAGGATGGCAATTAGTAACCAGGAGGACAGCATGTTTATTCAAGGAAATTTACAAGTGGTTTTCGATGCACTTTACAGCGTAGGTGCAATTGACCCTGTATTGGGAATGGACTGGGAAGTTATTAATAACGAAATGTCGAAATCACCGAAAGTGGTGAATGCTCTGTGCGACAGAATCAATGCGTGCCAGGGCGATAAAGATCAATTGATCAGTACATTTAAAAATTTAGAACCGAAATTATTAAACTATGTTGCCTTGGAGGTTGCTCGTGAATTCTGTGAATTTCAAGACCGCAAAGAATTACACTAGTACGTTCGTGCGTGCGTTTATTTTTGCTTTCTTCTTTTTAGTGCAGGTTAAAGTCCATGCGCAAATCGTAGAAGCAGGAGATAACAAGGATGCCATCACGGCTCCGCAAACATCTTCAAAAATTGTTATGCCGACTCAAAACGTAATTGTTAAACCGGCAGAAGCGACAGTGAAGCAAAAAGACACTGAGATTTTACGTGCGATCCGCAAAGCCGTACAACCGGTTGAGCCCACAAACCAAATCGTGATCCTGAACACCGAAAGAGGTTTCGTTCCGGATAAAGTTCACGTGAAAAAAGGTGAGGCTTACAAAGTTCATGTTGTTAACATTAACATGCGCGAGAAGAACACAAGCTTCATCATGGATTCTTTTACGCAGTCTCATAACACGGTATTTGCGACCGAAAAAACTTTCAATATCGAGCCGCAAGTTGAAGGCGTTTATTCTTATCAATGTCCTGAGACCGGAATGCAAGGTCAACTGGTTGTGGTAAGTGAAGAAGCTCCGGTTAAAAAAAGAAAACTGGCTTCAGAATAATTAGGATTTAAAAAACTATGTCAGACTCTCAGAGCAATTTTAAAGAGGTTATTGAGCGGGCCCTGGCGCCCGTTCAGGAGTTTTTGCAGGACCCGGGAGTGTCTGAAGTTCTTATTAATGGCCACGATCAAATTTTCGTCGAGCGAAAAGGTAAGTTAGAATTAACGAATGCCAAATTTCCTGATGAAGATAATCTGCTGGCCGCGATCAACAGTATCGCGCAATCCGTAGGAAGACGAATCAATAAAGACGAGCCGCGCTTAGATGCGCGTTTGCCTGTTATTGAAGGATCGCCTGCCAGCGGCTCGCGTATCGCAGCGGTATTGCCGCCGATTTCGCGCCAGGGAACAGTGATCAGTATCCGTAAGTTTACGGCCAGCAAAATTTCTCCTAACGATTATATTAAATACGGCACCATTACTCCTGACGCGTGGATGTTTTTAGATTTGTGTATGTTCTTAGGAAAAAACATTATCGTGAGCGGCGGTACCGGTTCCGGTAAAACAACTTTATTAAGTTTGTTGTGCTCACGCATTCCGAAAGGGCAGCGTGTTTTAGTTATCGAAGATTCATCAGAGTTGCAAATTGATTACGAACACATTGTTCGTTTTGAAACCCGCCAGGCCGATGCGATCGGTAAAGGCGAAGTGACAATTAAAGATCTATTAAAGAGCGCTCTGCGTTTACGCCCTGACCGCATTATCGTGGGTGAGGTTCGTTCGTCAGAAGCGTTAGAATTAATTAATGCGATGAACACCGGTCACAAAGGCAGTATGGGCACAGTCCATGCGAACACGCCTGAAGATGCGATCGTGCGTTTAGAAGCGTTAGCTGCGGGCGGCGATGCTAAGATCAGCGAAAAAGCGCTGGTATCGCAGGTATCTTCTGCCATTGAAATTATTGTTCAGATTTCCAGATATTCAGACGGATCCAGAAAAATCGGCGCCATCTCCGAAGTTCGGGGAGTGGATGAAGAGGGAAAATATATTGTTGTTCCGATCTTTGAAATTTCAAAACTTGAGCGTGGCCTTGACGGCAAGCTGATCGGCGGTATTGAGCCGACCGGCAATATTCCTTCTTTCTACCAAGAAATTATTGATAACAAGATTAATTTTCCGGCTTCAAAGTTTAAAAAGCCGGTAAAAGCAGCGTAAGAGACTAATAGGAGACTTATGAAAATAAAATCATTTTTAACCGCGATTTTGGTTTCGATTACCGTATTCGCTATCGGCATCGGTGATGAAGTCGAGCTGAATCAATTCGTGAACGGCCGTTGTACGGCTAAGTTCAGAGCGATTGATAACAATATCAGATTAGTTTTACCGCGTGGAACCAAAGGCCGTGTTCTTGAAGTTAAAAGATTCAACTCCGGAAATCTTGGTTTCTTGCTTGAAGTGACAGACGGCCCGCAAGCCGGTCAGGTTGTCTGGGTTTATTATAATCCGACAAGCCCGAGCTTAAGACTGATGACCGCGCGTGGTCAGTTTACTCGTAGCCCGGAAGAGTCAGCTTCTGCACAAACAACTCGTCAGGTGAGTGCGCGACGTGATCCTTGTAGCGAACCGGATGCACCGGCTCCGACTCCGTCACCAACACCTGCTCCGGATACTTCGCCATCTCCTGCACCGGCTCCTGCGCCTTCACCGGTGCCTGCTCCGGAACCGACTCCGGCTCCAGAGCCGACTCCGGCACCATCACCGGTTTCTCCTTCACCTTCTCCGGGAGTTATTCCTAGTCCGGGCGGTGGTCCTTCACCATTGCCAGGCCCACAGCCTGTTCCAGGTCCGCAGCCGGTTTCCCCGGGCCCTGCTCCTGCACCGGCTCCTGCGCCTGTAACTCCTGCGCCGGCACCTGCACCGGATGCAGGAACGCAAAATGGCGGTAACGGTACCGTTGCGACCGGTGACTTAACGTACACTCCACAGCAAGCTGTCAGTGATATTTTAAGCGGAACACTTGCATTCGTCGGCCGCGGAATCCCTGACCCAATTCTTGATGACAGTGGCCGTGTTATGACCGACGGTGCTTCTCAATATTGTGTATGGAAGAATGCGCGCGCGTATGTTTTCCATCAAGGTTGCAGACCGAATTCAAATCAGCCAATTTCAGTTATGAATATCGAAGTGTTTTCAAGAAACGGCGGCGGCATTCAGTTTTATCTGGAAGAAAATAGTACCTACAGCCTGAACTCTTTAACTCCGGCTGCGATTGCCAATGCAAACAGAGGGTTCAACATCAAAGGGTTTGCGACTCCCGCGATTCCATCTGATATGAATCTGCAAAGAGCATTTGAATTTTACAATCAAACCAGCGCCATCTCTGTGCGCTCGTGTACATATGGATTATTCCGTGACGGGCCGATGGCAAGTCCGAATGCTCAAATGATTTGTTCACCGAGAAACCCGGAGCCAACTGCATGGAGAGACCAAACGGCTGCTTTCTGGCCGGCTCCATTAAACCAACGATTCCGCGAAGCACATGATGCGGTAAGATTCGGAAGAAGATAATTTTATGAAAAAATATTTTACGTTTTTAATACTTTCTGTCTTAGCCGTTACTTCAAATGCGCAAGTAGAAACGCCATCTACCGATGAGGCGGACGATATTGTTGTTGTGGCGCCAAGCAGTGGACCTCAACGTCGCAGACAGTCCATTTATACTCCACAAAATGCAATTTCTGATGCTTTAAGTGAGCCACTAACTTATGTAGGTCGCGGAATTCCAGATCCTATCCGTGATGATAACGGCGTTATAATCACGGAAGGCGCTTCGCAATATTGTGTTTTCAAAAATAGCAAAGTGTACGTTGTTCATCAGGGGTGCCGTCCAACACCAAGACAGGAAGTTTCAGTCATGGTGATGGAAGTTTTCAGCCGTTCAGGACAAAGCGTAAAGTTTTATGCAGAGCCGAATTCATCTTCCTACTCTCTCAATTCGCTTGGGAATAGCTTTTCCGGTTCGTGGAATATCTCTTACCGCAGATCTCCGATGATCAATGGCGATCTGAATCTGACAGCTTTTTTTGAATATTATAATTCAGTCGAAAGTAACACCAACCTAGGAGCCTGCACTTACGGAAGACCTATGGCCGGAGGAGATGCACGATTGGTTTGTGTCAAAATGCCGGAAGAAACTTCTTTCCGTGATGCTGCGTCTTCAGCCTATAGTTCGCCGTCGACCATTCGCTTCAACGAGTTTCACGACGCTGTTCGCTTTCATTCCCGTAATTCTAATTAAGACAAGGGCGGATCGTGCGTTCAACACGCAGATCATCGCCATAATCACTGATCAGCTGATACGAGGTTTCAACCGTATCGGCTGTTGTCATTTTACAGCTGTAAACGCGGATGTTGTCGTGCGCACCATTGCGGTAACCGGCATTCATTGATCTTTCAAAGCTGCGGATCTGATTGCAGACATCAGCGGCCGGCCCTGTGAAGCACATACTTTTATTTCTCGGAGTTAAATCATTTTTTTCGTTGTAATCAAAAGCAGAGTCATGAAATCCGGTTTGGATCATCGGTGATTTGTAATTCGGTACTAAAATCGAAACGATTATCATGGTCGGCTCTGCAGCCATTAGCTGAGTTGAAAAGACCACGCCAAGTACTGCGTAAATTATTGATTTCATATGTCTCCCGTATGTAGAGCTGCCGAATCTAGTAGCAATTTAGAAGAAAATAAATAGATTTTGCTCAGCTGAAAACTAATAGGGTGTACATAATATCGACATGGCCATTTTTACAGGGTTCTGTACTTGCAAGGAGGGGTCCCAATCTATAAGTTAGGGCCGTGTATTTTAGCTGTAAAATAACCCATGGAATTCTAAGTTATTTAGAGTCTGAAAAAGTCGATTTGTCGGCTTACTTTTCAGAAGCGGATTTGCCATGGGAACTATTGCGCGATTCTTCTCGCTGGATGCGTGCTCCTGACATGGAAGCTTTCTTAGAAAGACTTTCGTTAAAAGAAGAGCAGTTAGTTAAAGCCGGGCACCGCACACCGAAAAGCCGCTGCTGGGGCGTACTCGACAGCGTTCTTCGTATGATGCCGAAGCCGGAAGAAATTTTTCAGCAGCCCGAAAAGTTTTTAAGTTATTTTATTTCGCCTGAACCGCCGATTGAAAATCTGGAACGTTTAGCCAGCGGCCTTAGCTTTGATATTCCGCTACCGGCCGAGCAGTATCCTCTGATCAGCACATATTTGAAAGCAGCATTCGAATCGCTGCCGGTTTATGTCGGCAAGTCTCCTGCGCACTGTGAATGGAACGATATTCATTTCAAAATCGAATGGTCTGACCAGCAACAGAGTATCATGAACGAAGAATCTGAAGAGCGGACCATTTCTCCGCAGCTGATGCGTGAAGTGATTCGCCACAGCCGTGAACTCGAAGAAAAAAACCGTGAGCTGCAAAGACGCAACGAAGAGCTGCAGGGCTTGGTAGCCGATTCGACAGCAAAAGGATTCGCAGGAGCCGTGGCTCAGCCACAGATGCAAGCGGAAGATTTTTCGCAGTTTGAATTCATGAAGCAGCCGGTTCACCATGTGGCGCAAAACTTATCGCGCCTTCATGACTACATGGTGCGTGCGCATCAGTTAGTTGTGTTGTTAACGGCCGGGCAAAAACAAACTCCGGGAATGCGTGAAGCCTTTCACCGTGTCGACTGGGAGATTGTGAAAGATCAGTACCCGAAAATAATTTTAGATAGCATTGAAACTTTAAAGAAATTAAATAAACCCGAAAATCAGTCCAAGGAAATAAGTCAGTAGGAGGACTCTATGTCAGAAATCATCAGTCTATTAGGCCGCGAAATTCTTGATAGCCGCGGTAACCCGACAATCGAAGTTGAAGTTAAAACCGCAGAAGGCAATGTTGGCCGGGCCGCAGTTCCATCAGGTGCCAGCACAGGGGCCCATGAAGCTTACGAGCTTCGTGACGGTGATAAGAAAAGATATTTGGGAAAAGGAGTTTTCAAAGCCGTTGATCACGTCCGCGAAAAAATTGCTCCTGAAGTTGTGGGCCTTAATGTTTACGAACAGGTTTACATCGATAAAGTTCTTCGCGATATCGACGGGACTGAAAATAAATCTAACTTGGGTGCTAACGCGATTCTGGGTGTGTCTCTGGCAGTCGCGCAAGCGGCAGCAAAAGATGCAGGACTTCCGCTTTACCGTTATGTCGGCGGTTCACAGGCTTGCCGGTTGCCGGTGCCTTTGATGAATGTTCTTAACGGCGGTGCGCACGCCAACAACGGATTAGACATTCAGGAATTCATGATTGTTCCGACCGTTAATAATTCTTTCGCAGAGTCATTACGTGCCGGCTCTGAAATTTTTCATACCTTAAAGAAAATTTTAAATAAAAAAGGTTTATCAACTGCAGTTGGTGACGAAGGCGGATTTGCTCCGACTTTGAAATCAAACGAAGAAGCGCTTGAGCTACTGATGCAGGCCATTCTTGAAGCGGGTTATGAAGCCGGCCAAAATGTTTTCCTGGCATTAGACGTGGCCGCTACGGAATTATTCAAAGACAATCAGTACACTTGGGAAAAAAATCAGATCTCAGGTACGGATTTAAAAAACATTTACGCAAAATGGTGCGAAAAATATCCGTTAGTCAGCATCGAAGACGGATTCTCTGAAGACGACTGGGATTCATGGGTGCAGGCAACTGCTTCTTTGGGCTCTCATGTGCAATTGGTCGGGGACGATTTGTTTGTAACTAATCCTAAACGTCTTCGTCAGGGTCTTGAAAAGAAAGCGGCCAATGCGTTGCTGGTTAAAGTTAACCAGATCGGAACTTTATCTGAAACTTATGATGCCGTTAACCTGGCTCAGCGAAATAAAATGCGCACGATTATGTCTCACCGAAGCGGTGAGACTGAAGACGTTACGATTGCAGACCTGGCAGTGGCGCTTAACTGTCATCAGATCAAAACCGGAAGTCTTTGCCGTGGTGAAAGAACCGCGAAGTACAATCAGCTTCTGAGAATCGAAGAAGATCTCGGCGGTATGGGTATGTACTGGGACAAAGCCGGATTTAGATAAGTATTGAATATTGAAGAGAATTAAAGCAATATTGGGCCATGAATAAAATTATTGCTTTAGTTCTTTTGGCCGCTTCGGTCGCTTCGGCGAACGTTGTGGGAACCGATTATCAAAATTTTAATCCTGACATTTCTGCCACTGATTTTACAACGGTTCACTCTTCAGAAACCTTGAAACCGTGCATGTGTAACCTCGGTCTTTACCTCGACTACACTCAAAACACCCTAACTTACTCAGACGTTTACTACGCCACCAACAACGATCTTACAGGAACACGCGCGAACGATGCATTGCTGGGTGCGCATTTATACGCATCGATCGGTCTGACAGAAAACTGGGATGCAGGGATAGCGCTGCCGTTTGTTGTGACCTCACACAATGAAGACCCGTTCGGTGTCAGCTACTTTGATGAATACGGTTTGACAGAAGTTCGCCCGATGACGAAATACCGCTTCTACGGTGACGACAAAGGCGGTATGGCCGTTATCGTTTCTGCAAACTTCAACACGATCAAAGAAAATCCGTTTACGGGTTCAAGCCCGGGCCCGACTCTGAATATCGAGTTCGCTGCGGATACAACTGTTGGCGGTGACTGGAAGCTGGGTGGTAACATCGGTTACAGAATCAGAAATTCAGGTGAACAGCTGGTTGATGATCAAACCGGTCTTAAAGTTCCGTTCATTCCGTTCGGTAATGCTTTCATCTATTCAGCAGCGGCGGCAACTCGCCTGGCGTTTCTCAGCAGTGACATCGTTCTTGAGCTGAACGGCAGCCAGCCATCAGGATCAGGAGCTGACAGCGTTAAGACAGCGCAACAGGCGTTAGAACTCGGTTTGGGATTACGTCATGACTGGTCTAAAACAACATTGCTTCAAGGCGGTGTGGGTACAAAACTTGCGGAAGCACAAGCGACTCCTGATGTTCGCGCTTATGCCGGAATTAATTTTATGTTCGGCCCTGTTTGTGATGTCGAGCCTGAAACTTACCCGATTGCGGTTGTGAAAAATCACCCTGTTGGCGGTTCAGGTGTAACGAAACTGAGAATGCCGGTGACAGCCATTGATCCTGCAGATTATGAAGCTTATCGCTGGAAGATCGGTTCAACGCCGAAAACAAATTGCTACAAAGAAGAAATGTATACTGACGAAATCGAAGGTAACATGCCGATCATCAGCAACATCGAAAATATTCCTGATGGCGGAATCACACTTTGCGCTGTTGCAAAAAACAAAAGCGGCAATTGGCAGCCGTTTACAAATCCAACGATCGTAAAATGGATCAAGGGCAAAGCTCCTGTCGCTGTTGTTCAGAACCATCCCACGGGAGTGTCTGACGCGATTGATTTAAGTATGCCGGTGACAGCCGTTGATCCTGCAGATTATGAAGCCTACCGCTGGAAGATCGGTGCTACACCTGATATGAACTGTACATCTGAAGTGGATTACAGCGCAGAAACTCCGGGGACTATGCCGATCGTAACTAACATCGGCCCGATTCCTGACGGTGGCATCACACTATGTGCGGTTGCAAAAAGTAAAAAACAAATCTGGCAGCCGTTCTCTGCGCCGACGATTGTTAACTGGACAAAAAAACGCGGTTACGAACTTTTTCGTATCAATGCCAGCGTGTTGTTTGACTTCGATAAAGATGAATTGCAGCAGCGTTCTTTCTACGAACTTGAAAAGGTTAATACGTATGTCAGCAAAAAGCCTTGGGCCCGTATCGTGATTGAAGGCCACACTGACAGCATCGGAACAGACGATTACAACGTTGATCTTTCTAAGCGCCGTTCAGAGCGTGTGAAGAACTACATGATCAAAAAATACAAATGGGACGCGAAGAAACTTAAAACGCAGTTCATGGGCGAGAAGTTCCCGGTCGATACGAACGCTACCGATGCGGGCCGTGCGAACAACCGCCGCGTAGAATTCAAAGTCTTCAGAAGATAACCTCTGTTTCTTCTGACTAGCCTGAAGAAGAGGGGAAGCCCTCTTCAGCGGCGAAGAGCTTGCGCTAATCAAACAAGTATTGTGAAATAGAGCTGTGGAAAAAATTTACCGCTACAGCTCGCACTTCAGATCTTTCCTAAATAAACCACTTAAGGTTCTTATTTTTTGTAACATTATCTTTGCTGCGTACTTATTTTTGAATGGTGCGGTCTGGAGAGTTTGGGGATTAAAGCGCGATCAATCCACAATTCAGGATCAGATCAAAAAGTCTGTAGATCAGTCTAAAAATCTCGATATGCAAATCCGCCAGGCGAAAGACCAGAGCTTCATTGCCCGCCAGGCGAAAGACAAATTAGACATGGCCGGCGAGCACGATCTGATTTTTGTTTTTCCTGAGTAGATTCAATTACTTGTTTGCTTATAAATAAAGCTTAGGCAGACCTAAAATCTCAACTTTTCGACTGTTGACTTTACCTAGTGCAAAAGCTCTAATTTACCCCATGACACTTGATCAATTTAAGCAAAATGGCCACTTGTATTTGGGCATTAGCCGACGTGAATTTGCACGCCGTCTGGCTAACGGCCAAGCCGATTTTCATATTTTAAAATCACAGATTGAACTTAACTCTCTTGAGACTGAGCTTGATTCTATTTGCGAAGTTAAGCTGAAACAAGAATCTGCTGAGCAGCTTGATAAGTTTGAATTTTTAGACGACACAACGTTGTAATGACCCTGTTCTCGATGTAGAACTTCAGCATGAAAAAAGAAATTTATATTGTCGATGTGAGCTCGATGTTTTTTCGTGCGTTCTACGCCATTCGCCCTCTGACTTCTACTAAGGGCGTACCGGTTAATGCGGTCTACGGCTTCATTTCAATGATCGTAAAGTTATTCAAAGATAAAAAGCCTGATCATGTGGTTTTTTGTTACGACCGCAAAGAGCCTTCTTTCAGAAAAAATCTGTATACTGAATATAAAGCGAACCGCAGCGACATGCCTGACGACTTGCAAGTGCAGATGCCTTACTTAAAGCAAGTGGCGGGTCTCTTCGGAATCTGCGATATGGAGCTTGATACTTTCGAAGCGGATGACCTGATCGGAACGGTGGCTTGTGTTTCTAAAAAGCAAGGCTACGACGTTTACATCGTGAGTGGTGATAAAGACTTCTGTCAGCTGGTTGATTCGCAGGTCTTTGTTTACGACACAATGAAAGAAGTTATCTTCGATGCAGCGATGGTCAAAGAAAAGCACGGCGTAACGCCTGAGCAGTTCATTGATTATCTGGCCATTACCGGCGACTCTTCGGACAACATTCCAGGTGTTGCGGGAATCGGGCCCAAAGGGGCGCAAAAGCTGATTGAACAATTCGGTACACTTGAAAAAATCTACGAGAATATTGATCAGATCAGCAGTGCTTCCATTAAAGAAAAACTTCTCAATTCAAAATCAAATGCATTCTTATCAAAGAAGCTGGTGACGATTGTTTGCGATGCGCCTATCACTCATAATCTTGATGATTTTAAGGTGAAACCTTTCAAAACAGACGAGCTGCGCGCTTTTTTACAAGAGCTGAATTTTAAAACCTTTGAAAAAAATCTTTTAGGAGAAGGTAAATCAGGCTTCGATACGCAGGCCCCTGCTGCGGGCAGAGCCATTGTGAGTTCCGTCACCGGGCAGGTATTTAAAGTTCAGGAAGAAGAAAAGCATGAGGCCGTTGCACCCGTTAATAATGTGCAATTAAAAGAATGGAACGCAGAAGAAGTTCAAAAGCGCTTAACAGCTCAGGAAGCTTTCTTTGCGTATATTCACTCATCTAAAATCGGCTTTGGCTTCGGTGAAGAGCTCTATTTGACCGATCTGTCGAATTGCAAACTGAATTTGAATAACCTGACGTGGTCAGGGTTTGACCTGAAGCGGGTCTGGATGGAACTGGGGATTCAGCCTGAAAGTGCAAAAATTAAAAACGATCTGTTGCTGACCACTTATGTTTTACGGGCGGCTGACAGTTCTGACTACGAAAAGTTAGGCGAGCATTTCTTGCAGCAACAAATGGATTTAAAAGCCATCACTGAGGAAAATGAAAAGATGAAGCGGCTGTACGCTTTATTTTTACAATTAAGCCCTGTTGTGAATGAAGAGATGGAGAAAAAGGATCTCAACGTTATTTACCAGAAGCTGGAAAAGCCGTTGATTCCGGTTTTATTTGAGATGGAAAAAAAGGGAATCAAACTTGATCTTCAGTTTCTGAAAAAGTTTTCTAAAGAGCTGCAGGTTCAGCTGGAAGAGCAGGAAAAAAAGATTTATGAATTAGCGGGCGGAGAAAAATTTAACATCGGCTCTCCGAAACAATTAGGTGTAGTGCTGTTTGAAAAGCTGGGCCTTGAGGTTATTAAAAAAACAAAGACCGGCTATTCAACAGACAATGACGTTCTTGAAAAACTTCAGCATCCGATCGCAAAAGAAATTATCGAATACCGCGAGATTGCGAAGTTGAAATCAACTTATGTTGATGCGCTTCCTGAAATGGCCGATCAAAAAGGCCGCGTGCACTCTCATCTGAATCAGGCTTTAACCGCGACGGGCCGTCTTTCAAGCACGAACCCGAATTTACAGAACATTCCGATCCGGACTGAGCGCGGCCAGAAAGTACGAAAAGCCTTTATCGCTGATGAAGGGAAAAAGCTGCTTTCAGTGGATTACTCGCAAATTGAACTTCGCGTTCTGGCTCATATCTCAGACGATGCGGGCCTGATTCGCGCGTTTAAGGACAATTTAGATATTCATACAGCCACCGCATCTGAAGTTTTCGGTGTAAGCCTTAAAGACGTCACTAAAGAACAGCGCCGGATTGCAAAAGCCGTGAACTTCGGTATCGCGTACGGGCAGGGAACATACGGTTTGGCTGAAGCACTGGGAATTTCAAGAAAAGAGTCCGCTGAAATTATTGAGAAGTATTTCTTAAAATTCGGCGGTATCAGAGATTACATCAAGAACACAATTGAAAAAGCCCACGAGCAAAAATACGTCGAGACTTTATTCGGCCGCAGACGTTACATTCCGGAGTTAGATAACAAAAATGTTATGATTAAAAAATTCGGAGAACGTGCGGCCATTAATGCGCCGATTCAGGGTACAGCTTCAGATCTTGTGAAGATGGCCATGATCGAGCTGGCTCCGGGTTTAAAAGTCGATATGCTTTTACAGGTGCATGATGAATTGATTTTCGAAGGTACGGAAGCAGCACTAAAAGAGCAGGTTCCGTGGATAGTCGATACAATGGAAAATGTTGCCAAATTAAAAGTGCCGCTGAAAGTGAATTTTTCTATCGGAGATAACTGGGATGAAGCTCACTAATAAGTGAGCTTATTCGGTTTCCCAGCCGACAACGCGGCCTCCTTCAAAGTACACATAGCGTTTTTCCTGCTTGTACCCTTGAGGAGTTGCAACTTGTTTGTTGTATTGCCAGCGCTCGTTACGGTAGATAGGGTTCCCGCTGATTTCAACATTCACCGGCTCGCCCCAGGATTTCTTTACGTATTCAGCAGGCATTCCAAGAGCAATGTCCTGCGACTCAACAACTTCGTCGAATTCTTTTAAGTCCTGCGCGCGGGACCAAATGCGGTTCTTGTTAATCCAAACCTGACGGCCTTCAACTGACGGGATATTCAGAAGTTCGATTTTTTCGTCATCATTTTTAAGCCACGGTAAAACTTTGGAATATTGCAAACGCTCTTTTGAAGAATCAAGTGCGCGTTCCAGCTCGCGCAGACGTTTGCGGTTTGCGATTTGTTTTTTTTCATCGTCACTGAGAGGCTTTTTAGGATCCAGCCCCAGTTCATATGCAAATTTTTGTATCTCTAAACTTGATAATTTTATGTCTTCTTTGCGCTCAGTAGTCGCAGTAGGCTCTGCAGGCGGCGGTGGAATTGTCGGTGTGACGACTGCAGGCTCAGACTCTTTTGGAGCTTCTGTGTTTTCATTCGCCGGATTGTCGCGAACAGTTTTTACAGGAAGATCATGAGCACAACCAACGATGAACAAAACTCCGATGAAGACCAGGGTCTGAAATGCATTTCTCATGTTACAATTTTAGTGCAAAACGCACGCATTTATGATTAAAATTTTTCGGTGAGCGAAAAAAACGGCGAAGATCAAGGCGAAAAACTCGACCAAATTCCAGAATCAGACGAAAGTATACTTTTGGATGTCGATGCCCTATTGGCCGAAGAAGACCCGGAATTCTTAAAGAGCATCGGCAATATTAAAATTGATGCCAGTAAAGTGGTGTCTGAAGACTCTGTCGACGCCTCTGCCGACATTCAGCGAACCATCAATGAAAATGCACTCGTTTACCTAAAACGGCCATTTGAGTTTAAATCAAACCCGAAAGTTGTCGCAGGGTTTTGGACGATCGTCATCGTGGCGCTGGTGGCTTTGGTATTCGCCTGGAAGAACAAAGACATTCTCTTCAGCCAGCAGTTGTTTATTACCTCTCTTGAAACACTGGGTTCACCGGTGCAAAGTTACAATCCCAATTCTGAAACGGAAGATTTTTACGACAACACACGCTTTGCTAAAAATTTAATTTCGATGTCTCCGTTGCACGTGAATATCAAGCCATCTGAGAATTCTACTGATAACCCCATGCTCGCATTTGAAGTGACTGTAGAAGGTTTATCAGCCGATGCCATCGTCGAGATTAAAGACCGTCAGGCAGAGTTTAAAGATCTGCTGGCGCGCCTTACTGAAACGAAAACGTACGACGAACTGGTTGTCGCTGACGGTAAACGTCAGTTGTGCGATCAGTTCCGTGATCTTTTGAACGCTAACCTGACCCGTGGCCAGGTTAGACGTGTTCTTTTAAAAACGTTTATAATCAAGCCGTAATCTTAAGTTTTAATTTTAAGTTCGAAACTCGCTGACCTTGATTTGATAGTGCTTAATGCGGTCATGTAGAGTCGACTTCGGCATTCCTAAATCAGTGGCCGTGCGTTTTTGATTCCCTTGATTGGCCATAAGTCTTTTTATAATCATCTGCTTTTCAATTTCTTTAATGACAGATAGCTGAGAGTTCGCACTTTCATCTAAATACATCGTACCCGTCGCTGCGTGTGCGAGTTTTTCTTTTTTATTCAGTAAAATATCGATATGACTTTCTAAAATGTACTCCTTCGGAAAAAGCGCTGAAGCGCGAGCTACCACATTCTTCAGCTCTCGGATGTTACCGGGCCAGTCATGCTTTTTAAGCGCCAGGATCGCCCCGTGCGAGAACCTGACCCGCATCGATTTTGCAAACTGGTAAACGAGCGTTTCAAAATCTTCGAGGCGTTCTTTCAGTGCCGGCACATCTACGCAGACAACATTCAAACGGTAAAATAGATCCGCGCGAAAGCTGCCTTCTCTGATTTTGTGATAAAGGTTCTGATGAGTAGCCGCAATGATACGTACATTTGTTTTTATTGAGCGGTCGCTTCCCACCGGGCGAATCTCGTTATTCTCAAGCGCCCGCAGAAGTTTGGCCTGCAGTGAATAAGGCAGATCGCCGATCTCATCCAAAAACAGAGTTCCCCCTCTGGCGGTTTCAAATGCTCCTTTACGGTCGGCAATCGCTCCGGTGAAGCTTCCTTTCACGTGCCCGAACAGTTCACTTTCAACCAGTGTTTCAGTCAGTGCAGAGCAGTTGACGCTGATAAAAGGATTCTGCTGAAGCTTCGAATGCTGATGAAGCATTTGCGCAATCACATCTTTGCCCGTTCCGGAAGGACCAAGCAAAAGCACCGGAAACTGTGTTTCAGCGACGGAGGCTAAGTGACTCAACTGCTTGTTCCAGTATTCGTTCTGGCTTTTCAGTGTAAACTCTTTTTGTGATTTTTCTGAATCGACCACGATCAGCTCTTGGTTGCCTAACCCCAGCAGGTCGCCGTCACTCAGCTGCGCTTCGAAAACTCTTGCACCGTTTAGAAAGACTCCGTTCGGCGACCGAAGATCTTTGATGTGAAGGCCGCGTTCTCTGACTTCGATCAGAGCGTGCTTCTTTTCTACAGTTTCGTCGTTTAAATAAAGTCCGCAGCTACTGTCACTACCTGCATAAAGGTAGTTTTCGACAGGCCATTCAGATTTGGATTCAGCTGATAAAATGAGTTTATATCGGTTCATTGAATTTCTCCTTACAGCTTAATCTTTCAAAAATGCGGCTGGCTTTGGGGGCGCTCAGGGCGGTTTAATTGCGTTTGGCGCACTTTAAATCTTAAAAATAAGAATAAATCTAAGAATTGAGAAAATCCGCTTTTCATATTAGGTTACTTACATGGCTAAAATGACCTTTATTAAGAGTGGCGTAAAAATGAAGGACTTTCCTGTAAGTAAGCTGCGTGAAGTGGCGCTGGCAGGCCGGTCAAATGCGGGAAAATCTTCGCTTATTAATGTTTGGGCTAAAGATAAAGTGGCAAAAGTCAGTCAGGCTCCGGGGAAAACCCGTTTGCTTAATTTCTTCAACATGAACGATAGTTATATCGTTGTGGACATGCCGGGCTATGGATACGCCTCTCGCGGCGGTGAAGAGTTAAAAACCTGGCGTAAGATGATTGAAAATTATTTAAGTCAGCGCCCTCAGCTTGCAGGGATGGTGATTTTAATGGACATGGCGCGCGACTGGCAGGACGACGAAGAGTTGTTAGCGCAATTCGTGATGAGACACGATATTCCAGTGGCGGTGGGTTTAACGAAGGCCGATAAATTTTCAAAGCGTGATATCGCAAAAGCCGTTGAAAGAATTCAAAAACAATCGCGGCTGCAGGAAGTGTTTCCGATTTCTTCACAAACCAGAGAAGGCTGTGAAGAGCTGGAAGAGTTTATTTACAGAAGCTGGATTAAAGAATGATTATTATCGGAGTTATTCCCGCAAGGTACGGTTCGACGCGTTTTCCGGGAAAGCCTCTTGTGATGCTGAAGGGCAAGCCATTGTTACAATGGGTTGTTGAAGGCGCACGTAAAAGCAAACTTTTATCAAAAGTAATTGTTGCAACGGATGACGAACGAATTCAGAAACTTTGTCATGAAATAAAAGTGGATGTGGTGATGACGTCACCGGATTGCCCGACAGGAACAGACCGGCTTTTTGAGGCCACAAAGAATTTAAATTTCGATGTCGCGATCAACGTTCAAGGCGATGAACCTCTAATTGATGAGACTTACATTGATCCTTTGGCGAAAGCTTTTTTAGAAAATCCGGGCCTGGATATGGCCACTTTGGCGCACGGGCTAGAACCCCAAGATATTGATAACAAAAACGCAGTTAAAGTCATTAAAAATCAAAAATCCGAAGCGATTTATTTCTCCAGGTTTGCGATCCCTTACTCACGAAAAAACTTCGAAACGGGCTCAACGGCTGCACTCAAACATATTGGTTTATACGGCTATACAAAAGCGTTTTTGCAAAAATTTTGCTCAACAGAACCCACTGAATTAGAGCTTCATGAGAGTCTCGAACAGCTTCGCGCCCTTCACTTAGGAGCGAAAATTAAAGTGATCCAAGTTGAAAAACCGACATATGGTGTTGATACAGAAGATGATCTAAGAAAACTTGAAGCTCTGCTCAAGTAGCTGGTAATCTAACTGGCATGTCAAAAGCAAAATCAAGTTCAGCCCGTACGGGTAAGAAAAGTCGTTTGAAGCAAAAGTTCATTTTTGTTACCGGCGGAGTTGTTTCGTCGATCGGTAAAGGCTTAACAGCTGCGAGTCTCGGTTCATTACTTGAAGCGCGCGGTTTTAAAGTAAGCCTCATGAAATTTGATCCCTATTTGAACGTCGACCCGGGAACGATGTCGCCGCTTCAGCACGGTGAAGTTTACGTAACCGATGATGGTGCCGAGACCGACTTGGATCTGGGCCACTACGAAAGATTCACACATTGTAATTTAAGACGTTCAAACTCAGTCAGCGCCGGTCAAATCTACGACACAGTTATTGCGCGTGAACGTAAGGGTGATTACCTGGGCGGAACTGTTCAGGTCATTCCGCACATTACTGATGAAATTAAATCGCGTGTGTTCGAAGCCTCGCAGGACTGTGAGATTTCAATTGTTGAAATCGGCGGTACCGTTGGTGACATCGAAGCGCAGCCGTTCTTCGAAGCGATCAGGCAGTTACGTTTAGATTTAGGTTTTGAAAACACCTGTCTTGTGCATGTGACGTATGTTCCTTACATCGCCGTCGCGGGAGAGCTGAAAAGTAAACCGACTCAGCACTCGGTAAAAGAGCTGCGTGAGATCGGCCTTCAGCCGGACTTTCTGGTTTGCCGAAGCGAAAAAACAATCGATGATAATTTAAAATCTAAAATCGCCTTATTCTGTTCGATTAAAAAAGAACATGTGATTTCAGCTAAGGATTCATCTTCGATTTACGATGTGCCATTGGCCCTGAACAATGAAAACCTGGATGAGCTGGTTGTTGACGTGCTCCGTTTGAAGAAAACAAAGAGCGATATCTCCGGCTGGCAGAAAGTGGCGAAGATCCAGCGTGCTCCGTCGAAGAATGTGAAGATTGCCGTTGTCGGTAAGTATGTTGACTTAAAAGAATCTTATAAGTCTTTGCATGAAGCTTTGGTTCACGGTGGCCTGGCAAATAAAGTAAAACTTGAAATTATCTATGTTGATTCTGAAAAGCTGGATCCTAAAAGTGCAAAATCGTTGTTAGGTGAAGCGCAAGGTATTCTTGTACCGGGCGGGTTCGGCACACGTGGTGTAGAAGGTAAAATTGCCGCGATTCAGTACGCGCGCGAAAAGAAAGTTCCTTTCTTCGGAATTTGCTTCGGTATGCAGTTGGCCGCAATTGAATTCGCCAGAAACGTTTGCGGATTATCAGACGCGACTTCTCGGGAATTTGTCGGCGATGTTAAAAAGGGCGGTAATATTATTATCGACTCTATGGTTGAACAGCGCGGGCTTGTGGCTAAAGGCGGAACGATGCGGTTAGGCGCTTACTACTGTAAGCTGGCTCCGAAAAGTCTGGCTTTAAAGGTTTATAAAAACAATATTATCTCTGAACGTCACCGCCACCGTTTTGAATTTAATAACAAGTACAAAGATCTGTTTGAAAAAAACGGATTGCGTGCAGTCGGTGTGAACGAAGAAAGAAACCTGGTTGAGATTCTTGAAAATGTGAATCACCCTTGGTTCATCGGTGTTCAGTACCATCCGGAATTTAAATCAAAACCATTAAGCCCGCATCCGCTGTTTGCGGAGTTTGTGAAAGCTTCCAGCAAACAGTAACCGGGTAAAAGAGGGTTTATGTCAAAAGTTTTAGAAATAGCTGCCGAAACTCTTCGAATAGAAGCAGAGAGTATTTCAAAGTTGATTCCGCGATTGGACACCAAGTTTGTTCAGGCGGTAGAACAAATTTTGAAATGCGAAGGTAAAGTTATTTTAACCGGTATCGGTAAGTCAGGCCAAATCGGCCGTAAGATGGCATCGACTCTTTCAAGTACGGGTACACCATCCGTATTTTTACACCCGGCTGAAAGCAGTCACGGAGACTTGGGTGTTATTTCTAAAAACGATCTGGTCATTGCTTTATCGTACGGCGGTGAAGCGGCAGAGCTGCATGCGATTTTAAATCACATTTCCCGTAACGGTATTTTCCTGATTTCATTAACCGGAAAACCGAACAGCACGCTGGCAACAGCATCCAACATTGTTTTGGATGTTTCCGTTGAACGTGAAGCATGCCCTCTGAATCTGGCGCCGACGTCATCCAGTACTGCAACTTTAGCAATGGGTGATGCCCTTGCCATGGCCGTTCTAGATGCGCGTGGTTTTAAGTCAGACGACTTTGCACAGCTTCATCCGTCAGGCTCTTTAGGAGCCCGTCTGTTAAAAGTCCGCGATCTGATGTTAACAGGTACGGCACTGCCTTTTGTAAAACGAAACACCTCCATGAAAGAGCTTTTAACTGCGATGACTCATCAAAGTGTTAAAGGCGCAGCCGGAGTGCTGGATGAAGACAACCAGCTGATCGGTGTGATTACCGATGGTGATATCCGCCGTTTTCTTGAAAAGAATCAGGATCCATTTTCTAAAACCGCTGGTGACTTGATGTCGTTGTCACCAAAAACGATCGATGCAGGAGAATTGGCTGAGCGAGCCCTGTTTCTAATGCAACAGTTCCGCACACAAATGCTGATCGTTCTCGATAAAAAATCCGATACTCCGCTAAAGCCTGTCGGCATGATTATCTATCAGGATTTATTAAGCGCTAAGGTAGACAAAGCATCGGCTGTCCGCCGTTAATCCGGCCGCCGGATTTGTTTTGTCGGTTTAAATCTTTTTAACCTGGCTGATTCCGTGCAGTGCCTCTTTTGAAAAAAGGGGCATGAATGAAAAATTGCATTTTGTTAATACTGTTATTATTTACCGGTAAGCTTTTGTGGGCTGTACCGACGATCTATCCTAAACATTCTTTACCGAGGATTTACAACAATACGAACTCCAGTGTTGTACCTGACAGTGAAAACTCTTCGAAGTTCTATGTTTTGCCGCCTAGTAAAGTCGAAGTGAAGGTGTTGTCG
>JAJFMT010000126.1 GCA_020696855.1 Pseudobdellovibrio sp.
GACTCCCAGCTCGCGCGAAGAGACGGCCGTGCCGCCTTTTTCTTCGTATTCATAAAATGCAGGCTCAAAATTAATTTTCTTTTCTTTCAGCAGGCGAATAGCTGTCGTCATCGGAATTGGAGTATTCATGAATTTTAACAATAGCACGGAGTGTTGCAGCCGAAAAATAAAAAAATTTTACAAATTATTTTTTTACAAGTCGGGCCACGGCTTTAAATATATTCTGCATTTTGCGCGCCGTGCGGGCGATGCAACCTGAGGGGTACAATGGGAACACAACAGGAAACCTTCATTCACGAACTGAATCTTCAAGAAGAGGGCACTCTTATTTTGCGAGAGTCCCGTATGATTATTCCGGGCATTCAAGCCATGTTCGGTTTTCAGCTTATTGCAGTTTTCAGCGAAGGCTTCGGCCAAAGGCTTCAAAATCACCATGAGATCATTCACTTAATGGCGATGGTTCTGGTTTTGATTGCAATAGCTTTAGTGATGACCCCAGCCATTTATCAGAGAAGAGTTGAACCCCGCAAAATATCCCCGGGTTTTATCCGGCTTTCAAATAATATGCTAGCCTGGGGATTAAGAGCTTTCACTCTGGGCCTGGCGGCAGATGTAGGTGTGATCACATATGCCGTAACCGAAAAAGACTCAGTCGCAATGCTACTGGGATTTGGCTCGCTGGCCTTTTTGGTTTGGCTCTGGTTTTTCTTCGGTTCACCGGTCAACATTAACTACGAACCCGGAAAGCGTCTTTTATCTACATCTAAAAAACATTTTGATACCGCAGCGGCTATTGCTTTAAAAACAGGAAAGAAACATTACAACCGTTACAAAACATCAATGATGAACGCCGGATACAAATACCTCAACTGACTTCCAGTAATCAGGAAAAACCGATAAATCATTGTGCCCGCCCTGCGGAAAGGAAATCATCTGAGCTTTCGGATTAAGTTCGGCAAGCTTTTTACCTTGATCGTACGGAACAACCATATCTGATGTGCCATGAAGAATAAGAACCGGCACATTTACCTTAGCAAGATTGGCCGCGTTATCTAATTTATACCTGAGCAGAAAAGACGGTACAAAAGGAAACATCAAATCCGCCATCGCTTTTGTGCTCAAATAGGGCGTCTCAAGTATGAGGGCGCTGACACTGTTATTTGCAGCGATATAAGACGCAACTCCGGTACCGAGGCTTCTTCCGAAAATAATAAGCGGCAAATTTGCATTTTGGGTTTTCTTCATTTCTTCAAAAGCAGCCTGACCACTTGTAAGCAACCCGGCTTCACTGAACGGAACATCTTTGCCGGACTTTCCGTAACCGGGGTAATCCATCATTAAAACTTCAGCGTTTAATCTTTGCGCCAGCTCTGCACCTAGTTCGCCCCAGCTATCAAGGGCCCCGCCGTTACCGTGAAAGTACAGAATTCTTACTTTAGGGTTACCGGGGTAAAATAGAATTCCGTGTACGACTTTACCTTCACCGTACTTAATAAACTTTTCTTCAAAGCGAATGGAATATTGAAATTTATAACTGTCATCAATAGACGTAGGAAAAAATACAAGCTTATGCTGCAGAAAATAAAGCGCAGCTAAAGCCAGAAAAATAATAACGACAATAATTTTGGCCCCGGTAATTAAAAACCCCATGAAAAAATATTAGGGTACTAAGGTAGTAATGTCTATTTACTGCTTAAAGTTATCAGAATTCAAAACAAATCTGCTGTTTGCCCTGAAGCAAGAATTCAAGCATAATGTTTTTGTGAAACTGATAAAAAATCAGCTCTTAAGAACGCTCGTGTTTGTGGCCGGATGCACATCTGTGGTCGTGGGCGTTATCGGTATTTTTGTACCGCTTTTACCAACGACGCCGTTTATATTGTTAGCGGCCTGGTGTTTCGTTCGCAGTTCTGAAAAAGCTCATCAATGGATTTATAGTCACCCGGCCTTCGGAAAAGCTTTAACCGACTGGGAGAAAAACCGCTCGATCGCGCCGGGCACCAAAGCTCTGGCGGTTTCTACAATTTTGTTATCTGTTGTTTTTATATGGGTGAAGGTAAATAACGAATGGGTCAAATATTCGGTTACCGTATTCTTGGCGGGAGTTTCGCTTTTTATTCTCACGCGAAAATCCCACCCGGATAGCCATTAAGCGTTCTCGTAGGCTTCTTTCAAAGTTTTCATATCCAGCTTTACCATCTTCCACATAGCTTGCATGACAGCTTCTTTTTTATTTTTGTTCTTAGTCGTGTTCCAGGTATCAAACTGCGCCGGAGCTACCTGCCAGCGAACTCCGTATTTATCGATACACCAGCCGCACTGAACAGGTCTGCCGCCGCCGCTTGTGAGCTTCTTCCAGTAATAATCAATTTCTTTTTGAGTTTTGCAGGGAACAACCATAGAGATCGAATCATTGAATTCCATTTTCGTAAAACCGTTTAAGAGCATGATTTTCTGTCCAAGCAACGTGATGTGCATCGTCAGCACGGAACCTTCTTTGACTCCCATCGGATTACTTCCCCATGTGGAGGTCTTTCCGATTTTAGTTCCTTTAAAAATTGATTTATAGAATTTTGCCATTTCGGCTGCTTTGTTGTCTGACCAGATACATATATACATTTTTGCGGGCACGATACACTCTCCTGTTTACAAAGAGTGTATCGGCTTCACGGAAATCCTGGAATAAATTAAAGGTCGGGCCGCAGCGGGTTACTTTTGCGCAGCCCAGAGAATGATTCGCTGAGTATTCAGAATTGACTGTCGAAGCAGAACTTTTCTTAATTTTTTAAATTGCTCTCCGGCAACAATATAAGTTTTACCGTTAATATTTAAGCGGTTCGACTTTCCGAAATTATCACCGCGTAATGTAACATTGGAAATCCCGGATGACAGCACACCGTAATCACCTTTATCTAAACCCTTGGAGCTCCACCCTTCGACATCGTTATCGTCTGAGGTAGGTGTATTCAAATTCGGGCGTAAAATATCAAACTGAGTTAAAAAGTTCATAACTTTTCTTGTATAAGCACCCGAGTTACTGAAGAAAGTCCTCGACCACATAGCCGACATAAATTTCGGCTCTGAACCGTCAGCCTGAAGTTCATTAAACTCAACGGAATTATCAAGTTCCTTCATCGTGCCCAGACCGGCAGCCTTCAAAATTTCCATGGGAGTGTTAAGTCCTGCAAGCGTAATTGTTTCACAGGAAGGCTTCATGGCTTCTAATTCCTGGCGCAGAATTTTCACTTTGTTTTCAAAGCCATCTTCAGTTGCGTGATTGATCCAAAGAACATGCGGAGGGCTTGAAGCGTCCTGCACTAAATGAATCATCTGCCCGACTTCTTCCAATGGCTTTCTCGGCAGGTTCGGTGTTGTGCGGGTATTCGCGGCTTTAATGAATGATTTCGTGTAGTCTTCAACAGCTTTACCTGCATGCTCACGGCCGTTCCATTCTTTTTTAATGGGGCGAACAGGATTGTAAAAGTGAGAGTACTGAAAAAGTTTTTTTATTCCGTTTTTTAAGTAGTTATCTTCTTCCAGATTAGAGTTGATCATGACGCCAATTGAGGCCTGACCTGCATCGTTTTGCCATTCCATGTTTTTAGGAAAAAGACCGCACTGCTGAAGCTCTGCAAATGCCAGTTCCGAAATCATCCTGTGGTCAGGAACGCTGAACGCAAAAGATTTAGTGCTGATCAGTAAAGTCAGGGCCAAAACGCTCTTTTTCATATGGTCTCCACACACAAGCTTAGAGCAAGCCCGGTGCGCGCCATATCAAATTAACAGGCGCCTGGACTAAAGAAATTGTCTCATTTTGAGAAAATAACAAATTTGGGTTTCATGCGAACAGGAGTTTTGCAATCACTGGCCTCGCTGGCCTGCCACTTGTAAACCGGAATTTACAGAGTACATTAAAACCTGATGCCAATATCACTTAAGCTTTTAAAAACTTTAGAAGTTTCGGCAGCCAGCGGAATCGTAAATTCCGGCGGCTTTTTTTATATCGTGGCCGATGATGAACTGAGCCTTGTGAAAATTTCTGCCGATTTAAAAAGTGAAGCGGTGCTTGTTCCTTTGATACCGGGGCACTTGCCTGCCGATCCTCAGGCAAGAAAGAAATCAAAGCCTGACTTTGAAGCCATTGTTGAAATATGGCCGGGCTCACTTCTGGTATTACCGTCGGGCTCTAAGCCGAACCGCAATCTGGGAATTTTGCTTTCCGGGGAAAACATAACTCAAATCGACTGCACTAACCTGTATACCGAACTTTTAAATGTTTATTCTGAACTTAACATCGAAGGAGCGGTGGTCAGCAACGGGCAACTTCTACTTTTTCAAAGAGGAAACGGTAGTTTAAGACAAAATGGAATCATAAAGTTACAGATGGATTTATTAGTGGATGATTTACAAAACGGCGCAATGAAAAAAAGCTCGTTTGTAAACAGCATGCCCATCGAGCTTGGAAGCCTTGGCGGAGTACCTTTAAGTTTCACCGATGCAGCCATTGAGACTTCTGAAAAAATATGGTTCGTAGCCGCCGCTGAAGCCACGAATGACACATACAATGACGGTGCTTTTTTCGGAGCGGTTCTGGGGCTGTTGAACGCAGAAGGCAAAATTCTCTATTCTGAAAAACTTCTGTGCCCGGCAAAGCCGGAAGGACTATGCCTGGATCTAAAAGAGCGGGAATTCTATGTGGTAACCGACTCTGACGACCTGGGAATAAAGAGCGGTCTCTACAGAGGGGATCTGCCGTCGATCCTTCGACGCAAGTAGAAATCTGTTTTAATTTATCTGGCATTGTTTGTGAAAAACAAAAACCAAGAAATAATTGCACAAGGAGGATCATATGATTGGTGCACTAATAATTGGTTTAATTGCAGGTGCCATTGCAAAGATGTTAATGCCCGGGAAGGATCCAGGCGGTTGGATCGTTACGGCGTTACTTGGTGTGGCAGGGGCAGCTTTAGCACACTTTATCGGTGTGCGTACCGGAATGTACACTGAAGGGGAACCGGCAGGTTTACTTGCTGCAGTGTTAGGTTCTGTTCTGATTTTGTGGGCGTACCGCGCATTCTTCTTACGCGGAAGAACTGTTTAACAAATATCATGAATGGCCGTGGCTCAACAGGGCCACGGCCATTTCTTTTTTGAATCATCGCTTCAGGCACGGGTATGTAACTTGAAAAGTACTTTGTACGATTTATTCATAAAAAGAAAGAGGCCGCGCTATGAAGCAGATTCAACCGTTTCTGATGTTTAAAAAAAATGCTGAAGAGGCTATTGCGTTATACGTTAATACATTTCCCGGTTCAAAAATTCTCAACACAACTTACTGGAGCGAGCAGGAAGTCAAATGGATGGAAGCGC
>JAJFMT010000127.1 GCA_020696855.1 Pseudobdellovibrio sp.
TTCCCGTCAATACCGCTTTCGAACATGCGAACAAAAATAGTTTTATAGAAGTTAATTAAACTTGAAGCGCGCACTTTATGAGAGAACTTGTCACTTTCAGCCAGCGCCAGCATGAGGTGGTCCAGACTCATCACCGAGATCACGCCCGTTTTGCGGTACTGAAGCGAGTTTTCAAGTAATTTTAAAGCCTGATCGACAAACTCGACAGTGTTATCGAGCTCACTGATGTTTTCAATGTCATACTTGACGTAACCATTGGCATTTAAAGATGTTAAGCGCAGAAACTCAGTTAAGTTATCCACGAAAAGTTCTTTTTCAGCATCGTTTAAGTCCAGCTGAGAACCGTTAAGTACGTAATTAACTTTTGTCAGAATATTCACCGTGTTTTTGGCGTCGTCCTGAAGATTTAAAACATTAATTAAGAAGTTTTTAAAATCGGTAAACGTATAATTCGAGTTCGCAAGCTTCGATGTCTTAACAAGAACCTTAATAGAAGCGCCGAGAGCCTGAAAAGCTTCTGCGATGTGCTCTTTAGTATAAAGCTTATCGGTTTCTTCGAAGCGAAATACCGGAATGTAGGGAATCAGCTTTTTGGCTTCATCTTTAATTACACGCAGGTACGTTTTTAAATCATTGATTTCAAGTTTAGTAATACGCGTTTTGTCGCCACCCAGTAAAGCGGCCTTTAAAAGAATAAGATTCTGTGCACCCGTTCTTGAAAGCGTTGCCCCTTCTACAAACGTGTTCACAATGTCATAGATTTCATCTGCGGTGAAAGCAGCAGCGTTTTCCCGGCCTTCAACTTTAGTTTGCAGGTTAGTAAGAGTTTCGTCGACGCACATGATGGTTTTATCCAGCACTTCGCCACCGGCTTTTGAATCAAAGAAATTTTTTAGATCTGTTGTGACATCATTTAAGCAGTCTGAAAGATTAGATTGAATTTCGATACTGTCCTGAGGTTTCGGCTTACCGCTTAAAAACTCAGAGCACGAAGAAAATAAAACTGTTACAGCCAGCAAAAGTGAAATCTCAAAGTGAAACACCTTGCTGACATTGATCTTATTAAAAAGTTTAAACCCGCTTTTACCCATTTGTTAAAGGTAAGATCAAAGAATATGCCTCGAGCAGAAACTCTAAAAACTCTCTGGTGAACTTAAAAATGAAATCCTCATTTTGAGTCAGTCAATATGAGACAGGCGCCGTAATTTGCTTACACCCCCTGACAGCAACGGCACAAAAAAATCCTTCGAAATCGTTAACTTCTTCGACAAAATCGCATAAACAAAAAAGTTTTTACGCTGTCACAAAATGCTAAAATAAAGACTGCATGATGCACGATATGTGGAAACTATTTCCCAGATTGATCGAGAAAAAAATTAACGCCTTATTGGATGAGGCGGAGCCGAACCGCATGAAAAGCTTCCACATCTATAAAACCTGCCAGAATGAAAATCTATGGAATAAAAGCTTTGAAGACTTCCGCGAAGAGCTGAGCCGCTTCTTCTCCCTCCCCCTGAATGAGCGCACGAAAAGCCGTTTTGATTATGTGTTGAACCGCCCGATGCACAAAAGCGTATTCGAGAACTTTCAGCTGGATTTCAGAAATGCTGTTGTGAACGGCCAGGCTTTATTGGCGGTATCGAACTGGGCCCATCACATGCTTCGCATCAATACCCGCTCCGAATCACCTGTGATTTCGCTGGATGTGATGACAAAAACCATGAACAGTATTGTGAACCCCGGGCCTTTTGACAAAGCTCAGGATATTGAGTTCGACGACTTTTGCGGAAGCTGGAAGCGCGTTTGTTTTAACCTTTTCGGAAGGCGTTTTGAGGCCGACCTGCAACAGGTATTGAATGAACTTATCAGGATCGATCAGGAGCAGCAACTGCTGGAGCAAAACCGTCAGCATCTGCCGCGAATTTACCTGACCCAAACGGAAATCGACTGGACACAAGGGCTTTTATCCGCTGCGCAAGAACTTTCAAGCCTTCCGAAATTCCCCCTCTCACGCGGCCCTCAAAAAGAGGCCCTGGTGGAAATCGAAAAGGTCGCACAGCTTTATTCACTTGTTATGGAATCCGATAAACCCGAATTTATCCCTTACCGGCAAAGAATCAAAGAGACCCTCATATTCCGGTGCGAAGATCTGCTTAAAAAACGGCAGGCTTAAGCCTTTTTCCTTCGTTGATCTTTCATTTCAGTCTGCTACGATTGGCGCATGGAAAAACAAAGAAGCCTGAAGAACGTATTAATTTACCCGGAATTTCAATTGCGGTTAATTACGATTATAACGGTCATTTCTTTAATTGCTCCGCTGCTCATCTACTTTTTTCAGTACTCTGCATTTCAGGATCAAATTGAAAATGGCCAAATGATGAATCTAAGCGAAGCGCATCCTTACTACGTTTTCTATTATGACTTTCAACAGCGCATGCTGACCGTATTGTTCACAACTCTGCTGATCAGCTTTTTGACTTCACTGGTTGTCGGGCTTTATGTTTCGCACAAAATTGCCGGCCCATTAATTAAAATGCGCAAACACTTCGAAGCCATTGGGCGCCGCGAAGTTGACGAACATGCGATTTACTTTCGTGACCGAGATTACTTCAGAGATTTAGCTGAAGCTTACAATTTAAAATTTGAACCTAAAAAGCCAAATGTAACAGGAGATGCTGTATGACAAAAATTCTTCAAGTAGGACTGGGCCCGCTGGGCCAAAAAACTGTACAATTTGCCGTTGCCCGCGGAATGAAAATCGTGGCCGCCGTAGACAGCTCGCCGAATCTTGTCGGCCGTGATGTGGGCGAAGTTTGCGGACTGAAAAAAATGGGAGTTAAAATTTCTCCGACGGTCAAAGAAGCTTTAAAAAAGAAAAAAGCGGATATCGCCGTTGTAACAACCGTATCAAGTCTTGCGCGCCTTGAGCAGATTGTAACTGATATCGCGAAAGAAAAACTTTCAATCGTTTCAACCTGTGAAGAGCTTTCTTTCCCTTGGAAAGTACAAACGGCCCGCGCTAAAAAGCTCGATAAAATCTGCAAAAAATATAAAATTTCATTGTTAGGTACGGGCGTTAACCCGGGCTTCTTAATGGACTTCCTGCCTACAGTTATGACCGGCGTCAGTAAAAGCGTAGACAAAATTGAAGTCATTCGCGTGCAGAATGCGTCTGTAAGACGTGTTCCGTTTCAGCAAAAAATCGGCGCGGCTCTGACTCTTCAGGAATTTAAGAAAAAAGAAAAAGAAGGCACTCTTCGCCACGTTGGATTGCCTGAGTCAGTTGATTTTATCGCCGCACGTATGGGCTGGAAGCTGACTAAAAAAACCGAAACGCTGGAGCCTGTTGTTGCCGATAAAGATATTACTGTCGGTTACAAGCCGATTAAAGCAGGCATGGCCTGCGGAGTTGAGCAGATTGGCCGCGGTTATGTTGGTAATAAAGAAGTGATCACACTTCACTTCCGCGCAGCTGTAGGTGAACCTAAATCGTACGACACTATTCGCGTAACAGGTGACCCAATGATCAATTCTACGATCGAAGGCGGAATCAACGGTGACGTTGCAACTTGTGCGATCACGCTAAATGCGATTCATTCAGTGTTGTTAGCGAAACCGGGCCTAGTCACCATGTCGGATATTCCGGCTGTGGCTTTCTCTAACTAAGCCTGAAATTTTTATAACAAAAAAAGAATTTATCTTAACAGGGCGTCTAAAACGCCCTGTTTCTTTTTGGCCGTTTTACAATGGCCTTTTTTATTGAAAATAAGAATGAAACTGCGCTAGATTCACCGCTGTGAGCCGGCTGTTTTTAGTTTTATTTTTTACCTTTGTTTTTTCAGTAAATGCCAGCACCGGTTTAGCTGGAAATACGCTTTCAAATCCGCAATCTGCAGCCACTTCGCAAAAACTTTTATCTGACGCCTTAAACCTTTTTAACAACGAGCTTCGCAATAAAGCGAGCGGCCAGTACTACGATGCCGTTAATCTCGGTGCGAACTCCATAGAAACAAATTCATCAACGGCAGCAACTGGGATGGGACTTGTTACTCTTGCCATCGGCGATAGCACAGGTGACATCACTGACGCCAACATTAAAACAGTCCAGACTCTCAGTGCTTTACTGAACCCGAAGTTTTCAAAACGCCATTCACAAGGCTGGTTTCGGCACTGGTTTAAAGCTGAAGACGGCGCTGATAACGCTTGGTCAGCTGCTGATGGCTACTCAACTATCGACACAGCTATACTCGCTGCAGGTGCTGTGCTGAACGCCAATTACTTCAAGGCACGGAATAAAGATCCTGAAGGTTTAATCGCGGAGTTTTCTGACCGCTTGCTGCTTTCGGTAAACTGGTCTTCTGCTATTTCTGATTTAAACGCAGGACGCCTGTTCATGAATTTTGATTTGAACAGCGAAGCCCCTAAAAAGGTGACACTTAAATTCAACGAATACATTCTTGTCAGCTGCATGGGAAAACTGGCCGAATCCAAACGTGGCGTTCGCGGGCCTATGACAGATTTCTGGCAACGCCACTTTGCCAACCCGGATTCTCTTCCGAAAAAAGTTTATCAGTCGCAACAGGGCCCGTTAAATATTCTGACAGACCACCCGTTTCATTACTTATCAAGCTTCACGATTCAGTTCGCGTATTATCTTTGTAGCGATGTCAGCACGAATGACGCTTATATCACTTATTTGAAAAACGCTCAGAAGATGGATAAAGACTGGTTTGTAAAACAGCCGGGTAACCCGCTTTTACTGTGGGGCTCTGGTGCAGGAGAAGCAGTCAGAGGCTACGAAGCTAACTCCGTTATGAACAACACAACACTGATTGTTTCTCCGCACATAGTGGCGGGTTTCTTGGCCGAGTCACCGTCACTCATTAATGATTTGCTAAAAATCTACAGCCAAAAAGAATTTGTCTACACCCATAACGGCAAAGAAATTCTTTGGCGCAGAAGTTTAACGAATCCTGACAAAGCGCTTTCGCGCCTTCAGGCTGTTGATTTTTCTACGATGATCTTCGGTCTTGCATCTTTGCAGCCGGGTATCACGTCTGGCTTCTTTAAAAAGTTTGCCGCCGGCAGCAACTAGTCATCTCCGCCCAGATTTAAGGTCAAAACAAAATGTTAAGAAAATATCCGCGTCCTCAGGACTTTTATATTGCAGAAAAGGCATGCCAATTTCTAATTTATCTATTTCGGTGAATTTTTTTTCGCCTCATCATGGAACACTTTTGTGTTTCAAAATCTGAAACTGGTAATAAGTTCGTCGTTTCAATAACTTACAAAGACACCCGACTTCTGTCTCAGTACCGTACGGTCATCAAGATGAAATCTTAATTTACCGATGAAT
>JAJFMT010000128.1 GCA_020696855.1 Pseudobdellovibrio sp.
GCTGTTTCAGGCGCCAACCGGTTTAGGAAAAACAGTGGGCGTTATGTACCCGTCTTTGAAAGAAGCTTTAAGCCGAGGGCAGCGGCTGATTTACACCACGCCGAAAAACAGCCAGCACACAGTGGCCGAAGAAGCGGTTGAAAAGCTTCAGGCTAAAGGCGCAGCCGTTAAGGGAATGACTTTAACCGCGAAAAGTAAAATGTGCTTTAAGAATGAAGCAATTTGCAAACCGGAGTTTTGCGAATACGCCAAAGATCACTACACAAAACTTTCTGAAAATAAAGTTATTGAGAAATTGTCTAAGAAGAAGAATTTAACCGCACGGGTGTTCAGAAAGCTCGCGGCTGAATTCGAAGTCTGCCCTTTTGAAATTCAGCTGGATGCTGCCATTGAAGCTGACACGATCATTTGTGATTACAACTATGTGTTCGCTCCCCGCTCTCCCCTGGGAAGAATCAACGCGGAAGAGCTGGATCAGCAAGGGCGCCCGAATCTTGTTATAGATGAAGCTCATAACTTGCCCTCACGTTCGATGGATTATTACTCGCCGTCTTTGTCGGTGCAAAGTCTTGAGAATAAAAAAGAAGAGGCGGCTGTATTGCCGAAAAAATTCAGAAATGAATTTATTGATATTCTTAATGCCTGCATCGGCGTAGTTAAGCGAAGCGCGCCTGAGGGTTTGCAGAAGCCCGCGAAGATTAATCCGCCATTAGCCGCATTTCTTGAAATGGATTTTGAGATTCGGAATTTTTTGTCGGGCTATTTAAACTCGGATGCCGACATACAGCCGGGTGACCCGGTTTTAAATCTTTCGCTTTACTGGTCGCAGTTTACGGAAGCCCTTGAATATGTGGGCTCTGGCCGAAAAGAGTTTTTTACCAGCTACAATCCCTCTGAAAACCGCATCAGCATTACCTGTTGCGATGCTTCGGAGTTGCTGAAAGAAAGTTATTCTAACTACGATCAGATCGTCGGGTTTTCGGCAACACTTAAACCTTTTGATTACTACAGTCAGCTTTCAGGTATGTCAGGTGCGCCTTTGACGACGGCTGAGTTTCTTTCGCCGTTTGCGCCTGAACAGCGAAAGCTTTTAATTATTCCACAGGTATCTTCGAAGTATTCAGAGCGGCAGCGCCATTACCCTAAGATTGCAGAAGCCATTGCGCGCATCAGTGCCGTACGTAAAGGAAATTACTTCGCGTTCTTTCCGAGTTTTGAATTTTTAAATCAGGTCAGTAATCAGTTTAAACTACCCGAAGGATTTGAGTTCATTCGTCAGCGCAGCGGCATGAGCCGCGACGAGGTCGATGAAATTTTACTTCGGCTAAAAGAAGGCAGTGGCCATCATATTATTTTCGCTGTTCAAGGCGGAGTGTTCGCTGAAGGCGTCGATTATCCCGGCAAAATGGCGATCGGGGCTTTTGTGGTAGGACCACCGCTACCGACATTTGATTTAATCCGCGAAGAAATGCGCAACTATTACGAGACCAATTACGGTGCGGGGTTTGACTACGCCTACACGTACCCTGCAATGGCAAAAGCGGTGCAGGCTGCCGGCCGCGTTATCAGAACCGAAACCGATAAAGGTATAATTGTTTTAATGGACGACCGCTTTATTCAGCCCGCCTACAGTAAATCAATGCCGCAGGACTGGTTTACTGAGAACCCTAAAGAACTTGTTTCGAGCAATATATTAAGTGATTTGGAAAGTTTTTGGAACGGTTCAGCTTCTGAAACTTCAGAAGCTCCTCAAGTAAAATAAATTGTTTAGAAATTTCAAATTACTGTATGGTGCATTTTCGTGAGCACTGTGTTTGCAACAATTGCTATTGATGCTGAAGCAAGCCTCTGTTCAACAAGTCTGGGCCCAGGAACTACCACGAGAGAATTCTGTGATCGTCATCTGTATGTGCTTTTACCCCCGCGGTGTAAAAAAAGAGTGGCGCGATGATTACAAAAAAGAACTGGCCCCGGAGCGCGACCTGTTTCGCGAATGGAAAGACGCTGAAAAAAAGTTCGGCCATGCGGAAGCATTTGTAAAATCCAGATATGAAGAACGCTTTCAACTTTCGTGGCTGGGCGAGCAGTATCTGAAATATTACTGCGTTGAGAGTAAGGCAAAGGATATCTACTTCGTTTGTCAGTGCAAGGTCGGTGAGAAGTGCCATCGTGAAATGCTGATGCTTCATGGGCAGCTGAAATACGGCGCTAATATTGATAAAATCTTTAACGACTATTCAATTTATACTTCCAGAATTACGGCTGATAAAAATTCGATTGAGCTTGTTGGCGATTAACTTGTTGATGGCTGATAGATTGATTGAGCCACCGTTCTTTCAGGCTTGTTGGAAAATAAAAAGGGGCAACTTGCGTTACCCCTCAAACTAAACCCCTCGATCATGGCAGACTATCTTCTCGATTTCATCTTCGGTTTCCCTTGATGAGTCCGTGAAGTTAATATAACGCAACAAGTCATTAGATTCCTTATCATTGTGGTAATAAATCTCAGTATTTGATTACTAAAAGTATTTATAGTTGTTCAAACATTTGAAATTACTTACAAATACTTGATTCTAATTGGCTTAAAAAACACTCAATTTTCGACCCTATTGACTTTTTGTACGACATCACCGATATTTAACTAATCGGTTAATTAACCATTTAGTTAACTAAGATGAGGATAAGAAATAAATGCAAGATCAACTCAGTCTCACATTCGCTGCTCTCGCTGACCCGACTCGACGGGCGATACTTGCACGCCTTTCTCAGGGCGAAACCAGCGTTTCAGAACTGGCGAAACCTTTTCTGAAAAACATGAGTCTTCCGGCTGTAACAAAACATCTTAAAGTTCTCGAAAAAGCGGGTCTCATTACGAAAACCAAAGAAGCACAATGGCGACCATGCAAACTCAACGGCGACAAATTGAAAGACGTTGCTGATTACATGGAGCAGTACCGAATTTTCTGGGAAGAAAGCCTGGATCGTTTGGGTGAATATTTAAAATCAATTCAAGACGAAGAAAAACAAAAAGAAGGATCTAAACCTGTTAAGAAGGGAAAGAAAAATGTCCGAAAGCAAGAATAATTCAAATGAAATTAAAATCACTCGTGTCTACGATGCGCCTGTAAAATTAGTATGGGACGCATGGACCGATCCTGAGAAAGTAAAAAAGTGGTGGGGTCCCCGCGGCTTTACACTCACTCATAAAAGTAAAGATCTTCGCGCCGGCGGGCACTGGTCTTACACCATGCACGGCCCGGACGGGAAAGACTGGCCTAACAAAACTGTATACTTTGAAGTGATTCCTTTTCAGAAACTGGTTTACGATCACGGTGGCAACGATGACCAGCCGCCGATGTTCCGTGTAACGGCGCTTTTTTCAGAGGTGAAAGGCAATAAAACTAAACTCGAAATGACAATGGCCTTCCCGTCTGCAGAAATCGCAAGAGAAACAAGAAAATTCATCAAGCAGGCTAACGGTGATTCGACATGGGACCGTTTGGCGGAGTATCTTGAAAAAGAAAGCACCGGCAAAGAAGTTTTCACAATCAATAGAAGCTTCGATGCTCCTTTGAATTTAATGTTTAAAGTGTGGACCGAGCCTGAGCATTTTTCTAAATGGCTGGCACCTACAGGTTTTAACATGCAGTTTATCGGTGATGCGGACATTCGCACAGGCGGAAAAACTTTCTACTGCATGAGCAACGAACACGGAATGAAAATGTACGGACGCGCTCAGTACATTGAAGTCAAAAGCCCGGACACCCTTGTGTACACGCAGCAGTTCACCGACGAACACAATAAAGAGACGACCCGTCACCCGATGGCACCGACGTGGCCTGCCACCATGAAAACGACAGTGAAGTTTTCAGACGAAGGCGACAATCAAACACGTGTAACCATTACGTGGGAAATCGCGGGCGATTACACAGCAGAAGAACTCAATACATTCATCGCAGGCCGTGCCGGCATGACAATGGGATGGACAGGTTCATTCGATAAACTTGAAGAGTATTTAAAGACGCAACAGTAATAATTAATCAGGGGATTAGCTACTGCTGATCCCCCTAAGTTCTCGCGCTTGCCTGAATAAATGAATAGTAAAAAACCGCGTTCGGATCATTGGCTACTTTCGCCATCTCAAGCTTCATGCCTTCAACGATTTCTGCTGATACGTAATTAGCAGCTACCAATTGATCGCTGGCGCTTAGTAAAAGTTCTGTCCAGTATTCAACGCTGTCTTTTCTTAATTGTGGAGAGCGATTATCTAAGTACCACGTTTTCACTTCAGTCTGAATATCACGGTATCCCAGCTGCATTAAGAAATTACCAAGCTTTGCGCCGACGAAAGGATCACCCTTTTGCGCCATCTGATATTCATTAAAGGCCATCCAGTACTTCCAAACGTTCGGAGAATACGGGTCCAGAAAGAAAGACGCATTCATCACTTCAGTAATGTAAACGATTGATGCCGGCCGCAGAACACGGCGGACTTCTGATAACACACGAATAGGGTCAGGAACGTGTTCCAGAATCCAGCATAGAAAAGCACCGTCAAAAGAATTGGCTGCAAACGTCATGTTCGTCGCATCCATTTCTTTTAAATTGTAACGGCCTGTAGCCCATGGAGTGGACGCTAAAAGCTTTTTAGCGACGTCCATCTGCTTTGTACTGAGATCAATTCCTGTCAGTTTTAAATCAGGAAACCGGCGCAAAAGAATTTCACTTTGTGCGCCGACGCCGCAGCCAACTTCTAAAAGTTCGCTGACACCCGACATATTCAGATTGCGGTAAATCATGTGCTCGCCGAAACGAGCCTGCTTACGTAAACGTTGCTGCTCTTTTTCAGAAAATCCGTGCAAATAAGAAAAATCTTTTTCTGTCATAGAAGCATATTAAATTCTGCGCTGGGCTTCGTCCAGGCGGATGAGGTCCGGCCCTAATGCATTAAAGTTTCGGTATGCATAGCGCACACCCACTTATCGCCTTTTTTTACCCAGGTAGAAGTATCAACCGCATCGATTTCCTGCGTTTTGCCGTCTTTAACAACAGACGCATGTACCGAGTACGCAATCACCGCAGTGTCAGGGCCAATTTGTCGCACTTGCGCTTTACTTTCATCGATCCTCCAAGAGCTGAAGGAACCCTCATGGGAGTTAAACATTTTTTCAAACTGTTCGCGGTCTACTGATTGAATACCGTGCTCACTTGAAACAATACAGGGAAAGTCAGTTAAATTGACGGCGGCTTGCAAATCATGAGCGGCCATCGCGTCCCAGTATTGTTTTTCAAGACGCATAATCTCTGTTGAAATATCTTTATTTTGTAAGTTAGTTTCCATAGTTCCTCCG
>JAJFMT010000129.1 GCA_020696855.1 Pseudobdellovibrio sp.
CTGTGTTAAGTATATTCCGGGAACACATCACTTTCGCGGTGAACGTCCTTTTAAAACAAAGCCCTACGAAGGAAGCCTTTTCGGCGGCGTCATCTATTCATTAGAAGAAAAAGAATATATCGACCGAGCAAACGAAGCGGTCCCTGTTGAATTGCAGGAAGGCGAATTCAGCTTTCACGATATTCACTCGATTCACGCAAGTGAATCTAATAGATCCGATACCGACAGGATCCTTTTGAATTTTAAATACTTCCCGACGCATATTATTCCGCGCCCTGATAACCTCGCGGCAAAAATCGGCGCGCATCAGGAATGCTATTTACTGAGAGGGAAGGATCTCTCTAACAGGAACTTCCTTAAACATGGGCCAAATCTCTTGTAAAGCCCCATGGGTGGGCCTCGCTGTCAGAAGCGATAATACAATCGCCGCGTGCTCCAGCTCGTCGTTTTCAACGACGTTAGAAGGGGTCAGTTCCCTTTCACAGGCCGTAAATATTGAAGCGCTAAAAACTTACCGCACAAATCATTTTACCGAATCACCGTTAGATAGCTGTCATGTTTGTACAAAAAGAAATGCAGTGGATGTGCGCAGTCTCCGAAATGTTTTTAATGATTTGCCTGACGCCATTAAAACCGAAAGCGGCATCGGCACGGTGGACCCATCTAGAATCGTATTGCTTGATCTGAACCTTTCAACACAGTGTAACTTAAAATGCCGCATGTGCAGTGCTGTAAGAAGCTCTGGCTGGCAGTCGGATCAAAGTTTTCTGGCGTCACAGCTGAACTTTGTGGCCCCACCACCTAGAGAAACACCTGTTGAGCTTGATCTGGATCTTGAAAAATTTCCGCGCCTGCGTTTTGTGATTCTAAAAGGCGGCGAGCCGCTATTTGATAAAACCGCGCTGAACTTTATGGAAAGAATGGTTCAGTCAGGGCTTTCAAAAAATGTGACGCTGACTATTTATACCAACGGAATTTTCGCAAAAAAGAAATTAGAAATTCTTTCTCAGTTCAAAAAACTTAATCTTATTTTCAGCTTTGAAGCCACAGGCGGCCTTTACAGTTACATTCGCGGCGGTGCTTACAGATTTGATTCATTTACCGAAACCTTAAAAGCGTTTCAGCATCTTGAAAATATTCATATTTCATTTATGTATACGCCCCAGGCTTATAATGTTTTTGATTTACCAGATGCTGCGGATTTTATAATTGAGACCGCGAACCCACTTTTGAATCACAAGTTGGCGCTCAAGGATGTGCAAACTTCTTTCAGCAATATTTTGATTGATCCGGCGTATCTGGGAATAGATGTTTTGCCGGATAGCGTACGCCAAGAGGCCTTAAAAAGACTAAAGTCGCGTAAGCACCGGATGGAAATTAACTGGAGCGGCATCGAACAGCTCTTAACGAAACCGCAAAACAAAGACGGCTACGAAAAATTTTTAAAATTTACCAAGCTATTAGACCAGCGAAGATCAGAAAATGTGCTCGAAGCCATTCCTGCATTTGCAGAGAGCGAGATTGCACTGGACATCAAAAAGGTAAGCGTGGGAACATAATGATTATGGACTATGCACAAAGATTTTTGACAACCTGTTTGCTCTTCATTTGCATGACAATTTCGTCCGTGGTTTTTGCACAGAACCCACTGGCTCCACCTGTTCCGCCGGGCTCGTCTGCGCCGGCTCCTGCTTCTGCTGAAACGGAGAAGTCACCTTCTGAAATTGCTTTTGATAGAAGCCCATATATGCGGTCGATTAATGCCCGCAGACTTGTGCCGGACGCCAAATGGCCAACAATTAAAGTCGACCAATATAATCAGCAACTGGCGGCAGCAATGAATCAGGCAAGCCTGATAACGGCAGCTCAACTGGTCTGCGCTACGATTCAAAAAGAGTACGAAAATTTTTTTGAAGCTGAACAAAAATTCACAGATTATGATGCCTTCTTTGCATCAAACTGCGATCAACTGGCAGAGACAATGCGACTTGACCCGCACTTAAAAGAGCAACGTTATATGCGCCTGACAAAACAGATACTTCCGACTTTTATTCTGCAGCAATTTGATATTACATATTACAACTTTTTGGTTTCTTATTCGAAAGGAACCGCTGTTAAATTCGAAAGATTACAAAGGTCTTACAGGTCTTCTTTATTCGGTAAATTAGGCATTCCCTTCAACTCGGTTTTCAACGCCATGCAAATGGCAATTGTGGCAGCCCTTTTACTAAGCCTGGTGGCGTTTTTTAAAAGCCTCCTTAAATAAGTGATGGTGGTATGGATCCTCGTGCCCAACAGATCCTTAATGAGATTTACGCTAATGCATTAAAAGTTTTTAATGACAGCGAATCACGTTTTTCGTGGTACTTCATTATCGCCTCATATGCGGCGGCATTCGCCTATTACTACGTTGCAAAGAAAAAGCATGGCCATTCTTTTTACAAAGACGCACTATCTCCTGAGAACTTTTTCAGTAGCTCGGCTTGGGTGGATTTAGCGGTTTTTGCTTTATCGGGCCTTGCCTTTATTCATTTATTTACCGGGGTTAACCCGGACGGCGTTTATGAGTGGGGCCGGCAGTCTTTCGTATTCACTTATGAAGGCGTGTTTCCTCACGCCAGTGAGTACCTTTTAGTGCAAATCACCTGGCCGCTTCTTCGAATGGTTGCGGGCGACTTCGGTTATTATTTGTATCACCGCGTGATGCACTACTTTAACTCACTTTGGTTTTTCCATGCGGCCCACCACTCGGCCCGTAATCTTAATTTTTTGACTGCTTACCGCATGCATCCTGTCGATGCTTTCGTTTCAAATTTGATTCTGGGAATCGTCGGCGGAATCTGGGCGATGATTACGATTTTTCTGTTCGGTAAAAATTTTATTACTTTGTACATTTATGGCTTTGTGTATTACATGCCTCTACGAGCCGTCATTGCAAACCTGCGCCACAGCAATGTCTTCATGACGTTTCCGGGCTGGCTGGGGAAATTTTTTAATAGTCCTGCCCATCATCAGATGCACCACAGTAAGCAGCCTGAATTTTCGCATATCAATTATTCGAATGATTTTGCGTTTATCGATGGAATGTTCGGCACTTTGTATGTTCCTTCAGAAAAAGACCATAAAAAGTTAATTATCGGTATTAATGAAGAAGAACACGGGCTTGATGGCGGTTCGTTTTTATCCTTCTTACTTGCGCCGTTCAGAAACTTATTTAATTACTGGAAGATGAAAATTCTTTCAAAAAATCTTCCGGTTTGGAAGAGAGTTCTTCCTAAACGACTTTTCGAAAAAGAATACGAATACACTGAGACTGAAGTGCGAAAGATTTCGTAATGAGTAAGTCATGGCAAAAATAAAAAAGCCGGGAAAGTCTTTTTTTATTTTTGCGCCTCTTGCTTTGCGTCTTCGCAGACTGAATGAAGCGCTCTCTGTCGGCTCGGATTTTAAGCGTGATGGTTTTCAGTTTTTTGAAAACGGCACCTTCTTAAAACCTGAATTAGCTCATGCAAAGATTAAAGAAATTAACTCAATTCTCGACCAAATTGAAGACTCGCGCTTAAAGAATACTGAATCAGCCAAAGCGTCGGGCGAGGCCGAGCACTATTCGTATGAATTTATTAATGAAAACACTTTCTATCAGGAGAAGCTCGGTTACCGCCTGAGAGTCTCTTATAATATAAATCAATTTGAAAACTGGCCGAAGCTCGCACAAGACATCATTAACAGCGAAAAGTACAAAACATTTCTAAAGACAACTTACGGAACAGTAAACGGCGTTCACAAATGCTACATTGAAAAAACATTTCTAGGCGGTCCGGAACCGCAATGGCACGTCGACTGCCTGGCCAACATGGCGAGACTTGTGTATTTGCTTTCAGACGTGGATTCAAATGCGGCTCCGCTTGAATTTATTAAAAGTTCGCAGCTCGATAGCAACCGTCAGTTTACAGAAATTAAAATGCGGCACTTAAAAAGCGCTGAAAGCTGGACACCCTATACTCATCTCGGAAGCGGAAGCGAAGTTAAACAATTTACCGGAACCACAGGGTCTTCTTATATGTTTTTAGAATTAAACCGCGGCGGCTGGCCGGCGGGCACGCGCTCATTACCGTAGCGAGAGAGTGTGCTTTTCAGTATCTGAGAATGCGTCTTGCGATTTCATCGTCTTCTTCAATTAGAAGAATCTGATTTAAGTCATAAACGGGGTTTTCTTCAAGCGGTTCCCGAAACGAACGGTTGTAAGCGTTAGTCGAATTATGCTTGGAATCGAAATTCATTTTTAAACCTTCGAAGCCGTGCCACTTCTGAAGACGCAAATCTGTATCGGCAATTTCAAACCCACCCTCGCGGTACACTGATAATTTGTGATTGTAGAAATCGGCAAAACGGCCGCGCCAGTCAGTGACTTCCAGGTCAGGATCAGAAATTTTAGTATGAGCCATGAACGAAAGCGTTAGCTCCGGAGTGTAATAATGAAAATAGGGAACTCCTGTCCGCTCATTCAATTGCAAATAGCGCCAGTAGCTCAGGTCGCGGTCTTTGGGGCAGCAGAAATTAACGTCTCCGTTGATGGCTTCACGCCGCAGGATTTCGCCGCCGATCACAGGCTGACCGCTAATCTTTTCTAAAAATAAAATAAATAGGGCTCGTTCGGGTGAGAGTGTTCTGTATTTTTCGGCAATCTCCAGATGAGCCCCGCTTAACAGAATATCCATTGCAGGAATGTGGATTTCTTCGAACTCGACATTGTGCGCTTTGCAGAATTCTTTTGCGGCCTGAATGTCATATTCATTTAAGCCGTTCTGCATATTCATAATGGCGCCTCTGAATTTGATGCCCTCTTGCAAAAAAGCAATGGCCATGGCTTCGCTATCAAGCCCCCCGCTTAAACACAGTACCGGGTCTTGCAGCTTTTCAGAAATGAGGCGTGCCGCACGTTTGGCTTCTTCTATTGGGGCCAGCGGCAGCTGCTCCAGCTTACCGATGGTTATATAATGAAAGTGGGCGTTTTCAGGTGACGGACTGAAGAACTCATCGAAACCCGACTTAAAATGACTATTAAAAAAGTAAGTCTGGCTGAGTTCGTCAACGATGCTCATTAAAAATTTGTATCACCTTGGACCATGAGTGTTAATTGAAAAATGTTAACCTTTGGAGACAGGATAGGACTTAAGTCTTCTGATTCTTTAGCTTTCTCAATATGATCCGGCACGCACTGGACTAATCTAAAATTGCTTTTTTTACCTCTGGTACTGGCTTATCCTATCCCTATGAGAATAAAAAACATCTTAATAGCGTCGTTATTGGTTCAATCACCTTTTCAATCCGCATTTGCTAACCCCACCGAAGAAATCATCAGTAATTACACGAGCAAGCTCAAAAGTTCGGGTGGAAGCTTTCAGTCCGGATACTTGAACAATCACCGCGCAAAACAAGTTGATTACTGCTTGATTGACGATTTGAAAATTTCAAATATCGAAAACGGTCTGTTTGTTGAAATCAAAAAAAATATTTCTGAACTGAATTTTGCTGAATTAACAAAAAAGAATTTTGATAATTTCGGCGGCGTTAATAAGATCGCGTCAAAACCTTCGCGCGATATTGAAAGTATTTCAGAATTCGAATGGAACAAAGGAAAAGGTAACGGCTCTATCGTGCACCGTTTAAAAAATTATGCTTCAGTCGAATTTTCAGAATTGAAAGTCACTGATTATTTGATTAACCCGAACAACAAATCATCTTCAGGTGATTTTAACCAGGCGGTTGTAAAAGTCAGATTAGATGTTCGCGGTAAAGACAAACAGTCGCATCTGATGCAGGACCGTTTAAATTTATCTCTGAATCTTAAATTGGATGGCGCTAACTGGAAGATCGAAAACATAGAAGGTCTTAAAGGTTTAAGCCTTGTTCAGAATGGCATGCCATCGTTTGAAGATGTCACACAAACCAGTGGCCTTGATAAAGTAAGTGTTCACCTTAGAACCGAAGCTCTTCGCCGCGGCGGTTACGCTATGGCGGTAACGGACTATAATAATGACGGCATTCAGGATTTATTCGTAGGTCACCGTGAAAACGCAGAAATGTTCGTTGGAAGCAAAGACGGAACTTTCAAAAAAATTGAAACGCCTCTTGATCACGAACGCTATTCAAAAACGGCGGTTTTTGCAGACTTCAACAACACCGGTAAGCGCGATGTGGTGATTAACCGATTCTTAACGACAGATGCTAACGGAAACAAAATTGAAAACAAGCAATTGCCTCTTCAGGTGAATTACTACAAAAACGTAGACGGCAAATTGGTTGAACAACCGAATCAGTTCGGTGACCCGAGCATTTTCAAAAAACCGATGCCATCAGCTGTAGCTGACTATAACGGTGACGGTTTACTTGATATTTATATCGGTTACCCGGGCTTACAGGATTTTTCTCAGTTCGGTGAGCTGCCAAAAAATCTTTTACGTTATCAGGGACTTTACTTTAATAACGGTAAAGGCGGCTTCACTGATAACACCCAAAGCTTAAAAACGTTAAAAGACAGCGCTAACGGCCAAGTGTATGATGCGCATCTGTTCCCGCATTCATCTTTGGCGATCGATTTAAATCAGGATCATAAGATGGATTTAGTCGTTCTTGATGACCGCGGTAATTTAAGCCCTGCCTTTGTCAATCAAGGCAACGGTACCTTCATTGAAAGCGCTGACAAAATCGGAGTTTCAAACTGGGGTTATGCGATGGGCATCTCAAGCGGTGATATCAATAATGACGGCTTGGTTGATGTGGCCATGACGAATGTGAATTTCAATGCGATCGACCGTATTAACCGCGCTTGTAAAAAGCACCGTGGTTTACCGGCGTTCCAATGGGATAACGACGGCTTAAGAATGTTCGAAGCAAAAGCAAAAGGCAAAATGAAGTTCTCAGAAATTCCGGCTGAAATTTTAGAAGACACCGGTGAATCTCTCGGTGGGTTAACGTTCATCGACTACAACAACGACGGTCATCTTGATATCTACGTTGTAAACGGTTTATGGTCAGGAACTCCGAACGGCCAAAACTTCGGTTCGTTCTTTGCGTCTTCACTGAGAGTTTCAAAAGCTCCGCCACTTTACAGTATGTCGTCACGTAATGACTTACGCTTTATGGATGTGTTACAAACTTTCGGCGGCAAGATTGAAGATTACCGCGAAGTCAGCTCTATTATTCCGGGTAACGAAAAGCCTTCTTTAGGCGGATTTCAGCGTAACCGACTTTACAGAAATAACGGTGACGGCACGTTTACTGATGTAGCGTACCTTGAAGGGGTCGATTCAATTGCTGACGGGTACATTGCCGGCAAAATGGATTACAACAATGACGGCGTGATGGATTTAGTATTAAGAAATGCTGACCCGGGAACAGAGCAAAACAAATTCCCGTCAGTGCAGTTATTTAAAAATAACCGCAAAGACCAGAAGAAATCTGTGGTGTTAACTTTCGAAGGCACCAAGCAAAACAAAGAAGGTATCGGCTTATTTGTAAAAGCACATGCAAAGGGCTGGCAGCAGGTTTCTCACTTAGAGGGTAACAGCGGTTCGATGCAGCAGCAGCGCCTGATTCAGTTCGGCTTAGGCGATCACAAGCAGATCGATAAATTAGAAATCTTCTGGCCATCAGGAATGAAGCAAGTGATTACGAATGTAGGCCCGGGGCAACGTCACATCGTTGAACCGAATGCCGGCAACATGATCGGCGCGAACTAAACGAGAGCCGACCGAATAATTTATTTGTTACTTCAATCTTTAGGTAAAATAAAAAAAGGGCCTGACAAAGGCCCTTTTCTTTTAGTGGTAGAAATCAAATATTTCGTTTATTTCAAAGTCGAAAGAAACGCCCACAAGGCTTGGGTTTCAGTTTCGTTTAACTGTTTCAGTAAATGTACCGGCATCGGCGGGCGAAGCATGTTTCCGGTAACAGGAGACTTACCTGTCATAACCATTTGCTTGAAGCTTTCTTGGTTATAAGCCGCGAAATTTCCAAGACGGATATCAGCTGCCGGTGGCCAAGCCGGGTCTCCGCCCTGAATTTTACCGCCGGTGTAATCGTGACGGTGGCAGCCCACGCAAGAACTTGCCAGATACTTGCCGAATTCAAACGTTGGCCCCTCTGCAGGTTTTTCTACGAAACCTTTTGACTGATCAATAACCGCTGCAGGAAACATGATCGGCATTTGGCCGGTTACAGACAGAACGTGGGCAATCGGGCCAAAGGTATTTTGGTGACTTTCTTTTTCTACAGCAGGAACACTTCTTAAATACGCAATCATCGCAGCTAAGTCGCCTTTGCTTAAACCTTCAAAATCAAATGACGGCATAAAACGAAGTGAGCGGCCGTCTTTGTGAACCCCGTAGCGAATCGCACGCGCGATATCTTCATCGCTCCAGTCTTTTAATTTGTAAGGAGCAATATTGGCACCGTGAATGTTGCCCATAGCCGGGTCTTCCATGATTAAAGCACCGCTTAAGTCCGCACCGTGGCAGTCAATACAGCCGCTGCGAACAGAGTAAAGACGTTTACCGAGTTCAACATCGGCTTTAATGACGTCTTCGTGAATTTGCAATTCCGGTTTTGCGAAGGTTTGATTCAATTTACTGTTAAAGCTGACTTTTACAATCACCACCACAAGGGCAATAACCGCAACTAATCCGATAAGAATTCTTTTTAATATCTTCATTTTTGTTCCTGCTTATTAATTTGTTATTGGGTTGAAAGTTTTGTTTTCAGCTCTTCTGCGAAGGCCGTAGATTTAAATGGCATTCCACCGGCCCTGAAGACGCCGTTTTCCTGATTCCATTCCAGCTTGCTGAGCTGGCCGGCAGGCCCTTTGCTTTCTGCAAGAGGCGACCATGTGACTTTATCAAGGTCAACGCCAGCGATCGGCTCTGTCGGAAGCTCGCAGTAGTGATTGCGAAGATAACGGAGGTCGTGCTCTTTCATTTTTTCTGCAACTTCAGCGTTGGTCCAAAGAACGTCTACAGTGTTATCTACACACCAGGTGATCATGTTTTTTTGAACACCAATACCAAAGAACGCGTTTAAGCTTTCTTTGAAATTGACTGACCCCAGGTGCTGCCGCGCCAAGATA
>JAJFMT010000130.1 GCA_020696855.1 Pseudobdellovibrio sp.
AACCTGTTTGTAGGGACTCTCAGCGGCCAGCACCTGCGCCGCCTTAAAATTGAAAACAAAAAAGTGACTGAACAGGAAGAGCTTCTGAAGTCTGAACATTTAAGAGTGCGTAATGTACGCACAGGCCCCGACGGCTATCTTTACATTTCGACGGACTCCGGCTTAATCGCACGCTTAACCCCTTAGGGTTTGACGAAGACCGGCTTATCGCTAAGATGAGCGTATGGATTCAATTTTTTTACGCTTGCTTAGGCCTTTGGGCCGCACCGCTCTTATTGTAACCCTGACGCTGTTAACATTCGTTCATCCATCTAATGCCAGGGAATATAAGTCAGATCTTCACCGTTTTAATTTAGAAGTGTTAGTTGAACACCAGGCATGGGGATTTGATTTTCTTTCGCCGAAAGAAATAGTTTTGACCGAACGCCGTGGGGTCATCAAAGTTTTAAATATAGAAACAAAAGAAGAATTCGAGCTTACAGGCGTTCCGAAAGTTCTAGAAGAGGGCCATGGCGGTCTTTTAGACATAAGAGTTTTTCAGGGCCGAAAAATCTTTTTTGTATTCACAGAAAAAGCACAGCCAGAAGGTAAATCCACTCTTACATTGGCCTCAGCAGAGATTGAGGGCACTGCTTTGAAAGATTTTAAAAGAGTCTTTTCAGCTGTTCCTGCCGATTCACTGTATCAGGCAGGATCCCGGATTGAGTTTCAGGGAAAACGGTATTTGTTTCTTTCTACAGGAGAACGTGAAGAACGCCGTAAGGTTCAGGATCCTGATACCGACTTCGGTAAAATCTATCGTTTCGATCTGGAGACAGGTGATAAACCTGAAATGTGGGCCAAAGGAGTAAGAAACCCTGAAGGCTTGGTCTTCGATGCAGAAGGAAACCTCTGGGAATCCGAATTGGGGCCCATGGGTGGCGATGAGATTAATATTATCGAAAAAGGAAACAACTACGGCTGGCCGATTGCGACTTACGGGCTTGCCTATACCGGGAAGGTCATCGGGCCGCCGACCGCAGAAGGGGTAACCCCACCCGTCGTCAATTGGACTCCGTCGATCTCGCCTTCCGGAATTGCATTTTATTACGGAGATAAATTTCCGCGCTGGAACGGCAACCTGTTTGTCTGCACCCTTAGCGGGAAGCATTTAAGACGTCTTGAAGTTAAAAATAAAAAAGTTGTCGCCCAGGAAGTATTGCTGGGCAATGAAGACTGGAGATTCCGGAACGTACGCACAGGCCCCGACGGGCTTTTATACGTATCAACCGAAACGAAAATCATCCGGTTGTCGCCTTTGAAGCCCGGCACTCATAAAAAGAGACGGTAAAACTATCTGGTTTCCTGCATGGCTTTGCCATCCGGTACCATCGTGCCGTCGGTTGCTACACCTTTCGAACGGACGGTGTTTTCCTCTCGTAAAGCGGCCGGTGTTCCAAGCGGAGCTCCCGCAACGTTCTGTTTTTGCGTTTTTAGTTCTGCAAATTTCTGCTTAATACGCTTACGGTGCTTATCCAGAAAAGCTTTTTTACCTTTGTACTTTGCTTCAATGATTTTATTGGCGCGGACCGGCTCTTCGATCTTGCCCGGCAAAAGAATAATGGCATGAGCTGAAGCGGCTCCGATAACCAGGGCTGTGAAAAAACTCATCATGGCTCTCATCTTAACCTCCTTAAAATAGCAACAGCGATATACCGAACGACGAAATATTTTCTTTATAGTTACGGTTTAATATTTCGTTATTGTCGTAGTTGGAAACATTCTCTCCCTGCGTGTATTGCAGAAAGGTTCTGAAGTTTCTGTTAAATCTGTAAAATAAAGCGCCGCTCAAACGGCGGTTAAAGTCTTTACGGTCTGTACCCAGTGGGGAAACCACATGCGTATAATCCCGTTCGGTGTAAAGGCCTCTGATATTCGCTTGGAACTCTTCTGTAATATCGTAACTTAATCCTAAGCCGTATATCATCGCTTTGTTTGCCGCAGGAACTAAAAATGGTCCCAGAGGCTGGTCACCGGTTGCTGTACTTTCAGCCGCGACGTTAGCGTTAAAGCTGAAGTCACCGAAGTACTCCGTCCAGAATAAGCGCAAGTAACCGAAGTCACCTGAGCGTAATTCATATTCAGGATTCATATGCGATCGCTTTTCAGCTTTACCTGTAACGCCGACAACAAAGTCCCGGCGCTCTGATGCCGTTGTATGAAACTCAACACCCGATGCCGAATAGAAATTGTTATCAGTCACTTTATTGTGTTCATAATACGGTTTAAAACCGAATGAGTAGCCCCGGTTCTGTACGTAAAGAGGAATACTTGCTGTATATATCTCTCGTTTCAAATTCGGAACATCAATCCCGTTAAAATAATTGTAATTTAAGCCCAGACCGTAATCGATCGGAGCCCGCCATAAATATTCTCCGCCGACATCAATGTTGTACACGGATTTTCCCAGGATGTTGTCATTCATCTGGTAAAGGTTATCGGTTTGAGTGATCTGAGAATCCAAGTAAAGTTTGTAGTATGTATCACCACGTTCTACCGGTCGCCTGCCATAGAGCTCATTTATACATAAAGTAGAAAGCTCTTTCCCTTTTCGGGTGTCGGACAGAATGGATTCTTCCATTTCAAGTAAACATAATTCGTAGTTACCTTCTTTTTCTGCTGCGCGGGCGTTTTCCATGCTCTGGTCCGTACCCGATTCAATGGCAGAAACAAGTTCAGTCATACGTTCTTTAATAAAATCTTTTTGCTCATAGTTTTTGGCGATTCTTAAAGCCTCTCCCCGCTGGTCGAGGTTTAACAGCGCCACAGCTTTGTAATATTTGGCAGGCCGGCTGTAGAAGCTTTTCGGGCTCTGCTCTGCGACCTCAAAACTTTCAATCGCATTTTCGAATTTTTTTTGCCGGTACTGGGCTAATCCCAGATTGTAAGCGGCAACTGCATTTTTGGGATATTTTTTAAGTACCCCCACGAAATCGTTTTCAGCAGCGACATAGTTTCGTGTTTCGAAGTTTTTAATTCCGGCTTCAATGCCATCAGCATAAGGAGGCCGTTTTTCAGCTCTTAACGTCAGGGAGCTCAACACTAGTATTAGGAGAATTATTTTATTTTTCATATCGCGTCTTCTTTGTGGTTTGTGTCCTTTTTAAAAAACAAAAAAGATGGCACCCTTTCGGGTACCATCTTTTCAAACTATCTCTTAAAGAGCAGTTGAATTATATGATTCATGAGTATCTACATTTGACATGCTTGACTCAAAGCCATCGGCAGTGATTGTCTGCATGTAAGTATCAGACTCATAAACGTGTTCGTTATATGAAGTCAGACTGATTTGGTGATCTGAATCGAAGATCGCCTCACCATAAATTGTCTGGCTATAACCTGGTTGAGACATACGAGTTTTCACAACTGCTTCACCGTAAATATCTTCTAAGTACCAGTCAGCTCCATCCTGAATATCTTGGATGTAGTGTGATGAAGTAAAGTAGTCTGATGAAAATTCATCATCAGTAATACTTTGTTCATAGATATTGTGTAAGTAAACGTGTGATTGCCAGTAGTCTGCTGAAATTGAAACGTCTGAATCCCAAACAGATTCACCATAAATTTGCTCATGGTATCCTGTCGAGAAGTCAGTTACGTAACTTTTCCAGATAGCTTCACCATAGATATCCTCTTGGTAAACGCCACCACCCTGGTGAATATCCTGGATATAGCGACTTGATTCAAACATCGCTGTATCACGCATTGTGTTCGGATTAAATTCTGCCTCTTGATGCATGTAGCTTAAATCAACATGCGAGTCATAACTATCCGGTGTCACCGCTATATTAGAATCCGCGCCGTATCTTTCCTCGAACATGAATGAGTAGCCGTCGGTACCTGTTACAACTTCTTTGTAATAAGCATTGTCAGAAGTGGATTCATTCCAATTTGTTCCATCTGATTGTTGCTCATTAGCGTAATCTGTTGAACGATAGATGGTAGTCGTATAAACCTCGTCTCCATCTTTGGTAACAATGGTCTCTTCATGAACACTGGTGTCTTTCACACTGGATTCCATAGTTTCGGCGTAGCTTGTGCTATATAGCAGCATTGCTACGACTGCTATAAAATACTTTTTCATTGCCAACATCCTTTCTGTTAATGTGAAGACCGCATTCCTGCAGCCCATACCCAAACAAAAGCATTTTCAGTGCCAGCAAATCTAAACAATCATAAAAATGTTAAGTAGCGTTACTAAAGGTGTCCTTATAATATATAGATAGACAAAGACGCGGTTTGACTAAATAATTTTCTGATAAGGAAAATTATGAAAATTAGTTTATTTTTCGCAGCATTTTTTGTTTGCACTACGAACGCATTTGCCACAAAGGCGCGAATTATTGCGCTAGGGAATTCATTTCATTTGGTAGATGAACAGTATGCGTACACGAATCCAATGAATCTTCAGTTCATGGGTAACCTGGTTGCTCTTGAGACTGGCTTGACCACGCCGACTAATACTCGCAACAACGCTGAAGGAATTATTTCTTACGCAGTCACCGACCACAGCCGGCTCGCAGTTCTATTAGGCAAAATAGACGATTCCATGTCTAATCAACGTCTTTTAATTAACTCCCGAGTTGGTGCAGGCACGTACATTTTGCCACAAAATCCACTGCATTTAATGTATGGCTCAGTAATTGGTGATTACATTTTATATACAGGAATTACGTATTCGAGCAAAAACGACAAAGTGAATGACCTGACTGAAGGAACTTCGGGACTAATTCTCTCTGTCAAAACAGGACCGACGATATTGTTTTTAAACTACTCTCTGACAAACAAGGTTGAAGCGGCCGGTGGATTAGAGTTCAAAGGGGACGGAAATCTTAAACTGGCTTTACGACACAAACCCGCAAATATCATGTATGGCGCGGACTTCATTTCGTGGAAGGCTCAGTCATCTACTAATGGTGCCGTTACAGAAGATTTCAGTTTGCAAACGGCGATCGTGCGCGGAGCTTACATTGAGAAAGCAGAAGGTTCTGAAGTTTTTTACGGCGCTCAGTTAAATGCGACCCGCGTTCACTGCAACAAGACCATTTCAGTGGATTGCAGCTCGGACTTCGCCCGCCTTTCTATGCCGTTGTATGCCGGTATGGAAATTCTGGCGCAGGATTGGCTGGTCGTGCGCGGTTCAATTTCTCAGTCTGTTATTATAGACAGACTTCAGGACGAAATCGGCTTAGCCGCTTCTTCCGGTAT
>JAJFMT010000039.1 GCA_020696855.1 Pseudobdellovibrio sp.
AATGCCGGCGGCAACTCTAATGCCGGTGGTAATTCGAACGCTGGTGGCAACTCCGATTCAAACGGCGGCGGTAAAGGGAAAAATAAATAATCCGGTTTAGCTTAAATAAACTATCAGAAAGGGAAGCACAAGCTTCCCTTTTTTTTTGCAAAAGCCTCTGACTGGGCGTTTACGACCGCATGTTGTTAAATTGCAGCGGTACTTCGAAGTTCTGACCGCGTAAGGTCTGCATGGTAGACTGAAGTTCGTCGATACTTTTAGATGTGACTCTGACTTTGTCGTCCATGATCTGAGGCTGAACCTTCAATTTTGAATCTTTAATATACTTAACGATTTCTTTGGCCTTTTCTTTTTCAAGCCCCTGAGAGAATGTGACTTTCTGGCGCAGCAGGCGCCCACCTGCCGGCTCGACTTCTGAAAGCTTCAATGCACGTAAGTCGATACCGCGCTTTCCCATCTTATTCTGCAGAATATCCGCCATAGTCTGAACCTTATAATCATCTTCAGCTACGATCGTGACTTCCTTTTTGTCCCAGGTGAGTTCAGCCTTGCTTCCTTTAAAATCATAGCGGCCTTCAATTTCTTTTTTGGCCTGATTAATCGCATTGTCGACTTCTTGCATGTTCAGTTCTGAAACCACATCGAATGACGGCATAAATCACCTCTCAGATGTGATATCAAGGTTAGCGGACTTTTTTAAGTCATTTTTTATCAGAGATGCATAAAACCTAAAAGCGAAGCGTAAAAATTTAATAGCAAAGCCGGTCAAGACCTTAATCCCCTACTGTGTTGACTATTTTTTAGAATTTTTAAAACAATGAAGGTATGCGAATTCTAACGACGGTCATGGTGATGTTTTTTTCGGTTCAGTCTTATGCTATTCCGGTATCACCGATTATCGGGCTCGGTCAGGAGAACCTGGGGCTTGAAGCCAGTAAATTTATTCCCAATAGCGACAAAGGTTTCAAATTTCAGCCGAACATAGCCGGGGTTCTGAGAGTGGGTATCAGCGCATTCGGATTTTCGGCAGGATATTCTTTCAGAGGTTCAGAAAAAGAAATCGATCCGGCGAAAGCAAAAACCGACATGACCGAAATTCAGCTGGGGTATAACGCTGAAAACTGGGGAATCGACGGCTTTTATCAGACTTACAAAGGGTTTTTTACTGAGGGAACGTCTGCTGTTCAGAATTATCCTGACCTTGAGTTTAAACACTTCGGGTTTATTTCTCGGTACGCTTTTAACGACAGCGAATTTTCGGTTGGCGGTCTGTTAGATCAAAGTTACCCGGTAACTCAAACGGCCACTAAGTATTACCTGGTAGGCGGTCTCAACGAAGATATCATGAATACCGACGTCAGTCTTCTGCAGCAAGAAAACGCCGGCATCGATCAGGGTTTTGAAGATATGCGAAAACTTAGATCGTTCATTGCAAAGCTCGGCGTAGGTGCCGGAACCCAGTGGGTATCTGAATCACGTTTTTTTGTCGGGGGCCTTTTTGACATTCTGGGAAGCTATGCGAATTACAAATTCGAAAGCATCAATGGAGAATCAACCTTAAGTGATTCAACAATGAGTTTTAATATGAAGCTTGGGTTCGGGTACAGCGGCGAAAAGTACAAATCCGGAATGAGTCTTTCTACTGACATCACGAACCTAAAAACGCCGGGAAGGGGCCTACTAAGCCCCTCCTCGAACCGCATTCTCATTTACTTCAGATGGCTTGCTGATCTCTGATTACTTCCGCTTCTGCAACTACTTCTGCCAAGACAGGCATCGGTAAGTAACATTGTAATCACCAACTGTACTTGGCGCATTAACAAAGCGAACGACATTGTTAGTTACGGTATAGTCGCTTCTCAGAACCGGAGTGGTCGATCCGTTAACTGTCAGAGTGATATCAATATCAATCTGCCCGTCACCGGCTTCATCCACCGGTGTACAATCCAGTTGAATTTGCGATACTTTCGTTAAGATCGCATTACCGAAGTTGTTCATCTGAGTCGCATAATTATCACTGCAGATATCGGCATTAATACCGCCGGTATCCCGCGCTAAGTTCATATAAGTCGTGCCTATGTAGCTTGAAGGGCTTTGATTAGCACAATTCTGATCTAACACCACGCTTGAGTGATTCAAATAAGCTTTATTAGCACCAAGCCGGTCATACAAACCCGCTACAGGTGTAACAGCCGAATCATTACCGTTTAAGAAAATATCTGAAGTCGTGAACAATGTATTACCGTTCGTGATCTCATCACGGTGGTCAACAATGATGGTTACTAAAACCGCGTCCGGGCGGAGGAAGGCTTTTTCTTTAGTTGCTGTTGTTGAAAGAGCTTTGTTGAAAAACTCATTCATTGCAGTCAGCGCCTTATCTTTATTAGCTTGAGCTGACTGGTTGGTACCTACATTCAAACGGTTTTTAAACAATGTTTCTGCGTTGGCCGTTGAAGGCGTCAGATAATACTGGCTGTTGCCGAACATTAAAATGTTACCGCTTGATCCCTCGTTCTCACCGCTGAAGTCCGCAGTTGTAATAGCCAGGCGCCAGTTTAAGCCCTGAATCTTCTGCATGAAACCGTTGAAAGCGTTTCCGATTTTAGTCAGAACCGGGCCCATTGCCTGGTCATTACCCACTAAGAACAGAATGTCGACATCGCTGTTAACAATCTGAGAAACATTGAACGGAGTATTTTTAGTAATGTACATCTGAGCTGCCAGCCAATTGATTTTAGCTGTCGCTTCCTGTCCTAATTTATCTTTTACAGAAATATCGAACTGATAGTTCGCCGCTTCATCATTTAAAATATCAATGTCAGCGCCCGCAGCACATGGATGAACAGCTTTCACACTTCCTTTTGTCAGATAACAGATCAAAGAATCGGCCTGAATGCCCGAACCTACATCGGTTACTGTGAAGTTAATGATGGAATGTGTGCCGGTTGCCATGTTGTCAGCCGGTTTTTTAATGATACTGATCGTCGGTGCCAACAAGTCGATATAAATCGAAGTGGACGGAATCACATCTGACTTATTGCCGGCCATATCAACCGCGTAGACCGAAACCTGGTGAGGCCCGTTCGGCAGGTTCGTTAATAATAGTGGCGGAGTAAACTGGGCATAAAGGTTTGAGCTGTCTAAATCGTTGTAGTACTTAAGTACGTTTAATGCATCCGTGTTATTGTCTGTTGCAGATACGTTAATCGTTTGGTTTTTACTGTTTGAATAACCCGCTAATGCAGGTAATGTAACAACCGGTTTTGTAAAATCACTCCAGAAAGAATGATTGATCGGATCACTGATGTTTCCGGCTTTGTCTACGGCTACAACCTGAATAGTGTGTTTGATTTCAGTTAAATTACTCATTAAATAGTTCGTCAGCAATGCTTTTTGTTTTGAAGCACCATCAATAACAAACTCAATGGATTCTAAATTGTCTTCGGTTGCTGTTACAGCCACTTCTTCTGTCACGTTTTTACTGAAAGCGGCAGGCGTTTTGGCAGGAACAAAAGTTAACACCGGTTTTTTGTTGTCATACTTCCACGTGTGGGATTTTTCGCCTACCATCATCAGGCTGTCAATACCGCGAACCGAGAAAGTGTTAGAACCGTAATTTAAATTTGCGCTCGCTAAATCAACCGGCGAAGTACAAGCCGCGAAGGCTGCGCCGTTTAAAGAACATTCGAATTTTGTTAATGGCACTTTAAACTGGTCTTCACCTTTAAATTCAAATGAACCTTTTGTGTTGTCGTAATCTTTAGGAGTTTTAGTGAAGATCACGCTCGGTAATTTTGTACCGACAGTCCAGCTGTAAGAATATGGTGCTGACTGGTTTCCGGCTTTATCAGTCGCCACGATGTTAATCGTGTGGGCGCCTTCGCCTACGGTTACGTTAAAAGAAGCGCCTACATCAACGTAAGCGGCTCCGTCCAAAGAATGTTTAAATTTAATTTCCGCTACCGGAGTAAAGTTGTCAGAGGCAACGATACGGAAACCACTTGTTAAATCTTTCGAAGTGAGGCCCGGCTTGTCCGGAACTGTAAACGTCGGAGGAGTTTTGTCGTACAACCATGAAACCGTCAGTGGATTTGATTTGTTACCCGCTTTATCCATTGCATAGAAGGTCACGTTTCTTTGGCCTTCGGCTGCGTTACTGACCATTACGGCATTTCCGCAAGACGCCACATCAGAAGGACAAAGAATTTTATCAACGCCTGAACCCACGTCGGCCGCATTTAAGGAAATGTTAACGCCACCGGAATTTGTGATGGCGGCCACGCTACCCAATTGTGAAAGGGTCGGAATAATATCGTCATGAACAATCGAATCGAAGCTACAGCCGGATTCGGTGTAGTCTGTTTTAAATTTGATGTAGACTGAAGTTTCTTTATTTTTAGAACCTAATACCCATGGAATTTCAGGAGCGAAGTTCTGCCAGACACCGCCTGTTGCACAGCTTGGGTCGTTCGTTACATACATCCACATCGGCTTTTCAAGATTAACCTGAACACGCACGCTTGTGTTGTTTGTGTAGAGAGCATCGTCGTTAATAAATATGGTGCTGGCACTCAAAGATGATTGCTCCAGCAAACCGGCATTTGAATCAGCGAATTTAGACTTAGAGCAGTTTTGAAAAAGCGTTAAGCCTAACCCCGTCATGGCGAGAATAGCCAATACATTTACGAACCGCATACAGTTCCCCCGCATTTAGTATCGGGTATGCACTTATAAAATGTGAATTTAATTAGAGAATCTCTCAAATTAGAGCGTAGATATGTATCATTACGGGACCTGACCGTTACGGCTTTACAGGAAGCTTAACTGTGACTGTTGTACCTGACCCATTTTGATTCGGGCTTTCAACAGTGATTGTGCCCTGATGAAGCTCAATCACTTCTTTGACGAAGCTTAAGCCAAGACCGGAACTCTTCTTTTTAGTATCCGGCCTTTCGAGAGAATAGAATTTTTCAAAGATTCTCGTTTTGGCAAACTCAGGAATTCCGGTACCGGAGTCTTTTACCTGAACACCGATTTCATCATTCTTACAAGTTGCTGTTAGTTCGATGACACTTGATGCAGGAGAAAACTCGATGGAATTCTGAAGCAAATTACGAACGGACTGAAACAGTAATAACCGGTCACCGCGAACGGTACAGGCCTCCTGGGGAGCAGAAATTCTTACTTCGATATTCTTTGGGCGCCATAGACCCATGAGGGCTTCTTTGGTTTCATTCAGGATTTCAACAAAATCAAAACTTTCTGCACCTTCAAGCTTTGTCCTTGATTCTATTGCGGCGATTTTTAAAAGCTGCTCTAACAGTGCGTGAGAGCGATTGGCCTCTTCAATAATATTATTAATGAATTTTTTCTGTTGCCCGTGATCCATCTCTTCCAGACACAGCTCTGCCGCGCCTTTAATAGCTGTCAGCGGGCTTTTCAGCTCGTGGGTTAAGGCTTGCGTGTACTTTTCGACGGTCTTTTTGCCTTCCAGTGAAATGCGCATTTTTTCAAACGCTTCACTGAGATGCTTTACTTCCTTAATTTTAGAATGCGGGAGCTCACCGCGCTGCCCTTCCGAAACCTCTAAAGCATATTTACGGAGTTTTTCGAGCGGCAAAGTAATCCATAACATAATCAGGCCGCCCAGAAGGCCCAGTGCCACGACAGAGAACAATCCCCCCATAAACATTTTATTTAAAGCGCGGTCCAAAAACAGGAGAACACTGCCTTCCGCTTTGTAAATCGTTGCAACTCCCTCTATCTTTCCGTCGATTTTTACAGGTGCCGCAATAAAATAGACGGAGGTTCGCGGGTCATCAGCCACTAAATGTGTGGACCTGACACCGTATTCATCGCGCAGAGTTTTATAAACATCATTCCACTTTGAATAATCCTGCCCGATCAGCTCGGGCCGGTTGGCTGCAACGACCTTTCCCAGTGTATCTGTTACATAGAATTCAAGAGTCGCATCCTGTTTTACGAAATCAAAAATTTTGGCGTTAATTTTATGAGTTCGGTACTGTGCGAATAAATCAGTCAGCGATTTCAAACCCTCTTTTGACATCCTATGATTCTCTAAATGGGCAGCGGCCACATGGGCGTAATCTACTAAAATTTCCTCAACAACCTGGCCGTAACTGTTTCTGAGCTCGCCCTGAATCCATCTGGCTATTCCGAAGAATCCGGTCAGCACGATCAGGCATAAAGTCAGAAACAAGCGGCGGCGCAGGCTCACTCGCCATCCTTAACTGAGTAACCTACTCCACGGTGAGTTTGAATGATTTCTTCATCTGAAATATTTTTTAATTTCGAACGTATCACTTTTATGTGAGTGTCAATTGTGCGTTCAAGGCTCATGTCCGGCTCTTGCCAGACTTTATCCATAATCTGCGCTCTTGAAAACACGCGGCCCGGGTGCTCCAGCAAAAATTTCAGAATGCCGAATTCGTAGCGCCGCAGTTCCAGATCGATATTATGAAACTTAATCTGAAAACGCTCCTCGAGAATCTCGAAATTTTTAATTTTTTTAGGTTCGCTTACGTCTGTTGCGGCCCCGTAGCGTCTGAAAAAAGCCCTGATCCTTGCGGTGACTTCTCTGGGGCTGAAGGGCTTTGTAATGTAATCGTCAGCACCCAGCTCAAGCCCGAGGATTTTATCAATCTCGTCAGCCCGTGCCGTTAAAAAGAAAACAGGGATCTTACTTTCACTTCTGATTTCTTTGCAGACATCAAATCCGCTTTTGTCAGGAAGGCCTACATCCAGAATTATGATATCAAAGTTTCCGTTACGGAACTTTTGCAAACCATCTGCGGCCGTTGAGGCATGTTCACAGACGATGCCCTCTGTTTTGAGGGCATACTTCAGATTTTCGGCTATGTTATTTTCGTCTTCAAATAACAGAACTTTTGGCGTCATACGGATTTCATTCTAGTCGAAAGGTGCCGGAATACCAGTCCAGACGCCTTGTGACCGACATAAAAATAGCCAATGCGGCAAACAATCCGATTGAGCCGATGAGGAACGCCTTTTCTTCAAGGCCCAGCAACAGGTAAAAGAACCCGCTTAGCACCAGCTGCTCTGCCAGCAGCATCAAGACGAATTTTTTCTGCTTTAAAAACCCCCCGGCATAAAACACAATCAGCCCTGCTACTGCCACACTTGAAATTCCATAAGCGATATCAAATCCTGTGCTTTCCGAAATCGCGAGCAGCAACAGATAGAAAACACTGATACTGATTCCGATAAGTCCGTACTGAAACGGATGGATTTTTGATTTACTTGTAAACTCAACAATGAACATGAGTAAAAAGGTCAGCGCAATAAAAAGCTGGCCATATTTGACTGCCCGTTCTACTTTTGCATAATCGGTTGAAATCCACAGGTGACTAAGCCCGATATTTCTCGTGGCACGCGAAGAGGTCTCCCATTTGGGCACAGACTGTAACGACCAGTGGGCTTCGAATCCTTCCGGTTGCATTTTTGTTTCGTCGGGTAATAGCTGTTCGGTGAATTTAGGTTTTGTCCAGTTGCCTGCCATCGAAATTTTTTCAGAATCAGCACTCGATTCATACTTAACCGGGCCCGTGCCGCGGGAAGAGATTTCAATTTCCAGCTCGTTAGAAAAAATATCTTTGTTAGCAAGCTCCGTTACCGGCAAACGTAAACCGTAATCATCGACTTTCGCTTTTAGCTCTCTGCCGGTAGCGGCATCGCGTATGCGGTAATTTTGAATCGATGTTACCGGGTTCACTGCAATGGTCAGGTAACCCGTGTCCGGAAGTTTTATATGAGGCGCCTCTGCCGGCGGTGCAAATTTCACTTTCGTGTTCAGAGTCGCAACATAAACCGGGACTTTAAAAATTCCGCGTTTTTTTTCTTTGCTGTCAATGTAGATGCGCGTGTCACTCATCGAAGCGTATATGGATTTTTCGGCCCCTGTCCAAACCGCAGCCCCGAAGACCACATCAGTCCCCCAGCCTTTTGCCACTTCGCTTTGAGCTTCGGCTTCATATTTTTTGCGGTCACCAATCTGATCATCAATCAAAGCTAAAGGTATAATTAAAAATATCGTCATAAATAGAATGATAATCACTTTAAAGCTCACCGCATTTGAGATGATCATTCCCAGAATTGTTTTGTTTTCAGTTTCCATAGGGTCCCTCCATATGAAAATCATCGGGTACTAAAACGAACTCTGTTTGAAGCTTGTGTGAACTTTGTGTGAAATCGTATTATTTGGCTGTGGACTTAATTCCGGCCCGGGTCATGGCGCCCCAGCGGTGCTCTTCACGTTTAAGAGCTTTAAAGAAAGCTTTGATTCTCCACCAGGCATGAATCTGCCGGTATCCGAAGTTTTCAATCAGCGTATAAAGAAATATTAAAAGCAGATTAGGATAAACTTCAAAATCTTCACTGTAAGAATCATCAATCATGGTCCCCGCAAACGTGACAACTGAACCATACGCTATACTGATAAAAAACAGCAGCACTTCATCCATATGGGTAAAGTAACCGAATACCGAGCCCCACAAAATCAGAAATATCGCCAGGTACTCTAGAAACGGGCTTAGTAAATCCACTAACAAAAAATACGGTAGCGCCAGCATCCCGATAGTTCCGTACCTGGGGTTAAAAATCATGCGGCGCGATTTCATCAGGACTTGATACAAACCGATAGTCCAGCGCTGACGCTGTTTTTTTAATGTGGCCCAGTCACCGGGAACTTCTGTCCAGCAGACGGGCTCTGGCAAAAAGATAATCCGGTACGCTTCTTTTGCTTTAATGTAATGCGCGTGAAGCCTCACCACGAGGTCCATATCTTCACCGAGGGTATCGGTTTGGTAGCCGCCGATCGCAACAACAGCTGTTTTTTTAAACGCACCAAAGGCACCCGAAATTATAAGTGTAGCATTCAGCGAATTCCACCCGATACGCCCGCAGAAGAACGCGCGAATGTATTCCAAGAACTGAATTCGTGAAAGAAGATCGTCCGGGAATTTGCGGCTCATGACTCTTGCGTGTTCGACGCTATTGCCATTGACGACCCGTACAGTACCGCCAACAGCAACAGTTGATGGGTCTTCTAAAAACGGGGCCGTAATCAGGCTTAAAGCATGAGGTTCCAGCAATGAATCCGAATCCACGCAGCAAACCAGTTCGGTGCTGGCGAAATCAATTCCCATATTTAAACTGTCGGCTTTGCCGGAATTTTCTTTATCTAAAACAACCAGATGTGGAAACACCCTCGACTTATAAGATGTTCGCAGCTTCATCTGTGACAGTTCGGACCAGCGGGGTAAAGTCACTTCATACAACTGAAATTTCTGAATCGCTTTTTCAAGCGTGTTGTCTTTCGACCCGTCATTGATCACGATAACTTCGTAGTTGGCGTAGCGCAAATGGCACAGCGCTTGTACTGAAGCCTCGATAGACAATTGCTCATTATAAGCCGGCGCAAGAATTGATATGGAAGGTGATGAAGCCAGCGTATCCAACTGATGCCGAAACGGAATTAGCGTCCGGCGTTTTCTGATGGCAAAAACGGCCAGCAAAAGAAGGAAAATGTAAAAGACGTTCACAGCAATAAAATAGTATGAAATTCCGCGTATCCACCCGATCGCATGAGTTTCAAAAAACCAGCTGCCGAACTCGTTAAACTTCTGAGAATACGCGGCCCAGTTACCCATAGATGACTTTTCCTAAACTGGTGGCGAAATTTTCAAATGCCTGCTGCAAACCGGCTTTGTCTTCCTCGCCGACTGAGCTTAATATTTCTTTTTTTAAATCAGGTCTGATAACAAATAACGAACATTGTGCCAGATAGCGCACTTCCTGCTTTGAATGCTTCGATAATTTTTTAAACAGCTCTTCGGTTTCAGCATCTGCAGCCGTAGTCAGGCAAAGCAAATGCATTTTCAGAAGGCCTGTATCAAACTTCGCCTGCTGTATCAGCTGTTCGAGCGACTCTCTGACGTAAGGCAATGAGCCGGTCATTTTATATTGGGCCACGACTTTTAAAAAAACCCGTTTTGTTTCCGGATGATCAGCATGAGTCAGCGCACGCTCGAATATGCTTTTCTGGTAAAAAGCCAGATTACAAATGACTTCGAACATAGTGTCGTATTGTTTTTTACGGCCCAGCTCATTTAAACGCTGCTCGAAACCCTGAACCGAATCCCAGTCGTTTTTCACAAGAAACCTCAGCGCAGCAAAACGGATATAATAATTTTCGTCGTTTTGCAGCTTTCTGACAAATGGAATAGACGACTTGTCCTGCACGGTTTCAATGCGGCTAAGCGCTGCGATCCGTTTTTCAAAGCGCTCATATTCAATGGCATAATGATCGTTGTCCAGATAGCCTAGCTTTTTATAAATCTCAATGGCTGTTGTCCTCGAAGTGCCACCAAGGCTTTTAATGAAGTCAATCAATACCGGCTGCAAGAGGATATACTCTTCACCTTGAGGACAAGAAACTTTATCGTACGAAGAAATGCCGAGGTCAGAATCAACGATGATCTGGCTCCATTTTGTCATAAGTTCTGACTGCTGTTTTTTAATTGCTCTTCGTTTGAAGCGGCTCAGGCGAGTCGTCAAACCGAAAACCAGCACAACCAAAAGCTGAAGAATGATAACAAAGATGTAAAAAAGATTTTCCGCCGTCAGCGACTTCAAAAATAACACAAATAAGAAATCCCTACTGCGGAATCCGTGATGATCTCGCCCCATGATTTTGTAACATTCAAACCGATCCGGCCACTGTCACTGATTTTGTATATGACGGCCCCTGATGCAGACGTGAACTCCTGAATCACACCGATATCCTGCTGCGCTTTGCCGGCGCCTAAGTAAAGGCGTGCATCTGTTTTTTCATTTAAAAATTTTCGCAACATCATTCGGTATGATGTTAAACCCGATTGTTCAATATCAGTAAACACAGAGCCGGCAATAAAGTCGGTGTCACTGAGGTAATGTGACAGCACTACCATAGCCACTTTTGAATTCGTTCCTGAAAAGGCTGCGTGCGAAAGCCCGACGCCCAACTCGTTACCTTTAATGGGAATATAATGTTCCAGTCTTAATTTGCTGAACGGTTTACGGTTATCGTTTTCAGAAACTTCAGCCTCGAAATCTGAATAGGAATTTTCAAATTTGGTTGTAAGACCGAAATTAAAAGTTTTATTTTCCTGCGATACGCCGCTGACATACTTACCGGAAAGTGCAGCTACTCCCGCCCGAATCTGCGCGAAGCGGCTTTCATCTGCAACATGCATATACTCAAGACCCGCTTCGTAGCCCTGATACAAATGCTCGGACTCCTGATAAATGACTTCAGACTTGATACGCCCGGCAAAAACATTCACCGAAACCAGTAAAAAAAGAACAAATAGTTTTTTCATTAAAATTGCGTCCTTAATGCCTGTTCAACTTTTGCAAGAAACAAATGAAGGTTCAGCGGTTTTTGAAGATGATCAAAAGCGCCGAAGTTGAGGCTTCGTAAATGAAATTCATCTTCTTTACTTGCAGTCATTACTATAGCTTTGTAAGAAAAGCCGTTTTCTTTTAGGCGGCCCAATAGTTCGTAGCCATTAAGGCCGGGCATAAAAAAATCGGTTATCAGAAGATCGAATTTATCTTCAGTAAATTTTTTGTAGGCTTCTTCTCCGTTTTTGGTCATGGTGACATCATAACCTTTAGACGTTAATACACGTTGAATAATTACGGAATCGACAGGGCTATCTTCGGCAACAAGTATTTTTTGCGCAGCCATCAATAAAGAATCTTAGATGGCGAAAAGGATGTCAATTGAAGGATGAAGCTACTATGTAGAGTTAGCGCAATCTGAAATCCTGCTCTTTAGCTTCTGAATCTGCCGCGCCACAGTTTTCAAAAAAAGCAACAATCGTAAAAAGATCTTTTTTGTGATGTCTGTTTTCACAAGCTAACGCAGAGAGCAAAGCCTCATTTTGCCGGTATCGGTGAAAAATCGGCATCGGTGAATTTTTTTACGCTTTACGTGTTTTTAACTCGGTCAGAATCCGCACTGCAGAAAGGATTTCCAGTTCAAGCTCTTGCATGCGGGATTTGATTTGCTTCGACGGAGTTACAGCATCTTCTAACCACTGGCAAATCTCCGCAACCTTAACCATTCCAAGCGCCGCGCTGCTGGACTTCAAGCCATGAGCCACCTCGTTCAACTCTTTTAGGTTTCCGGCCTTTTCGGCTTCGAAAAGTTGCTTAAGAGATTCAGGATACGCTTTTTTATATTCGTCGATAAGAACCAAAACAAGATCATCATCTTTTGAAAATTCGTCAAACTGCTTCAAAGCATTTTCGTCGATCTGGTTCTGCGAAGACTTCAGGTACTTCTTTAAAACATTCAATAGCACCGGCATTTCAATCGGCTTACTGACAAAATCATTCATTCCGACCTGAAAACAGCGCTCACGGTCTCCGCTGGCGCCTTCTGCAGAAAGCGCCACAATTGGAACATCTTTCCAGGTCGGCATGCTTCGGATTTTTTCAGTAGCTTCGTAACCATCCATCACCGGCATTCGGCAATCCATAAATACCAGATCATAAGAGTGTGATTTGCAAAGCTCCAAAGCCTGCTGTCCGTTATCAGCCAGTGAGCATTCGACACCCAAGCGGGCCAAAATACTGCTGATCACTTTTTGATTTACCTTTTGATCTTCAACAACAAGAACACTTCCCTTAAAAACTTCTGAAGAAAGGCTTCTTGCCGGTACAACGCAGTATTCAGCTTTTGAAACCTCGAATTCCACTTCAAACCAGAAAGTTGATCCTGTGCCTTTTTCACTTTCGATTTGAATATGGCTTCCCATTAAATTAATGAGCTGTTGCGAAATCAAAAGCCCCAAGCCTGAGCCGCCCTTTTTTACGCCCGACATTGTTTGGCCATACTTAACAAATAATTTTTGAATTTCCTCTTCCGTGAGACCGATTCCGCTGTCTTTAACTTCAAATCGGAATTTTTGTTTGCCTGTTGAAGCGGTCGAGTTTGTTACCGTAACGGTAACTTCCCCGTCTTCGGTAAATTTTATGGCATTACCGATTAGATTGACCAAAACCTGCCGTAAACGGTCGCTGTCACCGAAAACACCGAGGCCCGATTCAAAACTGACATTCATCGTGAGCTTAATTTTCTTTTCAGCTGCGGCAAAACGAAAAAGCTCAACCGTGTCTGAAACCATTTCTCTTAAGTCAAAAAATGCCGGATCTAAGGAAAGCTTACCCGCCTCAATTTTTGAAAGGTCAAGAATTCCATTAATCAGAGTTAACAAAGACTGAGTGGACTTTCGTATAATGTTCACAAACTCGAACTGTTCAGAATTTAATTTTGTGTCGGCCAGCAAAGTCGACATCCCTAAAACGCCGTTCATCGGAGTGCGGATTTCGTGACTCATCGTCGCCAGAAACTCCGATTTCAGTTTCGAAGCTTCTATGGCGGCCTGCCGGGCGATCTTCCATTCCTGTTCGGTGGCTTTACGTTTCGAAATGTCTCTGAAAGTGGCCATTGCACCGGTCACCTCGTTGGCCTCATTCAAAAGCGGCATACCGGTAACACTGCAAAGCACGCCGTCCGGATGCAGCTTGTTTTTAAAAATGACTTCCATCTCATGAACGTGTTCACCCTTCATGGCGCGGGCTAAAGGAAGTTCCTGAGAATCGAAAAGTTCATTTGTTTCAGGGTTGCGCATCCCGAAAGCTTTCGCGCGGTCTTTAGGTAAAATATTTTTTACATCAGTACCGATGAAGCTTTGCGCGGCTTTGTTGACAATAGTGAACATACCTTCTTCGTTTACGACCACTAAGCCATCACGCATGCTTTCAATGATCATACTGGTCAGTTTGGCCTGCTGATAATTATCATCGCGTTCTTTTTTGATGATCTGCCTGCTGGTGATTCCGAGAAGTACGGCGGCCAGTGTAGCCAGCACCACAACAAAACCGCTTTGCTCAGTTGAGCTTTCGCGGATTTGTTTGCGTTCAGCCAGTAAACTTTGTTCTACCTTCTCAAGCTCTTCCAGGTGTAAGCGCAGACGTTTTGTTAAGGTATTACCTGCCGCAGTTGAACCAAGGGCATCAATCTCGACATTCCCGGTCTGCTTTTCTCGAATACGCAGATCCAGCAGGGTTATGCGGTCAGCTAATATACCGCCGATACTGACGACCCGGGCCAACTGCTCGGGATTATCAGCAACGCGGTCTTTCAGGTTCTGTAACTCAATTTTCAAATCATCTAAAGAGCTTTTATATGAATCAAGATATTCACTGTTGCCCGATAAAATGTAGCCGCGCTGGCTGGCCTCTGCGTGTCCGAACGAATTACCGACGGATTCAATATCAGCAAGCACCTGATAACTGTGCTCCACCGACTCAAGAGCTTTCTTCGTACTTAAAGCATTAAGGAGAGCAAAAACTGCCACCAGTAAAAACATGATCTGGCTGGTGAAGTAACCATAACTGCGAACCCATTTTTTTAACTTGTATTTTGCGCTCATAGGCCCTCCGTCATTTTACACTCCTAAACCGAATAAGCAGTTAATGACGGGAACCGTTATATAAAAAATTCACAAGCCATTCCCGACTTTGGGGACTTAGGGTATAAAAGCCACTTAATTTTTAGGGGGAAAACGTGAAACTCAGTTTTGCAATTTTGCTATTTTTTGGTTCCTTAAGTTTTGCCGGCCCGATGCAATCAATCACATCGGTAACTGAACTTGATGATTACCTTAACGAAGCACATTTCAACGGAGTTTTACTGGTTTCAAAAGATGAGAGCATTCTCTTTAAAAAAGCTTTCGGAGTAAAAGACTTTGTCAGCAACAATGCTTTGACAACCAATGACCGGTTTCAGATCGGCTCTGTTACCAAACAATTCGTTGCTGTCGCTATTTTAAAACTTCAGGAAGAAAATAAACTTTCTCTTGATGATGACGTTACAAAGTACTTACCCGAATACTCTGTCTACAAAGGAATAAAAATCCGTGATGTATTAAATCATACTTCAGGAATAGCAAATTACACCGATCAAAAAGGGTTTTTTCAAAGCCTCGACCCGAACAAATCACCGACACTGTCCGATTTGATCACGGCATTTTCTATTTATCCATCCGACTTTGCTCCGACGACGAACTGGAAGTATTCCAACTCGGGCTACATCATTGCAGGCCGTATAGTAGAAGTCGTCAGCGGAACCAGCTGGGATAATTACATTAAGGAAAACTTCCTGTTGCCCTTAGGAATGGCTGATACCGGGTATGCTGAAAACTTCGCAGAGGTTTCGGATGTCATTGGTCATATGGACCGCGGCCAGGGCCCCGTACCGTTTCAGATGAACCTCTCATGGGCAGCATCTGCGGGCGGAATCTATTCGACAGTCGATGATCTTGCGAAATGGACAGCCATCTATGACACCTCTGTATTGTTGAGTGACAGTTCCAAAACGCAGATGCAAACACCTTTCATGAACGGTTACGCATTAGGCGTCAGTGTCGTCGCTGCAAACGGTGATACTAAGATTACACACGGCGGTCGCACACCCGGATTTACAACGAAGCTGACGTATCTGAAAAAATCAAAGCTCCGCGTAGTAAAATTCGATAACACAGATGGCGGTATCGTTGACCCCGAAACAATTGCACTTAATCTGTTTCATAAAGGTAAAGCAGATGCCATAAAAGTTAAGCCTTATCCTGTAGATGCAACAAGACTTACAGAATACACGGGCTTTTTTAAAGGCGACGGTATGAATTTCAACGTTTTTTTAAAAGAAAACGAACTTTATTTGCAGCCCGATGACGGCCAGCCGCCCTACAAACTGGTCGCAAACGACAAAGACAGCTTTCGCTTGTTAGGATTCGCAGCCGAAGAATTTTTGCGTGATGAATCAGGCCAGGTGGTAGCGGTAAGACATTATCAGGGCGGAACTACTGTTGATTTTAAAAAGCAGTCACCGGCGGTTCCTGAGTTTCTACTGAAAGCGACGTCATCATCACGTTCGCTTTTAGAATAATAATTTAATTTCTATCTTGGCTTACGAGTAACAGACCAGCAAAGCACCCCTGCAGTTATATACATAAGAATACTGTATAAAGCTGCAGGTACGGCGTACATTCCCCCACCCAGCACTGTCATCGCAACAAACAGGGCCAGCGTACCGTTATGAATGCCGATCTCAAGAGAAACAGCAATGGCCTGCTTTCTATCGATTCCGAATATGACGGGCACAAAGTACCCAACCAGTAAACTGATCAAATTAAAAAGCAGTACTGACAATCCCACCTCAGGAATGTAACCCAGAATATTACGTCCTTCAGAAACAATCGCTGCGATAATAATAACAACAAGCACCAGCATTGAAAAAATACGAATGGGCTTGTCAGACTTTTCTGCAAATAACGGCTTTATTTTTTTAACCCACATCCCCAAGGCTGCCGGTACGATAACAATAAAAAAAACTTCAATAATTTTTTTCGGCTGCAGCTCAATCGACTGATCCTGCCCCGCAAAGGCCATAATTGAAAGTGCGGTCAACAGTGGAAGTAAAACGGCAGAGATCGCACTGTTAATTGCGGTTAATGTCAGATTCAGCGCCACATCACCATGTGAAAGATGTGAAAACACATTTGAAGTGACTCCGCCTGGGCTTGCCGCCAGCACCATAAGCCCGATGGCAAATTCAGGCTTTAAACCGAAGAAACGGCAAATGCCGAAAGCCACAAGAGGCAAAACAATCAACTGACAAAAAAGACCGATTCCGATCGGCTTTGGGTATTTAACCACCCTTCGAAAGTCATCCGTTGTCAGAGTGAGCCCCAGGCCAAACATGATAATAATCAAAGCGATTGGCAAAGCCGTTGTCGTAATAAATTGAAAGCTCACTGAGACCCCCTTTAAAATCAGCACCTACCTGAACCTAAAGCTTAACAGAATCTCCCCTTATAATAACAACAAAATATGGATTTTTTCTTGAATCAAGGTGCTCCAGGAACTATCAATAGACCATGCACGTGACCGCAATCCGGTTTGTAACATGTATACTGCTGTTTTCAGGGGGCTTTTCATTAGGTGCTACCTCTGCTGATTACATTAAAAACCATGCGGTCAAGGCCGAAGCCGATCAGGTTCCGGCGTCGCTGGTTAATACTTTTAAAACTAAAAAACTGATCTTAGTGGGAGAAATCCACGGCACAAACGAAATGCCCGCATCCGCTCTTCAATTCATTAATGCTATTAATTTCGGGCAAAGAATCCTGGTTGGAGTTGAGTTCCCTGCTGACATTCAAGCTGAAGTCTCTCACTTTATGAAAACCGGAGACGTTACTCCTCTGAAAAAAACGGCTTTCTTTACTGATTCTTTTTATCATTCAGGCCGCGGCAGTCAGGCCATGATGGCGTTTTTAGATTCTTTGCGTAGAAATGAAAACGTTGAAGTCTTTTGTTTTGATGTCCCCGATAATTATAAAGGGACCACCCGCGACACCGACATGGCTTCAAACATTCTGCAAAAACTGACTGCTGAGGGAAACCCGCAAACAGTGATTTTTACCGGCAACATTCATTCTCGCCTGACAAACGGTGTTTCGTGGAACCCGCACTTAAAAACAATGGGTGCCGAAATTCTGCGGCTTTCCAACGGGTTTTACGATTTCAACAATTCAGACAACTTATTATTCCGAATGAATGAAGGTTCTTCCTGGACCTGCATGACTGATGATACCGGAAAAATTAAGTGCGAAACCTATTTTTGGAAACCGGCCAACAGGGATTATGCAACAGCTGTGAATTTTGACTATTATTTTCTGCGCGAACCCGCAACAGAAGACGGCCACCGCAATACTTTCTTTATCAGAAAAGTCAGCGCTTCACTTCCATTTTAATACTATGGTTTTGCCCCCTGCCCGAGCCAGCGCAAGAGAAGACTTTTTTGTTCTTGCGTTAAGCTGAGGCCCATATCTGAAGGAGGCATACGGCCTTCTTCAACAGCGGCCTGCACGCTGTCGCGCTCCTGAAAAACCGATTCGTAAGTCTCGAGATTAATCCCGCCCATGTTACCACCATCAGTTGAATGGCAACCCGTGCATGACGTTTTAAAAACTTTGTCCGCTACAGTTACGTAAGTGACCTCGTCAGGAGGCGGACCGGGATGTGGATCCGGTTGCGGTGACGGCCCCGGTGAGGGCGACTGCGGAGGCGGCTGAGAGCCTGCAAATTCTTTTGCACCGGCGTCGATCCACTTGTTTAAGAGCTGCACCTGCAGCTGATTCAGCGGCTTACCGGGAGGCATCAAACCCCCGGCCACTTCCAGTTTGATTTGCGTGATTTTTTTAAAAACATTTTCATAGGTATCAAGGTTCACTCCTCCAGAGGAAGATCCCGCTTTGTGGCAGCCAATACAAGAAGGCTCAAAAACAAATTTACTTACCGTTTTAAAATCGAGCTCTTCGGCTTTCAGTTGCGTCTCTGGCGGGTCAAGAACCATCGGTTGCTGATCACGGCTGATATTACAGCCTGCGAGCCATATACAGTTCAGTACGAAAGCCAAAAGTAAATTATTAATTTTCATACCAACCCTCACAGCAAAAATTAATTCAGAACAATGTGATGCCAAACACCGCCAAGGCCATTGCCAAGGCTGTCGCCGATTTTTCTGTCCAGCATATAGGTGTAGACAGGCCGGCCGTTAAAGGTCAGCTGAAGTTTGCGGTTTGGCCGCGCCACTGATGCAAACGGAGCCTGCAATGAAGCCGCTTCAGCCGCGCTTATGATGTAAGGTGGCCAGACTTCTGCACAATCGCCTACACATTTTGAAGAATTTGAACCCTGGTCGGCATCAAAAACATACAAAGTTCTTTCGAAGCTATCTGCCAGCAGGTTTGTGCGGTCACTGTTTGTAACAACAGTTGTCAGCGGTGTTGTTTGCGCCATTGCATTGAGAGTTAAAAAAGCCGTTAATACTAAAAAAGTTTTCATGTGAACTCCTTCTTTCCTTAATTTGACAATTACATGTTTGCATTTGCCCAAACAATGTATATTATTGAAACAGGTGTTTCTATAGTAGAAACACCTGGAAAAAACGGACTAAAACGCCCTATGGACATCGAAGATATCAAAATAAAAGAAATTAAAGTGTTCATGGAGCTGCTGAAGACAGGCTCGGTCAGAGCCGTTGCGCGTCAGCGGGATGACCACGCGGGGCAAATTTCTAAAATTATAGTCGGCCTTGAAAAGAAAGTCGGGTTTAAGCTGATTGAACGATCTAACTTCGGAATTCAGCCGACAGCCCGTGCCCTGGAGCTTCTCCCCTTATTTGACGACATTCAAAAAAGCGAAGAAGACATCCGCAGTAGCTTCACCACAAAAGAAAAAGACATCTTAAGTTTTGCGGCCAACTTCTTTTTGGCCAGCCATCTGCTGCCTCAGGTGTTTTCAGCTTTTGAGAAACCTTTTCCCACACAACGTCTGCGCTTACTGGATTTACCGCCATCAAGCTTTCTGCAAGTCGCGCTACGAAACGGCTTTCAAATTTGTCTTCACACCGGCGATCACGAATGGCCAAAAACATGGTCTTCCACAAAAGTAGGAGATATTCACTGGATTCTCTGTGCAGGCAAGAAACACCCTGTTCTTGAAAAGACCACTCTGAAAGAAGTTCTGAAGTACCCGTTTATCTTTCCCGTCTACTGGACCGATCAGGGAATTGTGTACGGAAAGGATAACTTTCCGCAAATTGGCCATCAGCGTATTCGCGGTCATGAAACGGCAACTGCCGTCAGCGCATTAGAAATCATCCGCAGAACAGAACAACTCGGCTTCGTTCCTGAAATTGTCGCGCGGCCATTTTTAAAAACGGGAGAGGTTGTTCAAATCGAACTCTCTGCCGTGAAAACGGTAAAACAACCGGTTTACTTATCAGTTAAAAACGACCGCATTTCTCAAAAAATGTATAAATGGTTAATTGAAACCTGCGAGAAGGAGCTTTCACTTTGAGCCTGAATCATCCGCAAACCGTCATCATCATCGTTGACCCGAAATTTTCTGAAATGTCATCCGAGCTTTCTCACCGGATGACCACATGGATTGTTGATACGCCTCAGAATAATCAAATCTACAAAGACATTCCCCGTACCGACATT
>JAJFMT010000040.1 GCA_020696855.1 Pseudobdellovibrio sp.
CTGGTAATAAGTTCGTCGTTTCAATAACTTACAAAGACACCCGACTTCTGTCTCAGTACCGTACGGTCATCAAGATGAAATCTTAATTTACCGATGAATTACTTGTAGTTAGGGGGCCCGATGTCTTTTCTTTTATTGAAACAGAAAATCCAAAAAATATTACAGCAGCCGGTTACAAAAAAAGGTCTGATCTCGTTCGGTGTTGTGACTTCATTATTTTTCACGTTTCAAAACTGTTCAGAAACAAAATTCGCAGAAATGCAACTGGCTTCGCAAAGCACCCTCAGCGTTGAAGAAATTTGCAGCCTTGATGAAATGCGCGAAAGTTCAATCTCAATGGGCATCACCGGGTATAACAGCCTTCCATTGAACCCAACACAAATGCGAAGTATTCCGATGGGATCTTTCGCTTACATCTGGATTAATGGATTTCAAAAAATCGAAGATGCTGACTGGTACATCTCTAAAGACGGCGGCCAGGAAACCCCAATGGGTAACGGCGAAAAATTCACTTACCCAAAAGCTCCCTCAAGCGCCTCAGGATTGTCTGTCGGTAACTACAAAGTCCGAATCAACATGTCTAAAATCTGCGGCAACTTATCTCAGAACTCTAACGCAGGTGTTTTAAGTAAAGCTCAGCAAGACGCAAGTTCCAGAATTGAAAAAAATATTTACGTTCAGTTCAACGTTATTGACCCTACAACAGTAGGTTGCCAGTCTTTAGCGGGTGTAATCTTAAATGCCGACGATCCTAAAACTGTAAATACTGATGTTCGCTATTCAATTGCTTTACCTGCAAACTGCAGCTTGCCGGTAACCTATAATTTCGGTGATGGCTCACCTAACTTAGAAAATGCAAATCTGATTGAAAAACACAAGTTCTCGCATTCAGGACAGTATACATCGCAGGCCCGCCTCGGCAGCGAAAGCACAGCATTCAAAAAAGATCTTTCAAAGAACGTGGTTATTTTATCTGAATGCCCTAAACCGCAAAATATGTTTATCTCAGGCCCTTCGACTTTAAAAATCGGTGCGGTCGGAGAGTACGAATTACAAAACTACAATAACAATAACTGCAACCTAGGTATTACCAAAGTTACTTTCAAAAAAGATTCATCGAAACTCGTTGATGACGTTGAGGCCCCTTTCAAAACTCAAACTTCATGGCAAGCCACAGAAGCTAAAAATGAACCTAACTTCAATTCTATCGTGGCAGAAGTTTACTTCAATTCTCCTGAAGATTACGGAGTAACTAATCCTTATATCGTTAAAAAGGCCGTAAACTTAACTGAATCTGTAACAGGCTGCTCTGCTGAAGCGCTTTCTTCTATTTCAATTTCAGGTCCTAACAGCGCGCTAGTTGGAACAACCCTTACCCATTTAGCAATCGTGCCTGACTGTATTCGCTCAGCTAACTTTATCAGCGCTAACAGTGTTGAATGGTCGCTAGAAGGGGTTTCACCAACGGCTGAAGCTCTCCAGGTACTTGGCAACGGACTTTTTGTTCAAAGAGCCTATGCAACAATCGGCCAGTTTGAACTGAAGGCAAAAATTAAAGACACCAAAGTCGGTGAAATTAATTTAAGAACTTTCGTAAACATTTTAGATGATAAGCCACCTGTATGTTCGATCTTCACTTATAATGAGTGGGGTCTTTGCCAAGCGACAGGTCAGCGTTCACGTACTGTGAAAAAAGCGCAGCCTCTGGGTTGCACAGGCGGTGATCCAATATTAACTGAACCTTGTAACAACTACGTTCCGCCAAGTTGTACTTCGCACACTTATACCGAGTATGGTGCGTGTCAGGCGGATAATAAAAGATACCGCAACTTAGTTTCATCGATTCCAACAGGTTGTACAGGTGGAGTTCCGCCGGTTTTATCAGAAGCCTGCACATATACGCCACCTGTTTGTACGAGCCACACTTACAATCCTTGGGGCGCCTGCCAACCTGACAACAAACAGTACCGCACTATTAATACGTCGGTTCCTGCTGGCTGTGCCGGCGGTAACCCGGTGTTAGAGCAACAGTGTACTTACGTTCCACCACAACCTCCGGTTTGTACTGCCTTCACTTATAATGCATGGGGAGCATGTCAGCCGAATAACACTCAAACACGCACGATAAACACTTCTACTCCTGCAGGCTGCGTTGGTGGTAATCCGGTATTACAACAAAGTTGTACTTATACAGCTCCGGTTTGTAATTCGTGGACTTACTCACCTTGGGGCGCATGCCAACCGAATAACACTCAAACCCGCACGGTATTAACAAGTGCGCCTGCAGGCTGTGCCGGCGGCACGCCTGTAACAAGTCAGGCGTGTACTTACACTCCTCCGGTTTGTACTTCATTCACTTATTCGGCTTGGAATTCATGTCAGCCGAACAACACACAAACCCGTACTGTATTAACAAGTCTCCCTGCGGGTTGTTCCGGCGGTACTCCGGTGACAAGCCAAACATGTACTTACGTTCCGCCTGCAGTTGCGTGTACAAGTTACAGTTATACCGACTGGGGTTCTTGCCAGCCGGAAAATAAACGCTACCGTTCTGTTACCGCAACTCTTCCTGCAGGATGTACCGGTTCACCGGGCACTCCTGTGACAGAAGAACCATGTACTTATGTTCCACCGGTCGTAACATGTACAAGCTTCAATTACTCTGCATGGGGCGCGTGTCAGCCGAATAATTTACAGACCCGTTCGGTGCTTTCAGGAATTCCGTCGGGATGTACCGGCGGTTCTCCTGTAACTCAGCAAGTTTGTACTTATGTTCCTCCGCAGTGTTCGTACTCGTATACAGCGTGGGGCGCGTGTCAGCCGAATAATACTCAGTCGCGTAGCGTGACTTCAAGTTCACCTGCAGGTTGTTCAGGAACTCCGGTAACAAGCCAAAGCTGTACATATGTTCCGCCGCAATGTTCATACTCATATTCTGCATGGGGCGCATGTCAGCCGAACAATACCCAATCGCGCAGTGTGACTGCAAGCTCACCTTCCGGTTGCGTTGGTACTCCGGTAACAAGTCAAAATTGTACTTACGTTCCTCCGCAATGTAGCTATTCATACTCCGCATGGGGAGCATGTCAGGTAAATAACACACAATCGCGAACGGTGTTATCAAGCTCACCTGCCGGTTGTGCCGGAACTCCGGTAACAACTCAGGGTTGTACTTATGTTCCGCCGGTTTGTAGCTTCAGCTACTCAGGATGGGGCGCTTGTCAGCCGAACAACACGCAAACGCGTTCAGTTACAGGAACTTCTCCTGCAGGATGCGCTGGCGGAACGCCAACGACAGTTCAAGGATGTGTTTACGTTCCTCCGACTTGTAGTTCGTTCAGTTATTCAGGATGGGGAAGCTGCCAACCGAACAATTTAAGATACAGATCAGTTTCATCAAGCTCTCCAAGCGGTTGCACAGGTGGAAGCCCTGTCTTGACAGAAGGCTGTTGTTACAACGGCGCTCTGACAACGGCTGATAACTGTACAAGCTGCCCTTCAACACATGCAATGAGCCACATCACAGGCCGATGTGAAGTGAAAGCAGCAAACCGTTGGTGCCATAAAGTTTCTGCAACGGGACCAACTATCGGATACCAGGACCCTGGAGCAATTCATGAACCTGGTTGTTATCACCAAACACTTGGTCAGTGGTATGCTGCCGGAGCGACTGTTAATATCGATGGTCACGCGATCCGTTGCGATAGCGGCCCTTCAAGTCAGTTCCCTGTTCCGGATTACAACTGCCCGGTCAGTCAGTGCGGCGCCTTGCACTCAAGTGCAGAATGCTCTGTAACTAAAAGATGTTCGAACGGAAAATTATTACCGGCGTCTCCGGGATTGGTGCCGAACGTGGCTAATATTTCAGGAGTTTACGGTCAAGAAGTTGCCGTCGGCCAACCGTCTGTTGATGCAAACAAATGGACAATCACGGGCTGGAACTTAAACGGAAATACCCTGAAGATGACCTGTGATAACATTAATAACCAGTTGAACTGGCGACAGTCTGCCGGCGGCTATTGTACGGCGACTTATAACATGAGCCAGGCTGAAACTGACGCTGATCCGAACTGTGCTATCAGCTGCCCTGCCGGTCAGGTAAATTCAGGCGGCCGTTGTATTGATGAGTGCGGCGAAGTCATAGGTTACCTTGAATCCCGCCAAGTGGTAACAAGCGGCTCCGGCTCTCGCCGTGCGATGCTTGTTACCTACCAGGTAAACGATGAATCACATTGCGGTGATAACTTTTATCCGGACATTCCATGGGATCAAAGAATTGTCGGCTACCTTTTAAGTACACGCGGTTACCGCTGTATGTACCGTGGTCTTCCGCACTGGTACGATGGCGGCCGATGGGTCGGTATGAACTACTTCTCTTCAGGAGGTATGTCGATGTCGGATGCCCGCATTTGGAAAGTAGTAAGAAGTCCAAGATCAGGTTACACATACGGACACCAAACGATTGCACAGTTAGCAGGAAGCAAAGGCTTCACTTTCTTGCAAGCCAGTGGCGAAAGCTTTAACTACTATGGCGATTACGTTTGTAATCAGCCAACGTACACCGGTGGTGGTAGCTCTGGTGGCGGCGGTGGTGGCGGCGGCTACCTGAATCAACAAGTTGAACAATACTAAAAATATTTAGATAAAAAAAAGTCCGCAGAGCGAAAGCCTGCGGACTTTTTTATTTTTTGCATTTAATCACCTCGACTTTCACGCTGTCGAAATTATTTTCACCGCAAAAAGCTTTAGACATCTGTCTATGTTGTTGAAATTCGTAAAAAACTTCGCTAATTCCCGATTTGATCCGTAAAGATTATATATTCACTTTAAAAACGAAAATGACGTGATATCAACGAGTTAACTGTTGTCACTCTGATTGCATTAGCATTACTGCGGGGAACGATTCAATTTAAATTTTAATTTTTGGTGGGGGTTTTATGGTTCGTAAAGCTATAGGGATTGCTTTGTCAGTTGTAATCGGATGCGCAGAAGTTTACGCAGCAGGTGCCGGAAACACCGGTGGCGGTTGCTACAATCTGAACATCATCGCAGTTAAATCAAAAAGTGCCGACATGACAGGTACAAGCGGACATTCACTGTTCGTATTATTAAACGGAAATACACAAATCGGACTGCAAGAAGGTGACTTCAGTGTCCTTGACCGTAACGGTACTGACGGAAAAGCTTCCTTCCGTTTGCCAAATCCGGATCCGACCAATTCAGGTGTGACGGCTTATTCGGTTTTTGCAAGATTAGTCGGTAAACCTGGCTCAACTTTAAATATGGCAACATGCGCTTACGATTTGGACGGCTCACAGTACTGCAGCGAAGATGTACTCAGCATGAAGCGTATTTCAGGCACTTCTAAATTCATTAACGTCAGTCAGGAATTATTGTATATCTATGCCGACATTGACAGTGATGGCGATATCGACCGCGTTCCGCTGTTTGATTCACGCCTTCAGGATTATTTTTGGAATGTAGACTCAAGTGGGAAAATGCACGCCCAATTGAGATTTTGTCCGGTATCCACAGTAGTAGCCCAGCCTTAACTACAAAAACATATGATTTTCATAGGGGGAAGATCGATGTAAATTTGAACCGAATTGGGCCCGGCATAGTCCGGGCCTTTTTCATTTGATAGTTATCTGACTACGGATCGGATTTCAATAACCGGTGATGAGATCGACCAGCTCTTTCCCGAATTTTTCAATCTTAGATTCACCAATACCATAAATATTTCCGAGCTCGCCCGTTGTGACCGGAGTTTTTCTTGCCAGCTCACGCAGTGTTTTATCTCCGAAGATGACGAACGCCGGCACATCCAGTTCGTTGGCTTTTGTCTTTCGCCAGTCTTTCAGGGCTTTAAAAATAATCTGTTGATCGGGCGTCAGCTCGTCGTTCACGACAAACTTGTGCTTTTTAGGAGAAGCCGTTTTCACAGCGGAGCGAACAGCGAAGCCCGGCACTGCTGCTGTGTAAAGTACTTTTCTTTGCGAAGACGGATCACAACTGTCGCAGTGACCGCATTTTTTCAGTCTTTGCGCATCTTTGTAATAAGTTAAAATCTCGGCATGGCGGCACTCACCGCCTTCACTGTAGCTGACCAAAGCATCCAGATTTCTCCAGCGCAGTTTTTTAATTTCCTGATCCGCTTCTGAACTTTGAATAAAAAATGATTGCAGCCCTTTATCTTTTTTCGAATACAGCATCAGACAAGTCGAAGCAGCACCATCACGACCCGCACGCCCCATCTCCTGATAAAGTGAATCGATGTTTCCGGGCATCTGAAAATGCACCACTAAACGCACATCCGGTTGGTCAATCCCCATTCCGAAGGCATTGGTAGCGACAAGAATTCGCAAATCTCCGCCGACATACGCTTCCTGAATGCGGGTTCGGTCTTTTGTTCCCATGCCGGCGTGATAGCAGTTTACTTTCTCAAAACGGCTTTGCAAGAAAGCGGCAACTTCTTCAGTCACTTTGCGGGTCCCGCAATAAACCAAAACGCGCCCTTCAGGAAACTGCTTTATACTTTGTAGCAGCCATGCGTATTTTTCATTTTCATCTTCGCAGTTTTCAACCTGGTAATAAAGATTAGAACGGTAAAACCCGTGAACCAGACGCTGAGGCTTAACTAAATTTAAATTTTTAGCTACGTCATCCAGCACTGTCGGCGTCGCAGAGGCCGTCAGCGCCAGAACCGGTACATCCGGCCGCAAAGTTTTTAAAATTTTCAGTTCGGCATACTCAGCGCGAAAGTCATGGCCCCACTGCGAAACACAGTGTGCTTCATCGACGGCAAACAGCCCGATCGGCCGCTGCATAATCCACTTCTGAAATCCTTCTTTTTGTACTCTCTCTGGAGAAAGGTACAAAATAAAACTTCCGCCTTTATTTATTTTGGCAAAGACTTCCCGCTTTTGATCTTCCGATTGGCCGGAGTAAAGTGCGCCGGCCGGAATCCCGCGTTTTTCTAAGGCTGCAACCTGGTCTTTCATTAAAGCAATCAGCGGAGATACGACGATCACAAGCTTGTTTAAAAAAACAGCCGGCAACTGATAACACAATGACTTTCCGCCACCGGTGGGAAGAACAGCCAATGCGTCTTTTCCGGTTAACACCGCATTCATAATATCAAACTGCCCCGGACGGAAGTCTTCCAGGTTGAAAGCGGCTTTCAGCTTGGTTTTCAGGTCATTTGCTAAATTCAAAATAGGGCTCTCTTTTAGGTTTGGATTCCACAGAAATCTTATGTCAGGTTGTCCGGAATAGCACTGATAAATCATGATAATCCGCCAAATCTGCAAAACAATTGCCGCATTTGTGCTTAAGGATTAAAGTTTAAATGAGGAGCAGTTATTCAGCCCAACTACGGAACCTTTTTTATTTTGTGTTTCTTCCTGACGATTACACCTGGATCAGACACCGCTTTGGTACTGAGAAGTGCTATTGACGGCAACCGAACGCTGCTCGTTGCTACGATTTCCGGAATTTGCCTGGGCCTGCTCGTGCACGCAACACTCTCGTCTGTGGGCCTGTCGGCAATTCTACAAACTTCTCCGCATTTGTATTCGGCTTTAAAAATTGCCGGAGCCGCTTATTTGATTTATTTAGGCGGCAAGGCTTTGTATGAATCCTATCTGGCAAATGCGACTACGTTAGGTGCCGGTGACGGTGCGGCTTTACCGGTAAAAAAATCCGCCGTTTCTGAATTTCGGACAGGTCTCATGACGAATATTCTGAACCCGAAAGTGGCTGTATTTTATGTTACATTTCTTTCGCAGTTTATTAATCCGCAAGAAAATATTTTTTTGCAGTCCATCTTGCTTTCGGGCGGACACATCTTAATGAGTATTGTCTGGTTGATGCTGATCGGCGTTTTTGTGGGTTACTTCAAACCTCAGCTTGAAAAACCCCAGGTGCGACGGGTGATTGAAACCATAACGGCCATCGCGTTGATCGGTTTTGGTTTGCGTTTGGCTTTTTAACCGAAATAAAAACTAAAAATGTTTTCCGTTTTCGAAATAGTTGTCTTTTGGAATATTAATAAATACGACCGAAATAAATTCTGACGCCGAATGCGCCTTAACAAGCTCGGTCACCTTCTTAGCAGCGGCGTCCCGAGCTTCGGCTCCCCGTTCAAACCAAAGAATCTCAACCATCGGGTCCAGCTGCGCTTCTGCAACTGCAGCGCCCGCGCGGTAAAATGTAGTTGCGATTTTTTCGACAGTAAAATTGTCTTCAGACGTGTTAAGAACTTTTGAAAGTTCAGCCGGCAAGGTTTTACTTAATGCCTTTACAGCTTCGTCATTTAAAGCGCGGATTCGCAAATGCGGCATAGTAATTCTTTTCTTTAAAACCGGTCAGCGCGGAACGGGTTAGGATCCACATCCGGAGTTCTTCTCAGTGCTAAATCCGCCACTAACTTACCGGTACCTGTAGCAGACTGAAGCCCCAACATTTGATGACCGGTTGCGAGCAACATATTCGGGTAGCGTTTTGTACGGCCAATCACAGGCACACCATCCGGTGTACAAGGGCGAAGACCTCGCCAGATCTCATGATAACGGATGCTCTCAGGAACATTCATAAATTCACGGGCACCGCGAACGATGGCTTCCACACGGCGTGTGGTAAACGTTTCGTCCTGATTAACCAGCTCTAAAGTGCCGGCTAAGCGTAATGTGCCGTTTCTTGGAGTGACAGCCACTTTCTTTTCAACCAGCATCATTGGGCGTTGCGGGTTCGGGCCCAGCGGGTCAGTAATAATGGCATAACCTTTACCGCCCAATACCGGAATTTTCAGATCCAGCGTTTGGCCGATATGACGGGACCATGAACCTGTTGCTAATACAAACTGATCGGCTTCAAACATTCCACGGGTTGTGCGCGCAGCAGTTACACCGTTCGGACCCAGTTTAAAATCAATGACTTCTGTTTTCGAAAGAATAACAGCACCGAGTTTCTGTGCCTCATGAGCAAGGGTTTGGGTTACCTGCAGCGGCTCTGCATGGGCTTCCTGACTGAAGAAGACGCCGCCTTTAATTCTTTTTGTCAGCGATGGTTCAAACGCGCGGGCTTCTTCTTCCAGCATGAGTTTGCCCGGAATACCGTTACGTGAAACCAGTTCCATTTCCTGCTTGGCGTATTTGAGACCGTCATCCGACTGCGCCACCATGAACAAACCTTTTTGCTCGAACGAAAAAGGTTTATCAGTGTTAGCCGCCAGCTCCTGATAAAGTTTCAAACTTTGAATTGAGATTTGAGTTAACGCATCCACTGAACGAAGCATTTTCTTTTGAGTCATCGACGCCATAAAAGACAAAAGCCAGCTGATGAGTGTCGGGCTTAATTCCGGTTTGATGTAAAGAGGACTCTCAGGATCAAGAAGCCATTTGAAAGATTTAAATAACATTCCCGGCATAGGCAGCGGCATCGCAAAACAAGGCGTGATCCATCCGGCATTTCCGTAAGAACAACCATAGCCCGGTTCAAACTTGTCGATCACAACAACTTTTGCACCGGCGCGGCTCAACTCGTAAGCCGAGGCCAACCCAATAACTCCACCACCAACAATAAGAACATCTGCTTTAATAGGCGCTACTTGATTCATTGTCTTCTACCAATCGTGATTTGTAAGAAGATATTTTTATACGATCGCCATGGTCCCCGCAATAAATTTGAATTTTTTTCACCGCTGTTGCGGCTAAGTCTCTTATTTTCGATAGAGGAATATTGTTTAGTTCGTGAATTCTCAGAGTTTAACTAGTTTAAAATAAATTCTGGTATTGGCGCTGGTTGGGTCGTAAGTCAGCTTCGAATCGTGATTCTCAATAAACTGCCGCGAAACGCTGAGGCCCAGGCCCGTTCCTTTTCCGGAAGATTTAGTCGTAAAGAACGGCTCCATCATGCGGCCGGCCACATCAGGTGAAATTTTCGGGCCGGAATCGACCACTTCAATCAAAAACTTTCCGTTGTCGAGGCTGACGCCCAAACGCGCCCACCCGCCGGATTCCTGAATCGCATCAAAAGAGTTATTCAGCAAATTCACCAGCACCTGCACGATCTCTGCAGAACGCGCCCGTGTCCGGTCAAACTCAGTAATCCCTTTTTCTATGGTTACATTCAGGTCAAGACGCTTTTCACGAAAACGCTCTTTTGCAATAACAAAGGCTTCTTCAACGAGACTGATAACCGAAACCTCTTCAAACGGATCACTACTCGAATTACGGGAAACAGATTTCAGTGAGCGGACGATTTTCTCAATCCTGACACAGTTTTGCTCGATCATATCAAGCCCTGCAATCACGCGTTCATCCGTTGATTTGTCTTTTAGCAAAAGAGCTTTTCCGTGAATGATCGCCAGTGGGTTATTAATCTCGTGAGCGATACCCGCAGCCATTTCGCCGAGAGCGGCCATTTTGGATTGCGCCAATAGCGAAGCCTGAATTTGTTTTAGCTCTGTAATGTCGCGCACAATTCCCACAAGAATTTTTTCATGGTCAGAAACACTTAACGGAGTCTTTTTAGTTAAAACCAGGCGACTTCGTCCGGCGCCATCAACGACCACCTGCTCGTCTTCGACCGGCGCTTGCGCTTCAAAAACGTCTTGATCCTGCTTCCAGAATCTATCAGCTAGCTCTTTCGGAAAAAACTCATAATCGCTTCTTCCGACGAAGGTTTCTTTTTTCATGCCTACGAATTTTTCATACTGTTCATTCGCGTAGATCACTTCGTGTCTGTCGTTTTTTACGAAAACCGGGTCAGGAATTGTATTTAAAACTGAGTTTGTAAAATTATTGGAATTCTTCACATCATACTGAAGCAGCATCGGCGAAATGTCTTCCCAGCAAACCCCTTCAAAACCAGTCAGAACTCCATTGGTCATGATGCGGGCGCCGCTTGCGCGAATCCGTTTTACACCGCCACTTTTAAGAACGATGCGGTAAAAGATGTCAATTTTGGCATCGCTTTGAAGAAACTGCTGAAAATAGGCCTGTACTCTTTCCTGATCATCGGCATGCAAAAACTGAAACCACTCTTCAAGGGAGCCTTCGAACTTGCCTTCCGGCAATTCATAAAGTTTGCGCCAGTTCTCATCCCAGTGGATCTTGCCGCTGGCTAAATCCAGATGGCTGAAACCCATGCTGGCGTTAGCCATCGCGTCCTGATACTTCTTTAAAAGTTGTTCGTTGGTAAACTTGATAGATCCTACTTTATTGCTCAACAAATATAATAACAAATGAGCAGGTCAGACAACTTCAAATGTTAACTTTAATTCACTTGCTAAAGGCCTGCGTTTTAGCTGCATTGCCCCGTCTTAACTAAAGAGAACAGAATTGATTTGGCGAGAGTTCTGCGGCTATATTTTTGAAGTGGAAAAAACGGATTCTCAAATAAAGATTAACATTTGGTCTGATATCATTTGCCCTTACTGCCGACTGGGTCATGCAAGACTGGTGAAGGCTTTAGATTCTTCCGATCTTAAAGGGCGCTACCAAATCATCCATAAAGCTTTTCGCTTGGCACCTGGAAGCCGCACAGAAAAAGTTGAAACCGCCTTAGCTGCAAAATTCAACCTAACTGAAGACGCCGTTTTAAAGATGCAAAAAAACGTTGAGGAAATGGCAGCTCAGGACGGAATCAAGTATGACCTTCACGGCACACTTTACGGCGATACGACCGATGCTCACCGCCTTGTTCTGTGGGCGGCCGGAAAGGGCGCACAGCTTGAATTACTGAACGTATTTTTTCGGGCTTACTTTACCGAAAAAATAAATATTTTTGACCGAGAAAATTTGTTAAAGCTCGTGGCATCTATAGGCTTAAACCGTGATGAAGGTGAAAAAATACTTTTATCCGATAACTTTAAAAACGAAGTGCTGGCCGAAGAATCTGAAGCGCACTCTTACGGCGCTCAAGGCGTTCCGTTTTTTGTGTTTGCAGAAAAATATGCTGTCAGCGGGGCACAGCCTGTCAGTGTCTTTTCACAGGTAATCGAAAAATTAGTTTCTGACCGAAGCCGTTAATTTCCGTGTTCGTCGACGATATCGCCGACAAGATCTTCTAAAATATCTTCTAACGTCACGATGCCGAGATTTTCTTTTGTTTGCGGGTCACGAACGATCGCCATGTGAGTGCGTTTTTCGTTTAAAACTTTCATCAGACGGTCCTGCCGTAATGCAGGGTCAACATAGATGGCCGGTCTGGCCGCTAACGTAAATATGGAATTGTCGTCGACCGATTTCAGCCGCAAGAAAGCGTCTTTAATATGGACAATCCCCACCACATCCTGAAATGAGCCTTTGACCAGCGGGAAGCGCGTATACATCCGCTTCTGAGTCATCCTGAAATTATCATCAAAAGTTGAACCCATTTTTAACATCTGCACTTCTGGTTCAGGAATCATAATGTCGCGCACGCGTTTATCAGAGAATTCAAAAGCGCGTCTGATAATTTGCGCTTCGCTATCAGTGATAACACCCTCATCGTGAGAATCCTGCAAAACCATTTTCAATTCTTCTTCTGACAAATGCGTATCTTCTTCTCCTTTGAAACCGAGGAGACGCAAAATAAGATTCGCCATGGCGGTGAAAGCGATGATCAGCGGTTTAGCCATTACAAAAAACCAGCGAAGAGGGCGCGCCACCAAAAGAGTCATCTGTTCTGCGCGCTGAATGGCCATACTTTTCGGAACAAGCTCTCCTAAAACGACGTGAAGTAATGTGATTACAAAAAACGAAGCCCCTAATGCAATGGCATGAAACTGCGCACTGTTCGCCGCTGCCTGTGCAGGAAAAGCGTAGTACATTAAGTTATAGAAACTTTCTTCTCCGGCCCACCCGAGCGCTAAGCTGACAAGTGTGATTCCCAACTGCGTTGCCGAAAGATGTTCATCAAGCTGATCGACCATCATGATAGAAACGCGAGCGGCGCCGATGCCCTGGCCTTCAAGTTCTTTGAGGCGGGTTCTTCTGACTTTAACGATGGCGAATTCGGCTGCGACAAAAAAGCCGTTTAAGAAAACAAGTACTAACGAAATGAAAACAAAGAAAAGAGTTTCGGTTAAATTGGGTAAGGGAGGTTCCATTAAAATTGAGATTCCTTTTGAAGTGACAGAGGTCACCGTGGTTAAGCTACTTTAACGACTGGCGATCACTCCGTCAAGGACACCAAAACGTCAATGATTTTGAATACTTATGAGCAGTCTGAGCCGGTAATTTTTGTAAATTTCCCGGCGCTTGTGGAATTCAAGTAATCCGGTTTAATTTTCAGACCGCGACCTAAGTTGAGGGAGTAAGGCAGAGAGGAACTCTAGTTCTGGCCTCACTGCAGAAAACATGATCTCATTTTATCAAAGTGGTTGTGAGAATCTATACGCAGAACATGAAAGAAATTGTGAGGTCAAAGATGCCAAAGATATTTCAGGTTTTCTTTTTTGTTTTCTTACTGAATTTACATAACGCCCAAGCAGCGGACGCTGCGGCTGCAAAACCAACCACAAAGCCTGCGACAAAACCTGCTACGAAACCTGTGGCTCAGCAACCCGACAAAATTATTGATGTCACCCCTGCACTTCAGGCAGAAAAACCCGCTGAAAAACCTCCGGAAAAACCCGTAGAGAAAACACCTGAACGACCGACGGAAAGACCCACCGAAAAATCAAAAGAAATTTTGACCGGCGTCAACGGTCTTTTTATCGGCGGCGCTTTGTATTCGCAAATATTCTCGACCACGGCAAAGGCCAACATCGATGGAACTGCAAGAGATATTAAATCAAAGTCTTCTAATTATCAGAACCTTGGCGTATCGATGCAATACATGCAAATGCCATTTGATAACTTCGGAAGTTACTTTACCGGAACATTGGCAACAACAATGAATTTCGGAAGCGCAAATTATTCAACGATTATGACTTTAAACTTTCAGGCCAATGCGGCGTACGCAAAACAAGCTGCCGACAAGACGCCGTACTATTTTTTCGCGGGCGTTGGGTATGAACTTTTGTCAGGAAAAGACATTGTTGATTTGGTAGAGCCAGGCGGCCTTACGGTTCAGGCCGGTACAGGGATGATTCTTTACAAGAATTACGGATTGGAGGCGTTTTATCAGATCACACGCCATAACGTGGCTTCAGCTTATACGGATCAGTTAAGAACTTATCTACAGGCGCAAGGGGCCACCACTGTGACCTTTGACCCCTCGGTTTCGACTTCGAATGTTTTAGCTTTAAGAGTGAGCTACAAGTTTTAAGGAAAACTAATCATTATACTTTAAGTACGGAAAGTTAAGATCGCGGTCGCTTACTGTCACCGTATCGTAAGATGCTCGATTTAAAATCCAGCTAAGAAAGTCATCGCTGTCGTAATAATCGTTACAAGGTCCGAATAAACCTATGCAGCTCGCTGGGGCGCTCAATCCTCGTAGATCCGGATTATAAATAACTCCGCTCGATGAAATGTACTGGTCGTAGTCTGCCCTTGTATCAAATTCGCGAACATAAACCTTGATACGATGGATAGCTTCATAACCTTCATCCATACATATAAACGTGTACGCGTCGTTTCCTTCTGTTATCGCCGTTCCATCGCGATCGTCAATCGGATCTAAATAGTATGGCTTAACCGAAGTCGTTGCCGAAGCCACATAACCGGTATGAGTGTGATCAGTGCTAACACCAGCGACATCGTAATAGTTTGCGGTATGTAAAGAACGCGCAGTAGTTACCAACTTCTGAACAGCATTCGGATTTTTAATTGTGTAAGTCTGTGTTACTCCATTTTCAGCCTCTTCGAAGATACCCGTAGGGTATCCATCTTCATCATGCGATGTCCAAGAGCTACGGCCTGCACCGCCGATACATTCACCGACGCTTCCACCCCAGGATTTATTTTCAGTTGTACTTGTTGCTGAAGTTATAGTGGTTCCTGAGGGCTGCGTTAGTTCGGTAATCGTAGTTACATTATAGGTGTAATCTCCTAAACAGCAGTTATGCCTGTCTTCATCAGTTGATTCAGATTGGTCGTAAATACAACCATGCAGTATTGTTCCGTCGGTTTTAACACGTGCATAGATTTCCACTTGGTCATTGCACCCATCATCTCGATTGCCATTCACCGTACAGTCAAAATCCGTCAAATAAGAGACCGTCTGAGTTCCACTTGCATCTTCTGTAACTGTTTTAGAAACACTGAAATTCAATGAAGTCGGACCGATTCCAACTTCTTCATTGTAAAACCAGAAAGTTTGTCTGCTTAGATATCGGCACATCCCCGGAGGCACGTGGTAAACCAAAGGCAAATCCCGCTTAGTAACATCCGCTTCCGGCATATTTACGTAACAGACAATATCTTGGCTTGAAGTAGCTGAGCTGGCAATTGAACACGGGGTAGAAAAACTTGTAGACAGATGCACATAAGATGCATCAGAAACACTTCCCGACGTTGTGATGTAGAACGTGTCGTCAGCTCCGGTGCTAGGAGATGGTGAAGGAGTTGGACTCGGTGACGGCCCCGGCGTCGGTGATGGTGAAGGTGTTGGCGATCCGATAATGTCATCTAAATTATCTGTTGCGGCTCCGCCGGAACATCCTGAATAAAGTGCTAAAAGGCAGGTTAAAGTAATCGAAATTAATATACTTATAATTCGGTCCATTTATCCTCACAAATTGGGTTCACAATCAGTCTATGTAAGGAATCAAAATAAGTAATAGAATTTAATCAGACTCAAGACCTAGGTCTCAGGGGTTTTTAAAGCGGCCAAGTTTAATTGAAATTTACAGCACCTGGCGCCAGCGCAGGGTTATTTGCAAAGGTGTTTACTGTCTTTTCTTAGATAATTTTAGAGCACCTGAAACCGATGCTAGCGTCAGATGCTAAAGCCTTCTCGCCTGAAGACATTCGTGCGCGGGAAGCGCACGGCTGGTACCTTTTTAGTAAATTTCAATTTTTTAATCAAAGGATTTGAAATAGAGGATTCGAGCAGTGGTAGCCCTGAACGTGCTCAACTTGCAAAAGCCCTGAAACATTATCGAATGTCACAAACGCTCTTGGAATAATCATACTGAAAGATACCGGTCCAGACACCGATGATAAGTGCAGATTTGATATCCCGGTTCCATTTTCAAGAGTAACTTTTTGCGACGTGGTTTTGTATATGCCGGCAGGTATACTTGGGCACGAGCTATTAAGAATTGTCTCAGTCACAATAACTTCTCCTTCTACGTCGTATTGAGGATCTGTTTCGACTGAACGAGAAAATTTAAGATTGATGTGAAAAGCCTTGGAAGGATTAATTGAGCTTACAACCAACAGTGATTTTTGAATTTCCACTTCAGCTTGAGAGTAAGCTCCTGTAAATATCAGAGAGATAATAATAAAAAACTTTTTCATAATGAAACTCCTGTTATAACGGATGACAATGCATACCCCGGGCCAGCTGATCTATTTCTATTTGCTCAATGGGGCCTAAATGTTCTCAATTTGAGTCGTTATGACAAATATCGGAGAGGGATGTAAAACCGTTTCAGCAAACCCGGTGGCGCGAACCATTATGCATCATGCACCTACAAAAATTGTATACTTTAACTCATTTTCAACTATTCTTTGATTCTCCAGAGGTTAAAAATGAAGTATTCATTCCTGTGCGCTTTGCTCGCTGTATTTTTGCTGTGCCCTCATTCGCTTAAAGCCGAAGTAAGAAAAGCAAAACATGTGTTTTTAATATCCATCGACACTTTATCAGCCGAACACATGAGCTTGTACGGCTACAATCGCGACACCACACCCTTCCTAAAGGAATACGCCGCGAATGATGCCCTCGTGTTCGAAAACGCGTGGTCTCAGGGCGGGTTTACCACGCCCTCTCATATGTCAATGTTTACGGGACTTTTTCCGTATCATCATGGCGTGCTTCGAATGGATGAAGAAAGTAAGACTTTAAGAGCCGATGTGAAAACGATAGCCGAAATTATGAAAGCTGAAGGTTATCATACTGAAGCTCATTATCTTTTCGATAACAGATTTCTTAATCCCCTGTTGGGTTTCGGCCGCGGCTTTAACAAATTGAATGCTACGAACGTTTTCAAAAATCCTGCCCTGCCTTACTTTCAAAGAACTCTTGTTGAGAACAAATCTAAACCGACCTTCTACTTTCTTCACACTATGGCTGTGCACAAACCTTATATATCAGAAGCTCCTTTCAACTCTATGTTCAGCAACTGTAATTCAAGAGTACCCCCTTTGCCGGAGACAGATGAGGAAGACCCGTTATTTGAGAAATGGGCTAAAGCATGGAACAAGGCATTCGATGTAACTAAAAAAGAAAATGTAGACTGTGTAAGAGCGCTGTACGATGGCGCCATTGCAGGAGTTGATGACAAACTAAAAAAGCTTATCCAGGCCCTTAAAGACGCCGGCATATACGACGAATCACTCATTGTGATCACAGCCGATCACGGAGAGGCATTCGGTGAAAAAAACATGTTCTATCATGGTTCCGTTTGGCGGAAGGACCTGCATGTACCCCTGATCATTCATTATCCGGGAGTAAAACCTGCCAGAATTAAAGAAAGGGTTCTGTCAGTTGACATCGTACCCACAATTTTAGACCTCACCGGAATCAAGAAGCCGAAAAATATTGACGGCTTCAGCTTGGTTCCTAATAAAAACGGCACTGTTCAAACGCATGAATACGGCCACTCGGTCGGTGCAAATGCAGACGCGATCTATGACGAAAAATGGAAGTATGTTGTCGGCACCAACCAGGAAGAACTCTATAATATCGCGGACGATCCGGGGGAACTAAAAAATATAATTAATGAACACCCTCAGGAAGCATTCCGTTTAAAATCCGAACTGAACAAAATGAAATTAAGTCCGCCGGCAGCTTCACGGGAAAGCGTGCGGCCGGCTAAAAAACTTTATTGGTTTATTCCGGATGGAATGCGTGCTGAAGACGAACAGTTCAACGTGTACCAGTGGGCTCGCCAAGGCCGGCTACCAAATATTCTGAAAATGATGACCGAAGGCGCACATGGATATTCAATACCGGACTTCCCTTCTCATACGCCAATAAACTTTGCCTCTCTATTAACGGGCACGCACCCTGACGTTCACGGAATAGCCGACGGGCCAATGCACATTGAAGGACGGCCATTAGCGAAACCATCGGCACCGGGGTTTTCTTCAATCACGAAGCGCGTACCTCCAATTTGGACAACACTATTCAATGAAGGAAAAAAAATATTCTTACTCTCAATACCGGGCTCTACCCCGCCCGAGATTCCCGCAACTGTTGTGAAAGGAAGATGGGGCAACTGGGGTACTGATTCTACAAATATTGTTTTCGAATCCGAATCAATGCTAGAAAAACGAAAAAAGTTAGGTAATGCTTTCAAATTATTTTTCCTGGGTGAACCTTTAACGGTATTTGTTCCGACCGAGAATAAAGGAAAACTGACTGAGGCCGTTCTGAAAGCCCATGGCGCGGAACTTCCTATTCAGGTTGAATTCAAATCTAAAAGTCAGTCAACAGTCGCATTAAAGCTCGGAGAAAAATTTATTACTGCCAAAGTTGGTGAATGGAGCGAATGGGAACCTCTTGAATTGAAAGTTAAGGAATCCACTTTCGCGTCTCACGTAAAATTCAGCCCAATTAAAGTGTGGGATAACGGAAGTTTCAGAATTCGCGTTTTGTTTAACGGCTTAAACCGGTTCAATACCGAGCCCGGTGAAGTGGCCACAGAACTCACTAAGGGTGTGGGGCCTATGATTGATCACTTAGACAACTGGCCACCGCAGCTTATTTTCGAAAATGAAGATAAGCGAGTTTCGATGGATGAAGTACGAATGTCGCTAGATTGGCACCGCAGGGCCGCAGCCTATATTCCCGAAAAATTTAAGCCGGATGTTTTTATTCAAGATACCTATACACCAAATCAAATGCTGGAGAGCCGCTGGTGGCACGGTGATACAGACAAAACGCGCAAAGGCTACAATCCTAAAAAAGCTGAGGCCGCGATGAACGATATTTTGGAAATGTATCAGGGATTAGACGCCATCATTGGCGAAGCCATGGCTAAAAAAGATGACGACACCGTTATTGTTTTTAGTTCAGATCACGGAGTCTGCCCGTTACATCGGTTAGTTCATCTGAATAATTTATTCGCAAAAAAAGGCTGGCTTAAATTCACGGTCGATCCGAAAACCGGTGAAGCAAAAATTGACTGGAAGAACACAAAAGTTGTCTATATGAAAATGCTCCACGTTTATATCAACCCGAATGGCTTAGATGGTAACTGGAAGCGCGGCTCCGGCCCCGAATTCGAAAAGCTTCGTGACGAAGTCATAAAAACTCTGACCGCATTAAAAGATATAAACGGCCAAAGCCCGCTCGTGAAGGCGGTTAAGTGGGAAGATGCCAAAGATGTTTACCGACTGCCACAGGACCGGATTGGTGATTTAGTGCTCGAAGCAAAATTAAATTACTTCTGGTACGAAGAGGCTGATGCGAGCGGAAAGGTTTTCAGCACTCCGCTGACAACCGGATACAAGCAGTCAATTGATCCGCTGAAAAATAAATGCATGTGGACGCCCTTCTTAGTATGGGGCCCCGGAGTGAAGAAAGGCTATGCTTTTAAAGAGCCGATTTCGCACGTGGATCAGCTTCCGACGATTTATAAATTGATGGGAGTAGAGATTCCTAAGCACGTTCAGGGACGTGTTTTACAAGAGGCTCTTTATTGATGTGAGGTCGCCATACGACACTTGGAAGTTATGGTGGCAGATTTCGTCAGTTATTAGTCGTTAATTTCAAATAACGAAAAAGCTGAGCTGACTTGTTGTTCACCAAACAAACCTCCGAACAACAGTAGCCCGCCATTATGTTCGACTGTGGCAAAACCCACCTGCCCTTGGTGCGCATTCTCTGTGGGAACACTTATCCACTGATCCGCTAGTAAATCGTAAACGCCTCCTGATGCATTGATTTCCCCTGCACCACCCCACACGACAAAGTAGCGGC
>JAJFMT010000041.1 GCA_020696855.1 Pseudobdellovibrio sp.
CGTGCGGGAGAGCAGAGTAAAGCTGAAGAAATTATTAACAATGTGATTAAAACGCAAAGCGCATCAAAACGCCTTAATGATTTGAAGTTTCAGAAAGCGTTTTTATTTTATCAGATGAAGCGCTACAAAGATGCGATTGCTATCTTAGAAAAATTGATTCCTGCGCATAAATCCCATAACCGCAAAGTTAAGTCTAACGAGTATGACGACTTAACGTGGTTACGTGCCTGGTGCCATTATTTAAATAAAAACTACGAGCAGGCTGAATACTACTTTAAACAAAATGCTTCATGGACACGCGATAAAGCGCGAAACATGTACTGGCTGGCGCAGACAGAATGGGCTCTGGGCAACCAGATGATGGCTCTTGATCACTTCCGTCAGCTGGCTTTACCGGTTTTGACAGGACGCTTTTTCAATTACTACAACCACCTGGCGTGGCTGCGCTTTGAAGCGAACAAAAGCGCCGCCGTGAACGACATGATGAAAAGCCAGCTGAGCACCATTCGCTTCGGTCGCGGGCAGTATCTTTTGCCGGATTTAAGCTCTCGCCCTGAGGATTTGCTGAATACTTATCAAAGTTACATTGATGCTTTTGAAACTGAAGAAGCCGCGCCTGTTAATTTAGTGAATCAAGAGAATGCGGTATTAGAATCTAATGATACAGAAGGTATTAAGGTTAACTCATCGGAAGCCTTAAAAGCGGAACTGGCGTGGGCCGATACTTTAACGAAGTGGGGCTACCGCGATTTAGCGAAGTGGCACTTGTACGAGGTTGAAAAAAATCTGAAAACGAAGAGCGATGTGATACCGCTGGCTCAGTACTATTTGGATAAACAATTTTACAACCGTGCCATTCAATTGATGCAACGGGTGGGGAATGTTTCCAGCAAAAAACTGAACTTGCAAGATGAAGAGATTCTATGGCGCTCTCTGTTTCCGCGTGCGTTTGAAGGTAAAATCCGCGAAGAGGCTGACAAGCAGAAGATCAATAAGTATTTGGTGTGGTCAATCATGAAAGCCGAGACGCAATTTAAAACTGACGCCATTTCCCCGGTGGGGGCCGTAGGCTTGATGCAGTTTATGCCTTACACTTCAAAAAAAGTGGCGACGCTTTTGAAAGATGAATACAGTGCTGATAAACTTTTTGAACCTGACTTCGCTATTCAATATGGTGCAAGTTATCTTAAAAAACTTTCAGATGAGCTGGGCGAGCAAATTAATCTGGTGGCTGCCGGTTATAACGGTGGGCCGCACCGTGTGAAGCTTTGGCTGCGTAATTTTAAAAATGCCGGTAATCTTGAGCTTGATAACGACATATTCATTGAGCACATTCCGTTTAACGAGACACGGACTTACGTAAAACGCGTTATCAATTTTTACCTGGCGTATCAGAAGCTTTACGATGAGAAGTTTGATTTAAAGTCGTCGCAATGGCTGATCAGTAAAAATCAAATCAACTTGAAAGAACCGGTTTCTTTAAAAGAAGAATGGCCGGCGACTTCGCCGTAACTGGCCGAGCGGTTTCAATTTAAAATTGAAGAAGCTGTTGGTTTTCCAGCAGCTTTTTTTATGGAATGTGTTTTTTGCTGCTCTCGTCGAAGAACTCAATAATCTCATCAGAAGAGAAAAGCCAGGGTTTCACGATTCCCCACAAGTGGGAACTCTCATACGTTATAACTTTTTTCGGTTTAAAAAAGTCCGCTAATGCTTTTTGATTTTTAGTGGGAACTTTTTCGTCCTGAGTGGCGATCACCATACCGATGTCTTTTGTTTTATATTTTTCGCCTAACTTCATTGGCTCGAGGAAGAAGGCTTTTTCAAGTGCCTGCAGATACTCATCGTCGGTTTTATATCCGAATTTTTCTTTTCGGCGTTTAAGCAGCTCTTGCATGACATCCTGGTCGGACTTCACAATAACTTCGGTTACCGGTGCGCCGGCAACAATTAAAAACACTGCATTGATTTTATCCTGGTAATTGGCTGCGACAGCCGCGTACATGCCGCCGAGGCTGGTTCCTAATAAACCTATAAAAGGCGTTTGAATTTCTGCAATGACTTTAGAGATGGAGGCCTGGGCGCGTTCGTGATCGCGCTGGTGGCGCTCAAGGCCTATATCGGAAGACTTGTTAGGATTGGTCCACGATTTGATAACGTACACATGATAACCGGCACTGCAAAACTCATTAGCGTAACGTTTATCAATGAAGTTTACGCCGCCTGTGGGTGGCATGATGATGAGGGATTTTTTAGTAGAAGAAGAGTTAATGTACTGACTGTATTCCAGCGAAAAATTCGGGTCGGTTAAGGATTTTTCATTGACGGTACAGCCGCGCGCGCCGAAAAGGCTTGCGCAGGAAGTGCCTGCAAAAGCCAGTATGAGCGAGGCGATGACAAAAATGTTTTTTTTAGACATTAAATTTGAAGAAGAGAATGTCGCCGTCTTTTACTACGTACTCTTTGCCTTCAGAACGGTATTTACCGGCCTCTTTAACGGCAGCTTCGGACTTCAAAGCGAATAGCTCTTCGCAGTGATACGCTTCAGCGCGAATGAATCCTTTTTCGAAATCGGTATGAATAACTCCGGCTGCTTGCGGTGCTTTCATGCCTTTTTTAATTGTCCAGGCGCGAACTTCTTTTTCACCTGCGGTAAAGTATGTCGCTAAACCCAGTAATGAGTAAGCTTCGCGGATGAGACGGTTTAAGCCTGGCTCTGTTGCGCCTAAGCTATCAAGAAAGTCTTTACGTTCTTCTACCGGTAACTGAGCGATTTCGGCTTCCATCGCAGAACAAATCAAAATTGTTTTATTGTTTTCTTCGGCTGCGCGTTTTTCTACAGAGCGAACCCACTCGTTTCCGCCGGCGGCAAAATCAACATCTGAAACGTTGCAGGCATAAAGCACCGGTTTACTTGTTAATAAATGAAGTTCACGTGCGTACGGCGCTTCAAGGTCGTTCAGCACAACTGAACGGGCCGGCTTTCCCTGGTTTAAAGCCTGATGCAAACGCTGAGTGACATCCAGATCCATTTTTACCTTTGGATCAGTTGATGTCTTCGCTGCTTTTTCGATACGTTTTAGCTTTTTATCAACTGTATCGAAGTCCGCTAACATTAACTCGGTATTGATCACATCCATATCACGAACAGGATCAACGCTTCCTGATACGTGAATAACGTTCGGGTCGTCAAAGCAACGTACAACGTGAATGATCGCGTCTGTCTGTTTGATGTTTCCTAAAAATTGATTTCCTAAACCTTCACCTTGGCTTGCGCCTTTAACAATGCCGGCGATGTCGACGAACTCCATCGTGGTTGGAACGACGCTTTGGGGTTTTACAAAAGAAGTGATTTTGTCCAGGCGCGGATCCGGAACGGTAACGATACCGACATTCGGGTCAATTGTACAAAACGGGTAGTTGGCGGCCTCAGCCTTAGCCGAAGTTAAAGCGTTAAATAATGTTGATTTACCAACGTTTGGAAGCCCAACGATACCGACTTGTAATGCCATAATATTCCTTAGCGAAATTTAAGTGAAAAATTTAGGTGAATTTAACAGCACCGTTAAATTTTGTCGATGCTTTACTTAAACCATCAAACATAAAGCTCTCTATGGCGTCTGCGGCTTTTTCAAGGTACTGATCCAGTAAAACAGCCTCTTCTTTAGGAAAGTTCCCTAAAACGTAGTCAGACACCGCAAAATCCGGATGGGACGGGCGACCCACGCCCATTTTCAGCCGCGCGTACTCATTGTGGCCCAGCTGCTGAGAAATACTTTTGACGCCGTTCTGGCCGCCAGGGCCGCGATTGTGCTGAATCTTCATTGTGCCGAAAGGTAAGTCGATATCGTCGTGAATGACCAGAAGGTTTTCTTTAGGAATTTTGTAGTAATTCATAAGCGGCACAACCGATTCACCTGACAAATTCATGTAAGTTTGCGGCTTCACTAAAAGCACTTCTGTGTCTTCAATTTTAAATTTTTTCGTCAGTGCTTTTGATTCTTCTTTGTAGTCTGAACCGTTCAGGGATTTCAGCCAATAATCACAAACCATAAAGCCGATGTTGTGGCGGTTCATTGAATACTTTGCACCGGGATTTCCCAGTCCGACGATTAAAAACATGTAAACATGGTATATTTATTTTTTAATGAAGTGAAGGGCTGATTCTCATTCTGTTTCAGCATTTCATTAGTAAAACTCGAAATACTCTTGCGGTGGAAAATCTTTTTTAACCCCTCTAAAAAAGAAAAACGGGTATTAAACCCGTTTTTCTGGAACTCAAATATTTCAATTCTGAAATTATTTTTTCGCTGCCGGTGCTTTCGCATCTTTCGCCGGAGCTGCTGCACCCGCTGCCGGAGCTGCTGCGCCTGCTGCTGGAGCCGCTGCGCCTGCTGCCGGAGCTGCTGCTGCCGCTGGAGTTGCAACGATTTCTTCTTCTGCTTCGTTCACTGCCGCAACAGTTAACTCTGGACGAGAAATCATTTTTACGCCTTTTGGTACTGTGATTTCAGAAACGTGTAATGAATCACCAACACCCAAGTTAGTAACATCAACTGTGATTGCATCAGGGATTTCAGTAGGTAAACATTCGATTTCTAACTGACGAGAAACGATATTCAGTAAACCGCCCTCAGAAATACCGATTGCTTTACCTTCAACTTTAACTTCAACGAATACGCGTACCGCTTTAGTTAAATCAAGAGCTAAAAGATCTACGTGCTCTGGCTGGCGAGTTAAAGGGTGAACAGTTACTTCTTTTAAAAGAGCAACTTTGCCGTTTAATTTGCTGTCAGAAGATTTAATGTTTAATAAGGCATTCTCGTAAGCACGAGAGTTGTATTTTAAAATGTCATTTACGTGTAAAGACACAGTCGCGTTCTCAAGACCACCACCGTAGATGATGCCTGGAACCATTTTGTTTACGCGAAGACCACGTGCACCTGCACGGCCGGCTTTACGAGATTCGATATTCAGTTCAATTCTTTGTTTCATTTTTTCTCCTAACTACTTCCTCCAAAGCTACGCACCATGCGCAGTCTGAGGCCATCGTTGTTTGTTCGGCTTTTGAGCCGACGTTTATTTTTCCGCGTTTTGCAGAAATAATTTTTAATCGAAAAGCGAGCTTACGGAATCATGATAGTGAATACGCTTGATCGCTTCCGCTAAAACCGGGGCGACAGATATCACCTTGATTTTACCGGACTCTTTCGCTGCTTCACTTAGTGGAATAGTGTCCGTTACCAGAACTTTTTCAAGCCGGCTTTCTTTGATTCGGCCAATGGCCGGACCTGAGAAAACAGGGTGGGTACAAACAGCGAACACTCGTTTTGCCCCATTTTTAAGTAGGCTGTCAACAGCTTGTGTAAGGGTCCCGGCCGTGTCGATCATATCGTCTACGATGACAGCCGTTTTATTGGTCACATCCCCGATTAAATGCATCGCCTGGGCTTCGTTTGGTCCAGAACGGCGTTTATCGATAATAGCCAGGCTCGAATCAATGCGTTTTGCGAAAGCACGGGCTCTTTCGACACCGCCGGCGTCAGGGCTGACGGTCACGATATCGGCCCCTTGGCCAACCTCTTCTTTGAAGGCGCGGGCCAGGGTAGGTGTCGCGAATAAGTGATCAAAAGGGCAGTTAAAGAAACCCTGAATCTGGGCAGCGTGTAAGGAATAACCGCTGTAACTGAAGCTGACGAAGCTCTCTTCAAAGCATCAAGCATAATGAAAAGTTCAACGTAATTTTGATTTACCGGAGTGCAAGTGCTTTGAATGATAAAAACATGTTTACCGCGAACACTTTCTTTAATTTCCACTTGTGTTTCGCCATCGGCAAAAGAGTTTACTTTACTTTGTCCAAGAGGTTCACCAAGTAAACTTGTAACTTGAGTAGCGAGTTCTTTTGTAGAATTACCGGCGAAGATTTTTAAGTTCGAAAGCGACATAAAACCTCTTGATTTTGGATGCGCTCAAAGTACCGCTCCGAGAGAGCATTGTCACGGTGATTTAACGCAAAAACTCGGTAGTAACTGTTACTTTCAAATAACGCGTAAACTTTGTAGTGGCTGGCACTTTTTTATTACGAGATTCGGTTCGTTTCTTTCAGTTTTGCTAAAAATTGGGCTAGAGCCTGGGCTCTATGAGATTTTTGAATCTTATAGCCGGGCCCAAGTTCGGCCAGCGTTTTCGTTTCGCCTTCCGGAATAAAAACCGGATCGTAGCCGAATCCTAAAGTGCCAGCTACTTTTGTAGATATATTGCCTTTTAATGTGCCTTCGAAGACCCACTCTTCATTTTCCGGAGTTAAAACTACGGTAACGCATTTAAACTGGGCTTTACGGTTGGCGGCTGTGCGGATTTGCACCATTTTTAATAACTTAGCGACGTTTTCTGAATCGCGGGCGTTCGGGCCGGCGTAGCGGGCCGTGTGGACTCCCGGAAGGTTGTTTAGGCCCTCCACTTCAAGACCGGCATCCTCACCCAGCACCCAGTGCTCGCTTTTTAGGGCTTTTACCGATCGTGCCTTGATTCGCGCATTATCCAGAAACGTAGCGCCGTCTTCCGGCTTTGGGGTGAAGTGAGGTAAGTCCGCCTGTGAGTAAACCTGAAACTCCGGAACTTTTCCTAAAGTCAGTTTGTATTCTTCAAGCTTTCCTTTGTTTCCTGTCGCGATCCAAATTTCCAAATTGGGCCTCTATCTTTTTAGCGGAAAAAATCCTGAAATCAGTTTTTCCTGTTCGCGGAAAAGCTCCTGGCAGCCGACTTCAGCCAGCTCCATCATGTCCAAAAGTTGCTGACGGGTAAAGGTGCCTTCTTCAGCTGTGCCTTGAATTTCGATAAACTCATTTTTATCGGTCATGACAAAGTTCATGTCAGTGCCAATGTCAGAATCTTCATCGTAATTTAAATCAAGAATCGGTGCCAGCACGCCGTTTTGTTCGTGAAGGCCGACTGAAACCGCAGCCACGTAATGTTTGAGCGGAATGTTTTTGATTTCAGAAAGATCATGTAATTTTTTAAGAGCTAAAGACAGCGCCACAAATCCGCCGGTTACAGCTGCTGTGCGCGTTCCGCCGTCTGCATTGATCACATCGCAGTCGATTGTGATTTGCTTTTCACCAAGCAATTTCAAATCAACACAAGCACGCAGTGAACGGCCAACCAAACGCGAGATCTCTTGCGTGCGGCCACCGGTTTGTGATTTTTCGCGCTTGATGCGAGTGTGAGTCGAGCGCGGCAACATGCCGTATTCGGCAGTCACCCAGCCTGAGCCTGTGCCGTTCAGCCATTGCGGCGGTTTGGCTTCATAACTTGCAGAGCAAAGCACGCGCGTGCGGCCGAATTCAACTAAAACGGAACCTTCCGCGTAGTCTAAAACATTTGGAGTTAATTTAACTGAGCGTAACTGATTATGCAGACGTGAATCACTTCGTTTCATATCCGCTATTTGTCTATCAGCGGGGTGTCTTTGTCACTCTTTTCTTTGAAACTTAGCTAGTAACGTAACTGATAATTCATCAAGGCTTTGGCAATCAGTTGCGCTAATTCCTTTTGATAAGCCGGGTCGATCAACTTTTGAGCTTCGCGGCGGTTAGAAATGAATCCGATTTCAATCAGAATTGAAGGCATTTGGGTATTTTCGATCACATAAAACGGGGCGCGTTTGATTATACTTTTTTGCTCGCGTGAATCCGTAAGTACAAGTTGCATGGATTTGCTTAAAACCAAACTCTTCTCTGTTTTTTCATAGTGGCGAAAGTCTTTTTGGATTTGCGAAACAACTTCATTATTGGTGGGCTTTAATGGAACCGCCTCTGCTGCCGGGCGCGAGGTGGCGTTAAAGTAAAACTCCATTCCGCTCCACAAGGGTTGCGATGACGTATTTGCATGAAGGCTAATAAAAAGATCAGCGCCGATTTCGTTAGCCTTTGTAACCCGTTCTTTTAACGAAAGAGTTTGATCACTTTCGCGGGTCAGATGCACATCTTTGACATTAAGCTCTTCAAGTGAAGTCTTTAGGTGCCTGGCGAGCTCTAAGACGATCTTTGATTCTTTAAACGAATCGCGAACAGCACCGAAGTCACTGCCGCCGTGGCCAGGATCAATGACAACACGAAATTTTTTTTCAGCTGAAGCTAAATTCGTAGCTGGAGCGGAAGCGACCTCCGTAGCCGGAGCAGAAGCGGAATCCGTAACCGATGCAAAGGCCGTCAGAGGTAAAGTCAAAAGTAAAAAGAAAAAAAGTTTTAGCACCGGGACCAGAATAGCTGTTTAAGATTGAAAAGAGAAAAAAAAAGACGGCTAGTGGGGGGGGAGTCCTAGCCGCCATGGGGGGGTACCTTTAACTAGAGCAAGACTTAAACCCACCCGTGCCAGCTTATATAAGACCTAAGCCGTATACATTTTTGACAGTGCCGTAACATGGCGTTACCCTAATGTGGCGAGGTAAGATTGAGCCACAGTTGGGCCCTTTATAATGCATTAAAATCTTGGACGTTGTACGACCTTACCGAAAGTGAAGTTAAGCTTCTTCTATTAACGTTCTCTGAAAACGAACTGAAGCTAACGAAGATCTGCAGAAAAGGTGACTCAAAATGGGACGCGGTTTTAAGCGCGGCTAACAGTCACTTCTTACGAATCGATAACCGCACAAAATACGGAAAGTCGCACGGTTATCCGAGTACGGATATGAAGGGCGATACTTCGGTAGATACCGACATTTTAAAAATTCAAAAAGTTCAGCATCCGCGCATACACAGCCGTTATGAAAGTTCAGTTCCGTGCAAAATTATCGGCTCTTCAGAAAAAGTATTTGATGTGATTACTCTTGATCTGTCTGAAGGCGGAATTTCTTTTACAGAGTCTCTGCCTGACTGGGTCGCCGGTTATTTTTTAGTACAGGTCAATGGCCGCTTCGAACTTCTTTGCAGTGTGGTTGAAGATCAAAAAGAGCGAACGCGAATTCAAATCGCCGCTGAAGAAAACGACCCGCAATATCTTGAATACAAAGAGTGGCTTCTGTCTCTTTAATTCGGCCCTACAGGTGCCGGCAACGGCTTAGATTTTTCACTCTCAATCACGTGAAGAGTTCTTGTCGGGTACGCCCAGTCTAACTTATTTTCTGCTGCGATATTCGCGATCAAAATTAAAAAGTCTTCAACTTTTTTTGCGTCCGACTGATCAGGATCCAGCTTGTAGTGAAACTGAATGAGAACGTTTAAACTTGAATCGCCGTAAGAGTTAAACGCAACAACAATGCGGTTTTGATCAACAACGGCATCCTGCTTTAATTGATAGTGAAGGTTGTCGCAAAACGCGCGGATCTGATCGACTGAGGCAGAATAGGTAAATCCTGCGACCTGCCGGAAGCGCACCCAGCCGTCACGCAAAGTCAGATTGTCGATGCGTTCTTTTGCGACGACAGAATTCGGAATTGAAATAATCGAATTGTAATAAGTACGGATGCGGGTCGACCGGAACCCGACTTCAGTGACTGTTCCTTCGGTGTCGCCAACTTTAATCGTGTCGCCGAGTTTGAACGGGCGGTCTAAAATAATTGTAATTGTACCGAAGACATTCGCCACCGTATCTTGTGCGGCAAAGGCGATCGCCACACCCCCGATACCGAGACCGGCCAGTAACGCTGTTACATTCACGCCGAAGTTCTGAAGGCCGATTAACACGCCGACAATGATAACTAAAATTTTTAAAGTACGGCTGGCAAACGGTGCCAGCTGATCATCGAAATGATTATTGGTATGAGAAGCCCATTCTTCCATTGAGTGCCCGAAGGCTTCAGCCGCCATGTAACAGATGCGGACAACATTGAACATCAGAAGCAGCTTCACGATGATGATGACGTACTTCGCAAGAGTGACCGGAAGATTTAAGTACTCAATGATAACAAACGCTAAAGAGCTGACGACAATCCAGCTGACCGGCTTTTCGATTTTTTGATCAAGAAAAAACTGAAAGAAAGATTTTTCGCCGAAGTGAACCTGGGCTTTTTTTATTTTCGAGCAGCCCATCAGAACCACGATGCGAACGGCGTACAGGATCAGCGGCAGCAAAACAATTGTAACCAGCTTCCAGGATTCAATTCCCAAGAACATGTGATTCATAACTTCCGGGTAACTATTCATAGGAGGCCTTTCCTCTGCAGAAACAAAACTAAAACTCCGACGATGATGCGGTAGTAACCCCACGGCCGGAAACCATATCTGTTTAATGTTTTAATAAAAAATTTGATAGCCAAAACTGAAAAGATAAAAGAAAAAAACACTCCTAAAATTAAATTGGTGCTGTTGGAAGCATCGATAAGGTGACGGATCTTCCAAACTTTGTAGGCGGTTGCAGCGCCCAGGGTAGGAATAGCCAGGATGAATGAAAACTCCGCAGCTTTTTCGCGTGTCAGCCCGTAAATGCGCGCGCCAATGATGCTGGCTGCAGAACGTGAAACGCCGGGGATCATGGCGATCGACTGAAAAAAGCCGATAGCAACCGATGAACCCGCGGTCAGTTCGCGCACTTTTTGATTTTTCAAAAAGTTGTCGATAAAAACCAGAATGATTCCACCGATGATTAACGAAATTGCGACGACCGTTGTGCTTTCAAGCAGCTCATCAATTTTATTTTTCAAAACGAAACCCAGGATAGCGGTAGGAATGAAAGCCAACGTCACTTTTTTATAAAATTCAAAATTCCATTTCAGCTGGGCACGGTAAAGGTAAATCACCGCTAGGATGGCGCCGAACTGAATGATCACTTCAAAAGCTTTCAGAAAATCGGTAGGTTCAATGTTGAGAAGCGCTGAAGCAATAATCAAATGGCCGGTAGATGAAACCGGGATGAATTCTGTTAAGCCTTCGATGACGGACAAGATGAGAACTTCAAAATATGACATATATATATGTACGTTCCGCGATCGGACGCGGGACCTCAACCAACGTCTAGGTGCGTAAAATTACTGTTTATTTATTTTTTCCTGTTTTTTTCCAAAAAGGTCGGGATACGATCGACTCCATCAAAGTGGTTCTAAGTTGGAACCATGTATATTTCAAGGAAGGGAATATTCGATGAAAATCACCACCGTTGTATCGTTAGCCTTATTGTTAGCCGCTCAAACATCGGGCGCAGCCGAATTTTTGGTTAAATACAAAAACACAAACGCTTTAAACAATATCGCGAGCATGCAGGAATCTGCCGGCATTGAGATGAAATCAATTCATCAGCCTGGTCAGTTACTTAAAGTAGAAATCGCGAAAAAAAATGAAGTGCGAGCTTTAGCCGCAATCATGAAAGACAGCAACGTTGAGTACGTTGTTCCTAACTTTACTATCCGTGCTTACACAGCACCGGTAGATGCTGCTGCTTTAAAAGAGCAATATGCATTAGCAAAAGTGAATGCTCCGGCTGCTTGGCAAAAAGCAGGTAACAAAGGTAGCAAAAACGTTCTTTTAGCTGTTATCGACACAGGTACTGACTACCGTCACAAAGATTTAGCTGCGAACTCAGTTCCGGGCTATGACTTCCGTGATAACGATGCTGATCCAATGGACTTAACTTCAGCGCAAAATCCAGGTCACGGAACTCACTGTTCTGGTATCGTGGGCGCGACCGGTTTAGTTGATGGCGGTATCACAGGTATTTCTCCTGAAGTTTCAATGATGCCTTTACGCTTTTTAGGTGCTGACGGTTCTGGTCAGTTAGAAGGCGCGATCAAATCGATCGATTACGCTATCGAAAAGAAAGTTCAAGTGATCTCTGCCAGCTGGGGTGCTTCTGTTCCGCTTTCAACAGCTAAACCGCTTGTTGAAGCAATGGAAAGAGCCGAGGCTGCAGGAATTATCTTCGTAACAGCGGCGGCTAACGATGGTAAAAACAACGACACTTCTGATGTTTACCCTGCAAATGCAGGCTTACCGAACATGATCACTGTAGCTGCTTCAAACAGCTCTGATGCAAAACCATCTTGGTCAAATTACGGTAAAGCAAAAGTTTCTTTATCTGCCCCGGGCGATGCGATCATGTCGACTCTTCCAGGCGATAAATACGGTAACCTTTCAGGTACATCAATGGCGACTCCGCTTGTTGCGGGCTTAGTAGCTTTCTTAAAAGCTCAGGACCCAACATTAACAGGTGCTGAAGTTAAAGCTTTATTGCAATCAACAGGTGCGAAAGTATCAATTGCAACTGCTTGTAACTGCCGTATCGATGCATTAGCTGCTACAGAGACTCTGTTAGCTAAGAAACCATTCCTGGTTCCTGCTGCTGCAACGATTGCTGAATCAGGTTCTGTACAATTAACTCTTAAAAATGCGGTTGCTTCTAAGTTTGAATCTTCAAACTCTTCAATCCTGACTGTTGATAACAACGGTTTGGTAAAAGCAGTTGCAAAAGGTACAGCAACAATTAAAGCAACAGATGCAAACGGTGTTGTGACTGAGTCATTAGACATCAACGTTGGTGCTGCTTCTTCTAATCCTGGAAATCCAGGCAACCCACCAGATCCGGGTAACCCAGGTATGCCAGGTGGTGACGAGTGCCCGCTGCAAGATCCGGCAACTTGCCAGATGCTTTGCCAAATTTTACCAAGCGCACCTTGGTGTAAGTAATACCGATATTAGATATCTGACTTCAGATATCACGATATCTGTCTTGAGAAGGCCAACCCCCGGGTTGGCTTTTTTATTTTTCTCAGTTAGCCTTTAAGTCATGAAGAGCTTTATCATCCTGTTGTTTTTTTTGCTTCCTCTGGTTTGGTCAAGCTACGTTAATGCAAATTACCTCACGACAAAAACTTTCCTCATTTATTTTACATCCGGCCTGGCTTTAATGGCCCTTCCGGCGAACGTAAACTTCAGACAGATCCCCAGAAGAATCTGGTTAACGCTTCTGATGATTTTTCTGTACTATGTTTCGTTTACTTTCGCCGAAGGAAAATTCTCAAATATTTATTATCTGTTCAAAATGCTGAGCTTCGCTTCGATCACGGTTTATATTTACAGCCTGAACGCTTCGGTTGATTCGTTTTTTGATAAGAAAATTTCTTATCTGTTTTTTCTAATGTGGACGGCGATCATTGCTATTACCGGAGTTGAAATTTTCAATTTACGGGTCATGCAAGAGAACATTCAGACCATGGCGGTCTTAAGTACTTTCGGCAACGTGAATATGATGTCGGAGTTTTTTGTTCTCTGTATGCCGTTTCTGATGCTGTGGGCGCGGTATAATAAAGATCTGATTCCAAACTCACTAAAAGTAATTTTTCTTTTCGCAGCTACGTTTATTTTATTGTACGGCCGCAGCCGTTCGGCTTGGATGGGCTTAATAGCCTGGTTTATTTACAAAGCGGTTAAACGCGAATTTAACATGAAAGAGTATGCGGCGTTTGCAGCGGCCGCGTTGTTGTTTATAATCAGTCACGTAACCGCTCCGGACGTTTCAAAAATCAGTAAGCTCACACCGAATGCATTTTCTGAGCGCGCCAGCCTTTATCAGGCCAGCGCAGAGTTACTGCTGAACCGGCCGTTCGGAATTCCGCCGGGACAATTCATGAATGAAATTGTTCCCTACCTTTATAACAAACAAAGCCCGCCGGCTGAATTTGCATTTTTTGACCAGCCTCATTCGGAATTTTTAAAGTGGGGGATTCAGTTCGGATGGGCTTTTTTAGGTTTATGCATCGTTTTTCTGACTTTCTTGGCTGTTGAGATCTACAAGCGCTCGAAAAGTAACGATCTAAAAGTAAAAAAAGAATCAGCGTTTTTTACCGAGTTTTTCATCGTGCTGTTTCCAGAGATGGCGTTTCAGTTTCCATTTGAAAATCCGGCTTCGTTTTTATTAATTGCGGTTGTGCTGGGATTGTTTCTTTCTTCTTATCATCACGGCATTCGCCTGAAAATAAAGTACGTTCAGTATTTACTTGGCGGTATTGGCTTTGTTTCGATTATTAATTCATTTATTTTTTTTACATCTGTTCACTTGGAATCAGGCTACAGCGTTTCTCCTGATATAATGAATATTGTTTGTAATTATCACCCGGTAAACTTTCGCGCCTGCTTCTGGCGTGACAAAGGATTGCTGGAAACGAAAAACATTCAGGCTTTTCGTTCGGAATTTAAAAGAGACTTTCGTGCAAATCCGTTCTACTGCGATAACATGCGTTTACTTCCTGAATATTTTAATTATGGTTCAGACAGAAAGAAAACTTGCGAAGCTCTTTTGATTTATAAAGATCTTTACCGTCAGCCGAAGCACTATCATGAAAGTGCATTCACTCAATGTGCTCAATTTAGAAATCCAATTGCGTTTGAAAATCCTGAACAATGGTCGAAAGACTTCAAAAATTGGTTCGAAAAATAAAATCCGGTCCTTAGACTGCTTTGTCTCACTGTGAGACAATAGAGTTGCTCAATTACGATATATCTTTTCAGAGTGAAAACGGACTCCAGTAGTTTACTAGGTTGAGTTCACGCATGATCGTCCAGAATTGAACCGCGTTGACAATTTCTTCTTCAATTTTTAACGAAAGTTTAACAGCATTCCGATATTATATCTATATGTGGTACGTTTTTAAACCGGTTATCAAAACATTCCTTTGTGGAGCTATGCTTTTAGCGGTCGCAGGTTGCGGTCAGCCAAGTGGTAATGCACCAGGTGCAGCGCTTTCGCCTACGCCATCTCCGGTTCCGATTACAACATCTAATGCCGCCGTGATGAAGTACGGAGAAGCTGTTACCACCGCAGGCGGATGGACCGTTTCCATTGATAATTCTGATCCTGTCGAAAGCGCACCGTTGGCCAATGGATGGACGGTGGAGGTGCTAAGTGAATAATTTAAAAATTTTATTTCTTATCTTAGTGGCTGCAGTTTTTGCCAACGCTGCAGAAATCGGAATTCCGATTCAGTTAAAATTAAAATCTCCCGGTGGTACGTACCCAACAGAAAGCGGCGTTAATTTTACAGTAGCCGTTTTATCTCCATCAACGGGTTGTATTTTACGTGAAGAAACTTTCTCATCGCAAAACGTAGTGGAAGGTTCTGTTTCTTTGGCGTTAGGAACCGGTGTGCTGGGCGCAAACGATCCGGGCCTTTCTCTTGTTCAGGTTTATGATAACTCTGTAGCTAAGACCGGCTTAAGCTGTGTTGATGTGAATAATAATGTTGTTTCAACCGGCCAAAGCTACACACCTGCAGTTGGAGACAAAAGAATTATCCGTGTTTCAACGGTTTTATTATCAGATTCTATCATTGTTAATTTCAACATGCGAAGCGTGCCTTACGCAGTACAAGCTGATGCTGTCGGCGGAAAAGCTGCTTCAGAAATTCTGGTTAGAAACACCGGTTCACAGCTGAATCAAACGAATTTGAACGCGCTGTTGTTAGATGCAACCCGCTTAAGTAATTTGCTGGCAGTGGCTTCTTCAGGAACCGCGACGACGGCAGGAAGTTTTACCGGTTCACTTACGGGCGATGTAAGTGGCGGGCAGGGTTCAACAAGTGTTGATAAAATTAAGGGTGTACCTGTAAGTGCTTCGGCACCGGCTGCAGGGCAAGTATTGCAATTCAACGGTACTCAATATGTTCCGGCCAATATGCCATCTGCGACGGTAACAAGTGTTGCGGGGCGCACAGGTGCTGTGACTCTCAGTAATTCAGATATTTCAGGTTTAGGTTCAGCCGCTACTTTAAATGCGGGTTCATCATCCGGAAATTTAGTTCAGTTAGACGGTAGCGGTAAAATCCCTTCGGCTTTCTTACCGGCGGTCAGCGGAACAGTTGCTAATTTAGACGGGGATGTTTCAGGAACAACGGCAGCAAGTGTTGTTGTTGCAGTCGGTGGTAAATCAAACACTGACATTGCAAATTCAGTAAACGATGTTCAAGGTGCAACTTCTGCCAATACAGCAGGGACAATTGTTAAGCGCGATGGTTCAGGCAACTTCAGCTCGAATATTATTTCAAGCAGCAGCAATTCCACTTTGAATCTTTATTTATTTGATTCAACAAATTCTATTCGTTTAAAAGCGCCCTCAGGATTGGGCTCTAATTTAGTTTTAACATTACCTTCCGGTAATGGCAGCGGCGGTCAGTTTTTACAAACAGACGGCTCCGGAAATCTGTCTTGGGCTTCAGTTTCATCTTCAGGCGGAACAGTAACTTCGGTTACAGCTTCAGCTCCGTTAAGTTCTAGCGGTGGAGCTTCACCGAATATTTCAATCGCGGTCGGCACAGCTTCCGGTACTGTTGCTGCCGGTAACGATTCGCGAATCACCGGTGCATTACAAGCTTCAGATTACAGTGCAGATGTGGCGGGTGCGGCTTCGTGCTCTAACATTCAGACTCCGTACTGGGATTCCATCGCTGATGCCTGGGCTTGCGCCAACATTGCGTTTCCTGCAGATGCTGTTACGTCTGTGGCGGGCCGCACAGGTGCTGTTACGTTAACAAGTTCAGATATTTCAGGTTTAGGATCGGCCGCTTCACAGAATGTCGGTACGTCTTCAGGTAATATTGTGCAGTTAGACGGTTCAGGAAAAGTTCCTTCAAGTGTTTTACCTTCGTCGCTGGTGAATTCAGTTTCTGCGACGTCACCATTGATTTCTTCAGGCGGAAGTTCTCCTACGATTTCGATTGCTCAGGCTAGCGGAAGCGCTTCCGGTTATTTGACGTCAGCTGACTGGACCGTATTTAACAGTAAGCAGGCAGCTCTTGGTTTTACACCGCTGAATCCTGCAAATAATTTAAGTGATGTTTCAAATGCGGCAACTGCTCGCTCTAATTTAGGTCTTGGATCGGCTTCAGGTCTCAATGTAGGAACAACTTCGGGAACAGTTGCAGCAGGTGATGACTCACGAATTACAGGGGCTTTACAATCATCGGCTTATAATTCGGATGTGGCAGCAGCAGCAAGCTGTACGAACACTCAAACTCCGTACTGGGATTCAATCGCTGATGCCTGGGCCTGCGCGAATATCGCGTTTCCTGCAGATGCGGTTACGTCAGTTGCCGGCCGTACGGGTGCAGTTGTGTTAACAAGTTCAGATATTTCAGGATTAGGATCTGCAGCCACATTAAATGCCGGCACGTCGCCAAATAATTTAGTGCAATTAGATGCCGGCTCAAAAATTCCTACGAGTACTTTGCCGGGTTCAGTTGTTTTAACTTCAACTTCATTAGCCGGTGACGTGTCGGGCACCATTGGCGCAAGCACTGTAGTATCGGTCGGCGGTAAAACAAGCGCGCAAATCGTGTCTTCAGTAAATGATACGGTTTCAGCCACGTCAGTAAATACAGCCGGCACAATTGTAAAACGTGATGCTTCAGGAAATTTTTCTGCAGGTGAGATCTCGGCTTCAAGTGTTTCTGCCGGCACTGTTACAACTGTGACGGTGAACACGAATGCAGTTAACGCTTCAACTGTTTCTGCGACTTCGGTATCTTCTTCGAATTCGACAGCAGATAATTTATTTTTACGTTCAGGTGCTAATACAATTAATTTAAAAGCTCCTGCAGGATTAGGTTCTGATTTAACTCTGAATCTACCTTCTAACAATGGCTCTGCCGGGCAAGTGCTGTTAACAGATGGCGCGGGTAACTTAAGCTGGGCGAATGTATCGGCAGCAGGCGGTACCGTGAATTCGGTGACGGCTTCGGCTCCGTTAAGCTCAAGCGGCGGTGCGAACCCGAATATCTCTTTAACTCAGGCTTCGGGCTCTTCAGCGGGATATCTTTCCTCTGCTGACTGGACAACCTTCAATAATAAACAGGCCGCTCTTGGTTTTACTCCGGTTGATGTTTCTGCTTACAATGCGGATCTTGCACCGGCAGCCAGCTGTACAACTTCACAAACGGCTTACTGGAACACAGTAAGCGACACGTGGGCTTGTCAGGCGATTACATTCCCGGTGACTTCCGTAGCGGGCCGTACAGGTGACGTGACTTTAACAAGCAGTGATATTTCAGGTTTGGGAACAGCGGCGGTATTAAATGCCGGTGCTTCTGCATCGAATGTTGTTCAGTTAGACGGGACAGCAAGAATTCCGGCTTCAACGTTGCCGGCGAATGCCGTAACAACTGCAACGGCTCTTTCAGGTGATGTAACGGGAACTATAACAACAATGTCGGTTGACCGAATTAAAGGTTTTTCAGTCAGCGGTACAACTCCTGTAACAGGGCAGGCCTTGGTTTACAACGGAACTCAGTGGGTGCCGGCTTATGGGGTTTCACGCTACTCAAGAGCGACGGCCGACCAGTCGACGACAAGTACAACCGCAGTGAATGCAACTAACATGGTTTTTGCGGTGACTGCAGGAAACGTATACAAATATAAATTCAGCATTATGTACACTTCGACAAACGGTAATAATGGTTTAAAGCTGGGATTAACTTATCCGGCGGCAACGGCTGCTTCAGCACTGGCCAACATTGCAGCGGCGACTGATGGTACCGGGGCTTACTACCAAGGTGTTATTAATGCTTCCGGTGACGTGGTTACCGCTTTAACAACAGCAGCAACAGCACCACTTGTGATGTTCTCAACCGTCGAAGGAATTATTGTTCCTTCAGCCAGCGGCAATGTTCAGTTGATGTTCGGTTCAGAAACAGGTACTCAAACCATCGTTTTGAAAGCCGGATCGTACGTTGAATATTCTGTTGTTCCATAATCAGTGTGTTCCAAAAAATTCTGTCATGATCTGAAATTTCGTCGAGTGAATTGACATTCACTCGCTGCGAATATTTAGGTTTCGAAATTCTTTTTGGTGAAGTTGTTACAGTGTCAGATTGTAAAAACGCGCTATTGTAATCTTTGACTGGTGTCTCTTTGTCATAAGTATCCATTATAGTAAAAATCACACGCATTTCTAACTACATGAATTCTGCCTGTTTTATGGAATTTTTTATAGGAAATCACGCTTCAAGTGTTACTTGAGGTGTCCTTTTGGCTATGAAATTCTTGGCAACACCCTTGCTATATGTGACTGCGTGTCGTTCTGAAAGACGACAAAAGTTTAAAAAACCAAAACCAATAAAGGGAGAAAAAATGAAATCTTTACTATCAATCGCAATCTTGACTCTGGGTCTTGCAGCAGAAGCTCAAATCCGCTTAGGCTTACCAGCTTACGGTGGAACTGGTTGTCCAGCCGGTTCAGCATCAGTATCAATCACTGATGACCAACAGATCCTGTCAGTATTATTTGACAGCTTCGTAGCTCAAGCTCCAACTCCACAAAATGCACAGTTTGACCGTAAATCTTGTAACTTACGTATTCCGGTATCAGTAGGACCTGGTTATCAGGTTGCCCTGATAGCGTTTGATTATCGTGGTTTCGCAGCGATTCCTGCAGGCGGCCGCGGTTCTTTCGAAGCCCGCTACGCATATGTTGGTCAAAAACGCCCAGCTATCTTCAGAAAAAACTTTTCTCAAGGTATTGCTGACAACTACAGCTTAAAAAATGAATTGATCTCAACAACTATCGACTGGTCACCATGCTCTACTGGCCGTGACTTAATGATGACTGTTGACGCTAACATCATGGCAGTTACTAACTCTCGTTGGGAAGCTGCGAACGTATCAATTGACTCAGTAGACGTATCGGCTGGTCTTTTATACGCGATCCAATTAAGACGTTGTATGTAATCTGATTCTTTCGAATTAGGTTGTTGCGAAAAGAGGTGGTTCATCCACCTCTTTTTTTTTGCGGCTCGTGTGTCCGGGCCTTTTTCTTTTCTGGAACTTTTTGTAATTTAGGAATTTCTGTATTTCTCTGTGTGCTGACGCGGACTCCTGTCCTCTCCTGCATTCGCCCTGGTGAATTCTTGTGGGTTTTGGCAATCTCTTTTTCGACCGAATCGGCTTGGTTGGTGCTTTCTTTGACTGGGCGAAACGCGTCACGCTTGCAGGAGGTCAGCATACAGAGAAATACAGAAATTCCTAAATTACAAAAAGTTCCAGAAAAGAAAAAGGCGCGGAGTCTCGATCAGAAAAAAAATCAGGTTTTTTGTTTGAACTAATTTTATTCGGCTAGACCTAATTTATTCGGCTGTCTTTTATCCGAATGAAATGGCTTTTCCAGTGCTTGGTTTAATTACTGTGTCGTCTTGCATGACGATTTGGCCTCTTATTATTGTGTGGGTTGGCCAGCCTGTTACTTTCATGCCGTCGAATGGGGTGTAGCCGCATTTTGAGGCGATCCATTTGTTTGTGATGGTGACTTCTTTTTTAAGGTCGACCACTGTGAAGTCTGCGTCGTAGCCGATTTCGATACGGCCTTTGTTTTTTACGTTGAAAAGACGTCTTGGGTTTTCGGTTACCAAACGAACAAAGTGATCTAGAGCCATTCGTTTATTGTGAACATGGTCTAACATGATCGGAATCAAAGTTTGTACACCCGGAAAACCCGAAGGGGATTGTGGGTAAGGTTTGTTCTTTTCTTCTAACGTATGCGGAGCATGGTCGGAACCGATGATATCAACTGTACCGTTATGTACGGCCTGCCATAACTTTTCCATATGGCGTTTGTCTCGGATTGGCGGGTTTTGCTGAGCCAGAGTACCCAAGCGTTCGTAACATTCAGGTGCTGACAAAGTTAAAAACTGCGGAAGGATCTCGACGCTGGCGATATCTTTTTGCTTGGCCAGAAATTCCATTTCTTCTGATGATGAAACGTGAAGAATATGAACCGGGCGGTTGTACTTACGTGCCAGTGCAATTGACTTTTTAGTCGAGATCATCGCGCTTTCTTCGTCGCGCCAGATGTGGTGAACACGCGGGTGAGCACCGTCGACTGCGATGTGCTTGCGCTCGCGAAGGCGGGCTTCGTCTTCTGAGTGAATTGTCAGTCGTCTTTTGCCGTTCTTCATGACCTGCTCGAAAACTTCATCGCTGTCGACCAGCAAACTACCGAATGAAGCGCCTAAGAAAATTTTTACACCAACACAGTGAGGCGCCTTTTCAAGCTCGGCTAAGTTTTCAGTGTTGTCGTGAGCTGCACCGATAAAAAAAGCGTGATCACAGTGAGCACGGTTAGCTGCAAGATTCAGTTTTTCCTGAAAGCTTTCTTTAGTGGTTGTCGAAGGATTCGTGTTCGGCATTTCGAAAACACTGGTCACGCCGCCGAGAACGGCCGCGCGGGTTCCGCTTTCGAGATCTTCTTTGTGAGTGAGGCCCGGCTCTCTGAAGTGAACCTGAGAATCGATGACTCCCGGTAAAACGGTTAAACCTTTAAGGTCGAGAGTTCTTTCGGCCGCTAAGTTCAAAGTCTGGTTTATGTGAGAGATTTTTCCGTTTTTGACGGCGATATCGGCTTGGGTCAGCACGGGCTTACCTGTGTTTGAATCGAAGACGAATGCGCTGGTATTTTTTAGAAGAAGATCAACTGATTCCATTCACACAATCTAAAGCAACTCTCGATGATAGTCCAGGGGTGCTGCTTGCTTTAAAGAAGTAAACTTTGAGATGATATAAGAATGAACGACATCATCAACTGGGTTGCATTAAACAATACGCTTATGATCCGAATCGGCTTTTCTGCGGTTGTATTGCTGTTGGTCGTCTACGCATTCAGATTTTTCTTTATGCCGAGTATCAGCGTAGTTGCGTCTGAATCTTCAAAAGACAAAGAATCCAAAGACGGTGCAGATATGCACATCGAAGAACTTGCAGAGCTGCAAGGTGAGATTGACACGTTAAAAGCAAAACTGAAAGAGATTCAAAGCGCTGAACCGAAAACGGTAACGGTAGCGGCACCTGCCGCCAGCGGTGGCCTTGACACGGTCAGTGCACAGCCGGCTCAGGCACAAGTAAATGAGACAGCAGCAAAAGAGCTCAAAGATAAAATCAAAACTCTTGAAGCGCGTCTTTCTGAATACGAAATCATCGCGGAAGAAATCGCAGAAATCGGCAAGCTTCGCGTTGAGAATTCAAGGTTAAAAGAGCTGCTGGCGCGCGCGCCGGCCTCTGCAAAACCGGCAGAAGATGTCATTGAGCCTGTAAAGGAACAAGCACCTTCAGAGAGTGCTGTCAGTGACAGTGAGATTGATGCTTTGTTAGGAGCAGTTGAAGAAAACACAGCCGCAGATGCGGCTAACCCATTAGCCGCAGAAGATGCAGCTGCTGAAGCTGTCTTGGGTGGTGTAAGCGTAGCTGGCGAAGAGAGTATTTCAGTTACGGGCGGGGCCGAGGCGGCTCCTGAAAAAGAATTGTTTATTATTCATAGCGAAGTTGAAGTGACGGAAGAAGAAAAAGAACTGATTGCCAGCTTTGAACAATTTAAAAAGGTGTAAGAATGAAAAATAAAATTACGTTTGCAGTTTTATTATTGGCCGGCCTTCACGCAACTGCAGCCATTGAAAATTTCAGCGACTACATGAAAATTGTTAAAAATGAAAAGGCGACAATGAATGTTCGCTGGCGTGCCCTTATGCAATCCACAGAGCTGGCGAAAGACAGCGACGTTGATGAAATTCGCTCGTTCGTAGAAAGCAAAGAATGGTATTTAAGAAATGCGGCTTTGGTTGCTCTTAAGAAGGTTGATCCGGCCCGTGCTGAAATTGAAGCGGTGAAATTACTTTCTGATAAAGCACTTGTCGTGCGTTCGGCTGCGGTTGAGATCGTGGCGCAGAACATGAATGAAAATAATAAAAAAGTTTTAATTCAGGAAGTAGACAAGGGTTATAATTTTAATAAAGCCAGCAGCTTGTGGATTCGAAGACAGATTCTTGAAAAAGTGGCACGCGTGGCTACTGACAAAGACCAGAATGTATTTGTTAAAAATCTTTTTGATCCGGATAAAAAAATCTCTGAACTTTGCGCTAATACGTTAGAGCGTCTGACGGGCAAAAAAATGGCGCGCAAAAAGTTTGTTGAAAACTGGCGCCAATACGCAAAACAGGAAAACTGGTTTTAATCTTAATTCAAACTACTCAACGGCAGCTGCAGCTTTTTTAAGTGCCTGGCCGATAATGAGTTCTCTTTCGATACGATAGAATAACGTTTGCTCTTCTAAACCATCTGACGGCACGACCTGCGTTTCAGAAATAAAGTCTTTAAAGATTTCAATTTTCTTTTCGATCGTCACGCGGGTAGAGTCGCGGTTATTGGTTTTGCCTTTTGCAAAGCTGAAGATCAGCTTGTAGCGCGAGCTTTTATAAGTAGGGCTTGTTTGATCAGGCGGAAGCCAGCCATCAACGGCTTTAATGTAATCGGTCTCTATTAAACCGTAATCCTGGTTTTCGCTGGCGATCGTATACTTCAAAGCTGCGTGGGCGGCCTTCCATACCAAATCGTAATCAGCGTAATAGATTTTTTGCTGAGAAGCTTTTTCGATCAGCTTATCAACAGAATCCTGGCGCGGCCCGAAAAGACCGCACCCAGAAAGCAAAATTGCAAAGATGAATAAATTAGAAGTCCGTAGAAGCATGAGTAATGTGGGTGGCAGAGTCAATAATGTCAGCTGGATTTCTACCGATCGTCTGATTAACGGTTCCTACGTAGTTGATCTCAACACGTTTTTTAGCGGAAGCCCTTTCAGTAGCGGCTTGAGGCCATTTAGGCAGGCTGATTTGTTGTGTCCAGCCGAAACCGATCACTTCCCATTTGCGAACCGGAGAAAGCACAATGATGTCGCCTTCTTTTGATTCAACAAGGTCAGAAATAATTGCTGATGTTACAACCGGGTTAATTCCTGAAGTCGTTGGAGCCGCAGGTAAGTTGATCACATAGTTTTCTCTGTTTGTTATCGATGGGTTTGCAACAAGCGGTAATAACTTCGGCTGCATACCAGCACGGTAAGGAACAGCAGAAGCTGAAATACGGTCTGCGCCCGGAGCGTTGGCCATGAACTCAGATTGTTTTTTGATCGCATTGATAACAACAGTGTTAGCGTTAGGCAGAGTTTGAAGAGTCGTAATTTTTCCTGCTACTGTACGTTTAACGTCAGTCGGAATCATGTAGCCGTCGATTTCGCTTGCTGCTAAGGCAATTGGAATCTCATCTGCATTTGCAGGAATCGCTGCGACCTGAACCTGGCCGTTGTAGATCATTGCGTTTCCTGGGATGGTTACGTTCGTTACAGGGTTAACTGCTACAGCGTCAGCAACGCCACCACCGTAAAATGTAAAGTCATTCAATACATCGTAGAAAGCTTTGCCCGCGCGAAGCTGGTCAACAACGCTTTTGAATACGAAGCGGCCGCGAATAGAAACTAATTTTTTAGGGCCAAGAGTCGGAGTCTTAAGACGGTAAACCGGCTTATCAAGAGTGATTCCGATAATGTAGCTTTCTTTTTGTTTCGGTAAAGAGATGTTTGAAGGAACACCGAATCTTTGGCCGGCTGCTGAAATGAAATCATTATAAGGACTGATCACTTGAGCCAAGTCTAAATTCAAAAGCTCGCTTTTTTTCATTAAAGGCATCGCTAAAGCAAAGTCGATTAATTTATCGTTATCTTTAACGGGCAAGTCTGTTACGTTTCCGCGGATTTCAGCGTACTGAGGTAAGTAGGCTTTGTTCATGCGAATGCTGATGTTGCTAGGCTGCATGCTTAACAATGTCTGGCGGATGTATCCGGCAGCATCAACAGTAACAGAAGCCGGCGCTGTCCAGTCTAATGGAATAATAGCAGAGCCTAAGCGGTCAGTTGTGATGAAGTTGCCGCGGAATGGATTTCCTTGAGCGTCGCCAATTAAGATCTGTGCGCCTTCGATAGGTTCACCGAACTGATTGAAAACTTTGATTTCGGCATTTTCTTCTGGTGCTTTTGGAGTTAAGGCGAAGCTAGCGTTCTGACTTAAATTTTCATCCTTGGTTGATTTCTTGTCCTTATCGCAGCCAGAAAATAAGAGCGTGGCCGCCAATAGCGGAGTGAGTATGAGTTTCATAAAAGAAGTCCCTTTCTTTTTTATGTATTCAACGATTTGTCGCCCTTTCATTGCATTTGTTTACTAGTCCAAGGTCACTGGTTAACACGCTGCGCATCGCTACTTAATAGAGTTTTTAACCTAGCTGCGGGGCAGAGGACGCGGCCGGGCGGCTTGGGTTTTCTTTTTGGATTCTTCTTTGGGAGATTTTTTAATTTTCCGACGCGGGCTCCTGCCCTCGCCTGCATTCGCCTGATGAATCCTTCTAGCGATAGTGCAAATTATGAGTCGACCTCCTCGGCCTATCTTTCGTTTTGATGTCCGAAAGGCGAAACGCGTCCGCTTGCAGGAGGTCGGAAAATTAAAAAATCTCCCAAAGAAGAATCCAAAAAGAAAAGCCAAGCCGTCCGGGGTCTCTTAGATTGGAAAGTTCCTAGGATTTGTTTTTTTCTGTTAGGTATTCCCAGCGGGCGAAGAGTTGTTCTATTGATTTTTCGGTTGTTGTGATTTCGGTGCCCAGGG
>JAJFMT010000042.1 GCA_020696855.1 Pseudobdellovibrio sp.
CCTTCCTGCAGGCTCAGAGCTTTCAAAATATTCCCGATTTTTCAGGATTTACGCGACGTTACCTGGTTTCATTACCCACTTCTGATGTGAGTTTTATTTTTAGCGGAATTACCAGTGGCGCACAGCCTAATTATAACTGGTCATTGGCCTACGGACAAAATCCGATTTGCACGATGGACGAAGTTCAGAAAATACGAGATGCGCTGGGGGCTTCTGCCTTTTCCAAATACGGAGAAATGATCAACTTTGGCTGGCTGTACGATCAGCGTGAGTTTGAATCCCCGCTGAGAAAGTTTCAAATTCTTTTGAAGAAAGACAAATCACAGGACGCACGGGTGTTAGAACATGTTGTTGAAAAAGCTTTGCATCCGGCAAGCATCGAACAGCAAAAGCGTCTAATTGAAAGTGAAATTGAAAGAAATGAAAGACGTCTAAGTGAAAAAAGCGGTCTTTCCCGAAACAAAACCGCAGAGCTTGCGAAATCATTTTCGCGCCGGTTTAAAAACTGTCTTGGACGTTATCAAACCGGCTACATTAATTTAGCTCTTCAACTGAATAATCACTAGAAAGCTGTTTCCGGATTCGTTGTTAACTGATCCGGCGCTACTCTTACCGGGCCAACGAGTTCCGGGGCTTCGATATTCACTTTTTCCAGATTGCTGACGGCCGGGCCTTCAATCACTTGTCCGTGACAGTCAAAGCGCGAACCGTGACAAGGGCAATCCCACGATTTTTCAGCGCTGTTCCAGTGAACGACACCGCCTAAATGCGGACAGGCAGCTGACATGAATTCAAGATTTCCGACTTCGTCTTTATAAACAGCCACCATTTTTAAGCCGTCACGGAATACCTGGCCTTCACGCGGAACTAAATCGAGATAATCCGGGCGCGGCTTCGCAGCCAACCAGTCTTCATACTGGGCCGCCACGTTCGCATTTTCTTTTATGAATTCCCCGATGGAGCGAAGTGAAATTCGTGAAGGATCATAAAGTTCTGTCCATGCGTTTTGCTGATTCATAATCAGGTCTGTAATCATCATCGCGCCGATCGTCGTGTGAGTCATACCGTTGCCTGAATCTCCCGTTATCACATATACATTGTACTGATCCATCGGATTGTGACCTAAAAAGCCGAGGGCATCGACCGGCTCCATCACCTGACCTGACCATTGGTAGATAACTTCCGTCATCATCGGGAATCGCGCGCGCGTCCATTCTTCCAGCTTGCGGTAGCGCAGTTCAGGGTGTTCTTCCTGACCGGTTTTATGGTCTTCTCCGCCGACGATTAATAAATCGTGAACATCATTCGGTGACTGTTCAATACGGATATAGTGATATGGATCAAGAGTATCCCAGTAAAAGGCTGCCGGAATACTGCCCTTCGGGATCTGACAACCGATAACATAAGTGCGGTACGGGGCCTGTTTCGTATGAATAGCGAAAAGATCATTCACAGGAGAATTCGTCGCCACCACTACAGATTCACAATTAATAAAATATCCTGAATCGGTTTTTACAAATGCAGCGTTTCCGCCCTGAACCTGATTCACATGCGTTTTATTAAAAATCAGACCACCGCCGTCGATAATGGCTTTGGCTAAGCCCGCCATATATTTTACAGGGTGCAATTCAAGCTGATCGCCGAAGCGAATGCACGGACCGCTGTCAAAAGGCAGCCCGGGAATTTGCGTCAGCATTTCTACATTGGTTATTCCTGCATTTAGTAAAGCTTTATGTTCTTTTTGTAAAACATCAGAGCGCGAATCACCTTGCGCGAAAAGGAATCCGTCCACACGTCGCATTTCACATTCAATGTTTTCTGCGCGAACGATTTTTTCAACCTGCTCAATAGCGGCGCGGTGACTTTCAGCCGCCAGCTTTGAACCGGCTTCGCCATGAAGTTTTTCAAGCTCGAAATAACGGTCATCCAATGCTGTACAAAACTGCGCCGTTGTTCTGCAGCTTTGCCCGCCGCCGATTTCCATTGCCTCTACTACACAAACTTTTTTTCCTTCTTTCATGAGAAGATAAGCCGTTGTCAGACCTGCGATTCCCCCACCGACGACGCAAACATCCGCGTAGACATCACCAGATAGAGGGAAAAATTTGGGCATCGCATCGGTTTCTAACCAGACAGGGCTGTTTTCTCTAAAAAAGTTCATGAGCCATCCTTTTCGAAGTTCGTTCCGACTATGGATTGCAAGCTAAGTGCCTGAAAACTTACGCTGAGTTTTTAATCTGAAGGATGGCCTGAGGAGAAAATGGACCAGGATTTTAAGTCTGTCTACCAGCCAAGCTGGTGGCCGCGGTAATCCAAAAAATCCCCGCTCTGGGCAGCTGTGGCTTCGGTTATAACTTTATATAAACCTTTCGCGCACTGATCAACCGGTAGCGTGGCACCGGCCCCGCCCATATCAGTCTGAACCCAGCCCGGGTGAAGCGTTAAACAGGTTACATCAGGAAATTCCATTGAAAGACACATGTTGAACATGTTCAAAGCTGTTTTTGACATACGGTAATCGTAATAACCGCCGCTTCCGTTATCAGAAATGGAACCCATCAGACTTGAGATCTGAACTACTTTTCCGTCTTTAGGGACAAAAGGCATCACGGCCTTACAAACTTTAATGGGACCGAAAGTATTGACCTGAAAAACTTTGTTCATTTCATCTAAGTTAAGCTCTTGCAGATTTCTGGCTTTACCGCCGATGACACCTGCATTGTTAATTAATATATGAATATGACCTAAACGCTGTACGGCCGCTTTCAAATCTGCGAATGACGATTCGTCACTAACGTCAGCTGTGACCGTCTTAACTTTTGGATTATCTTTGCTGAAGGCCAGCAGATTTTTTGCCGCAGCGGCATCACGGTACGTTGCAAGAACGGTATATCCGTTATTTGCAAATTCTTTTACAAGTGAAAAACCGATACCTCTGCCTGCTCCTGTGATTAACACATTCTTCATAATTCAAAGTCTCCTGTGGAATATTATTTGCTTTATTTTCGCCGAGGGGAATATGAATTTTTTTATTGGTACAGCGGCCTGGAACATTCCGTCACATTTGAAGTCGTTCTTCCCCGGTGAAGGAACCCATTTAGAACGTTATAGCCGTATTTTTAACGCTGTTGAGATCAATTCTTCTTTTTACAAAGACCATAAGTTTCAAATCTATGAAAAATGGGCACGCTCGGTTCCACCTTCCTTTAAATTCTCAGTTAAATTGTCTCAATACTTTACCCACGATCAGCGGCTAAAAGATTCAGGAGAACGTTTAACTGATTCACTTATTTCTATCAGTGGCCTTGGCCGTAAATGGGGCGCGCTTTTAATACAGACTCCGCCATCTCTTGATTTTAAAAAAAATACTGCAAAGAAATTTTTTTCTGCTCTCAATAAAAAGTGTCCGGTGCCGGTTATATTCGAGCCCCGCCATAAAAGCTGGGTTTCTCCTCAAGCTATAGAGATTTTAAAAGAATTTTCGGTGAATAAAGTTTTAGCCGACCCCGAGCCGTGCCGGGCTGCTTTGAAAGACAGGCCCGCCCTTGAGAAAAGCCGCTACTTCCGGCTTCACGGGTCACCTCAGCTTTACCGAAGCGTCTACTCAGGAGAGTTTCTTGAAAAACTTTATAAACGGCTTCTGTCTCCGCTAAGTCATTCTAAAAACACATGGATTGTTTTCGATAACTCTATGTTCGGTCATGCAACTCTAAATGCACTATCACTCAAAAAACTGTTGAAGGAGTTAAAATATGAATCTGCAACCCTCACCTAATTTGTTTTCACCAGCTCCGCCTGATGAATTTCTGGCTGAAATGCACGACTTTATTTTACAGAATAAAGGCTATCCCTGCGTGGCCGCGATTAAAACCATGCAACAAAAAGATTATCTATGCGGCTATTACGGAAGATTCGGAATGGCCGACAGCTGGAAATCCCTCCGCCATGATTTACAGCTTTACATTGAAAGACAAAAGGAGACCGGCTCCGACTATTTTACCTTCTGGGCCCTTTTCGAAAAAGAAGATTACATTTCTGAAGATGATTTTGAGGCCGGACTATGGAAGGAGCTTTCGCATTTGACCTCCGAAGAGGAAAAATCACGGGACTGGCTGAAAGACTCCACGGACCCGCAAGATCCCAAATTCACTTTAAACATTGCCGGCGAAAGTTTTTTCGTTGTCGGCCTTCACCCTCACAGTTCAAGAATTGCAAGACGCTTTTCGCGGCCGGCTCTGATATTCAATCTGCGCCGCCAGTTTGACAGCTTGCGTGCAGCTAACCGCTTCGATCATTTAAAAGCAGTTATCCGCAAACGCGAAATCAGCCTTCAAGGTGATGTGAACCCCATGGTTTTAAAGCATGATGACAAGTGGGAGTCGATTCAGTTCTCAGGAAAAGTCAACTCTGACAACTGGCAATGCCCGTTTAAATTCATAAAGAGAAAGTATAAAGAATTGTCTGAAGGAATTTCAGCTTCAGAAGAAAAGAAATCAAATGCCTGAAGGCCCGTCGATACTCATCGCCACAGAAGAAATGAGTATCGCCGCCGGCAAAAAAGTTACCTTTGCCGGCGGTAACACCAGACAGCCCATAAAGCAGCTGAAGGGGCAGACTTTTAAAGAAGTCGGCAGCTGGGGAAAGCATCTGTTACTTTTTTTCAGTAAGTCCGTGCTGAAAATCCATTTCATGCTTTGGGGCTCTTACAGCGTAAACGAGAAAAAACCTAACCGGAATATCCGTCTTCAGATCAACGCAGGCAAAACGAAGTTGTATTTTTACGCCTGCGCCGTTTCTTTTTTAGAAGATGACCCCGACAAAATTTATGACTGGTCTGCCGATGTGCTTTCGCCTTCATGGAGTGAAGAAGCAGCCCTTGAAAAAATCAGTAAACAAAAAAACGAAATGGTCTGCGATGTTTTAATGGATCAGGATGTTTTTGCGGGCGTGGGAAACATTATAAAAAACGAAGTATTATTTTTATTGCGGCTGCACCCCGAAAGAAAACTGAAAACGCTTTCCAGAACCAAACAACTTTCACTGGTGCGTGAGGCTCACGACTACAGCTGGAAGTTTTATTACTGGAAAAAAAATTACGAACTGAAAAAACACTGGCTGATCATGCGAAAAAAAGTGTGCCCCATTTGCGAAGGACCTGTTACAAGAAGAGAAACAGGAAAAAGAAAACGCTTAAGCCACTATTGCAGGAATTGCCAAAGAGATGAGTCAGGACAATAAAGAAAATCCATTTAAAAAACGTACGGGGCGCGGTGCAGATGGCAATACGACCGGCCGTTTCGAATCTCAGCGGCATGAGATTGATTTATCGAATTACGGCTGGTTCGATCAGGAAGATGAATCGCTGTTAAAAACCCAGTTTTTTAAAGATGCCTCTCGAAGTATTGTGACTGAAAATGACAGCCCCGATCTGGGCTTTCGGTTCAGTATGAACTTTTACAGAGGCTGCGAGCACGGTTGCGCCTACTGCTACGCCCGGCCTACTCACGAATATCTGGGAATGTCGGCGGGTCTTGATTTCGAAAGCAAAATCTTCGTTAAAGAAGAGGCGCCGGAACTGTTGCGCAAAAAATTTATGTCAAAGTCATGGAAGCCCGAAATCATCATGATGAGCGGCAATACGGATTGCTATCAGCCTGCAGAACGCAAATTTCAAATCACGAGAAGGGCTCTTCAGGTTTTAAGTGAGTTCGGAAATCCTGTCGGCATCATTACGAAAAATAATCTCATCACCAGAGACCTTGATATTTTAGAAGACATGGCTAAACGCAATCTGGTGTCGGTAACGATGTCTATTACAAGTTTAAATACGGAGTTAGCGCGAACACTTGAGCCGCGGACGTCTTCGCCTGAGGGAAGATTGCAGGCCGTAAGAGAATTATCAGCTGCGGGCGTTCCCGTGAATGTTAATATTGCCCCTGCGATTCCGGGGCTGAATGATCATGAAATTCCTGCGATATTAAAGGCCGCATCCGAAGCCGGAGCCAGATCCGCGGCCCTTGTGGCCGTCAGGCTTCCGCATTCGGTAAAAGATATTTTTTCTGACTGGCTTGCCACTCACAGACCGGATGCTCAGACCAAGATTCTGAATCACATTCGCGGGATGCGCGGCGGAGAACTTTATAAATCAACCTTCGGCGACCGTATGAGCGGTACAGGTGTTTACGCTGAAAACATGCAGCGTATCTTCAAAATCTTCAGCGAGAAATATAATCTCAATAAAGATTATCCCGAACTTTCAACATCGCACTTCAAGCGGCCGCAAAACCAGCTTTCACTCTTTGACGACGAGTGATCTACTCAATGACCGGTTCCCATTCGGGGCCTACATGCGGCTTTTGTAAAAGCAGCGAGTAATCACCTTTGAGTGCCTGGTACTCATCACCGATTTCTTTTCTGGTCATCTGATCTATTTCACGGCCGACTTCAGGAAGAATTTCATCTTCTTCTTCTCTGATGTGATGCTCAACGGCTTCGGCCAGCACTTTCAGCTTTGCTTTCCATTCATCATCGTCAGGAGTGGCATTTAACTTTTGCACCAGCTCTTCGGCCATGGCATGTTCGGTTTCGCCTGCGAACGCGTGCATGCGCAAATGCTCATACGACTTCATTTTCGTATAAAGACTTTCCTGCTCGGCTTTTGCATGTTGCAAAAGCAAAGGAACAAATTCTTCCAGGCTGGCTTCACGTTCTGACCTTTCAAGTGAATCGTCTTTCAGAATTTCCAGTAATTTTTTTAAAGGTTTATGGTCTTCCGAAATTAAATCAATAACATCATCACTTGCCAGAATAGCGTCGCCTTCAAAAGCCGGTTTTCGCGGATCAGTTCTTAGATTCTCCATTCTTTCTCCTCAATTAGTGAACTTTTAATACAACTTTAATACAGTCATTTTTTTCATCGCTGAACATGCGGTAACCTTTCGGAGCATCTTCTAAATTCAGCTTGTGAGTAATAACAAATGACGGATCTATCTTGCCTGCCAGAATCAAATCTAATAGCGGCTGCATGTACTTCTGCGTGTGGGTCTGACCCATTTTAAAAGTCAGGCCTTTTCCGAAAGCGGCACCGAACGGAACTTTATCAAGAAAACCTCCGTACACACCCGGAATAGAAACAGTACCGCCCTTCTTGCAGGCTTGAATCGCCTGGCGTAAAGCATTCGGTCTGTCAGTTGCAAGGCCAACTGCGGCTTTCACTCTGTCAAGACTTGCAGGGAGTGTGTGCCCGTGCGCCTCCATACCTACGGCATCAATGCACGAATCAGGGCCGCGGCCGCCTGTTAAAAACTTCAGTTCCTCGGTAATATCGTCGCATTCATCAAAATTAATTGTTTCAGCCCCGGCTAAAGCGGCCATTCTTAAGCGCGCTTCGTAATGATCAAGAACAATGACACGTTCTGCACCTTTCAAAAATGCGCATCTGACAGCCATTTGTGAAACCGGACCGGCCCCCCAGATCGCAACAGTGTCGCCGCGTTTGATGTTGCAGTTTTCTGCAGCCATATAACCTGTAGGTAAAATATCACTTAAAAATAAAACTTTATCGTCTTCGATGCCTTTTGGAATAACTAAAGAGTTCGTATCGGCATATGGTACGCGAATGTACTCCGCCTGGCCGCCGGCATAACCGCCGTACATGTGCGAGTATCCGAATAAGGCCGCGCCTGACTGGCCGTAAAGTTTATCGGCCATGATCGCATTCGGGTTAGAATTATCACAGCCCGAATATTCTTCTTCACGGCAGTGGTGGCATTTACCGCAACTGATATCAAAAGGTATAACGATGCGGTCACCGACTTTCAGTTTTTTTACACCGACACCGACTTCTACCACTTCGCCCATGGTTTCGTGACCTAGGATATCGCCTTTTTCCATTGTGGGAATATAACCGTCATACAAATGCAAATCAGATCCACAAATGGCAGCGGAAGTGACTTTTACGATGGCGTCCTGCGGGTTTAATATTGTCGGATCCGGTACGTTTCTGATTTCAACACTGTATTTGCCTTCCCAGCAAAGAGCTTTCATATTTATCTCCTAAAAAAAATTTAATGTTTAAGTTCTGGAATCACTTCACGGCCATTCGGTTGACCTTCGGTCGTCGGAATCTCTCCTGTTTCAAGGAAAGCTTTTAAGCGACGTAAATTGACCTGCATGAGAGTGTCGCCGTCTTCGCCCGTGAGCTTCGTAATAAATTCTGTTACTTTGCCACCCGGAGCACTGTAATTCATCACAAGACTCACAACACAGCCTTTGCCTTGCGGAGCCGGGCTGAACCAGACCGATCCGTCTGTTTCTACTTCAGAACCCGGAAGACTCTTCCAGGAAATCATTTCGTTTTTTCTTTCGGCGGTCACTTCCGCATCCCAGGTTGCTTTGACTCCGTTTTTAAGCTCCATCACCCAGCGTGTAAGAGTGGGGCTGAGAACTTCGACTTCTTTAAGGTCTTTCATGAAAAAAGATAAGTTCTGAAAATTTCTCCAGAAATTAAAAACCTCTTCAATTGGCTTTCCGATGGTGACGGCAAAACGACTGACGTCGTCACTGTGGTAAGTTCGGCCGTACGGTAGTGGCCGTTTATTCTTAGCATGAACAGCATTTTGCTGATTTAAATTCCGGTACTGATTGTTCATTTACACTTCTCCCTGTCATTGAATAAAAAACAGTTTCCCAGAGAAAATTCAGTGCAATTTCAGGCCCGGATTCAGAGTGAAGATTACTTAATAACCTCGCGTGAATTTAAATTAAAACCCTGACCTTCCGCCAGAATATGAAGGCGGATGTCGTGCATCGACATTGTGTTTTCTGCTGCGGCTTCAGAAACATTTGTGGTTGTCACGTATCGTCCGTCAATTACGTAGACGGCATTGGTGCCAAGGACTTTAAAAGAATTGTCTTTAATGATGATAGATGTGTCTTCGTCGATTCCTACTCCGATAACGCCCGGGTTCAAAGCGACGGCGCCAAGTAAACGGCCGATTCTTCCGCGCTGTGCAAAATGCTGATCGACAATAATATTATCAATAAACCCGAGTCCGGGTGCCATCATCCAGTTACCGACTTTATGAGATTCGCCGTTTTCGCCACCGACAAGCATAATTTTTCCCATGATGGCGGCGCCTGCAGAAGTTCCCGCGATGATTCCGCCCTTTTTGTAAATATCGGTGATTTTATTCATGATCGGAGTACCCCCGATCTTTGAGGTAATTTTGACTTGATCGCCCCCTGTGAAGAAAACACATTTTGCCTTATCAAGTACGGCCACCTTCTCATTACTGAGCGCGTCCTGGTGAGTATCAATTGTCAAATGTTCAATATTTTTAACGCCTAAGTCGTTAAACAAACGGCGGTACTCCGCCCAGACTTCATCAGGCAGCTGGCTGGCGATAGAAGCAATAATTAATTTTGACCGTTTTACCTGATTCGCAATTTCATTTAAGATCTTTTTTTCGCCCTGTTTGTCTTCTTTACCACCGATAACAATCAGTGTGCCTTTACGCACTTTTTTTACTTTCTTATCCTTAGTCATTTTCTTTTTTAACGGAATTTTCAGAGATGAACCGGTTTTATTAGAGTGTGTTTTAAGAGCGTAATCCATAACAATCCATCCTTCTTCTCATAGTGTATGCCTGGTCTTCATAAAGCATTTTGTAATTCTTCATAAAAAATTTTCCGTTAGCCATGACGTCTCTGATTTGCAGGTCCTTCTTATCAATCACAAGCAAGTCAGCATCAAAACCGCTTTTGATAAATCCTTTTTCATAAAGTTTTAATGCTTTTGCGGGCACGACCGTCATGTGATCGATCAGTTGCGCAAACGGAAAGTCATGATGCAGACTGCATTTCCGGATCTCATGCCAAACTTCAGTCGGGCTTGAAACTCCTGCATCAGATGAAAAAGAAAGTTTTTCAAGAGGTCCGCCCATATCCAGATAGCAGCGGTACCAGATCTCAAGGTCATTTTCATGAATGTCAAAGTCAAGAAAGCAGCCTTTTCTTGCCAGCTCGATTCCTTCGCGCACGAGTTCACGGCTTCGCTCCAGGTGAGTGAAGTACAAACATTCGGGCTGAACTTCGTGACGGTCCATCATTTCACGAATGGTTTTAAGACGGCGCTTTCCATCGCCGACATGAATGCGCGTGACGCCCGCTTTGCTGCTCAGAAAGCCTGCCACGTATGAATCAATCACTACGCGGGCTAAATCATCAGGCGTGGGCTCAGGCGCGCGGCGGTCGGCAATGGCGACTTCTCCTGCTCCTATAATTTCATTGATATAAAGAATATCTTCGCTGAGAGATTTCGTGAGAGTTTTCGGCGGCAGTTCATACCCGCCGGAATAAGCGTAGGCGGAATACCCGGCTTCACGAAAGGCGCGAACACAGGCGAACAACTGTGGCATGTTCTTAGTAATGGTATCGACACCGATGGTGCCAACAACAGTTGTAATACCGCCTTTAACACATTCATCTATATAAATGCGCGGTGATTGCGAAAGAAAGCCACTTTCACCGCTGCCACCCGCCAGCAGCAACTGGGAATCAATAAACCCCGGGCAAAGATAGTTACCCATACAGTCGACTTCAAGATAATCTGCACCGGCAGATTTTAATCCGGTTAAACTGAGCGTGCCGACCGCAGCAATTTTTTTATTTGCAACGAGTACATCAGCAGTTTCAAACCGGTTTCCGAAGTAAACTTCCGCATTCTTAAAAAGGACGAGCATAGAATTTTTCGTCGGCCCGTGAGTTAAACCTAGGTTTGAGAGGCGCCTGGTGCTCGGCCTCAAACGGAATCGCTGATACCGGATGAGGATCAAACTTTCTCAGCGCATCCATCACAACAGAATGTACATCCATAAATACGAAAATGATTTCGTTGCCATGAGATTCTTCGATAGCGGTCTCGACAGCTTCGTGTTCGTTAGAAATAACCGTTACATCCAGTTCCGGATTAAAGCGGTGAATGGCGTTTTTCATGAACTCTGGCACTTCATACGCTTTACGGCCACGCAGATCCTGGTCGTCTTTCAATATAATTTTATCAAAATATTCGCTTAGAGAGCTGGCTGCAACTTCCAGTAAACGGTTAGAGCGGTCACCCGGGATTCCGACGACAGCGGTTTTTTTGTAACCTTTAAATTGCTGCAGAAGACGCCCGACTTTTTCGTAAGCGGCCGCATTGTGTCCGTAATCAACCACCACATACGAGTTGTGTACTTTGTACAGATTCATTCGGCCGGCATTTTCTTCGTTCGGTTTGAAATCGCGCAGGCTTTGCATCAGCATCGTTTTATCGGCACCGGATGCAATGGCCGCCGCAAGGGCCGCCATAATATTGTAAACCTGAAATTCCGCCAGGCCTTGCATCGTCAGAGGCAAACACGCGGCCGGAAACAGGTTTTCTTTGTGCCCCATGTGCTGCATCTTGATCATTCCGTTTTCTAGCCAAACCGCATCGCCGAACAATGAAAGATGTTTTTGTAAATACGGATTCTGATGGTGAGCAGAGACTAAAAACAAATTAATGTTACGGTTTTTTACGCGCGGGTTATCTTTAATGCCGATCACGTTTTCATCGTCTGCATTCAATACCAGGGTACCGTCATCTTTGACTCTCTCTGCGACGAGAGACTTCACCCAGATCAGGTCATCAATGTTATCGATTCCGTTTTGGCCGATGTGATCAGGCTGGATATTCGTAATAATAGAAACATCCGACCAGTCATAGGCAAGGCCCTGACGTAAGATTCCGCCGCGGGCCACTTCCAGCACCGCCATTGAAACAGATGGATCCGATAAGACTAATTGAGCCGACTTCGGCCCTGCCATATCACCTTTATAGACACATTCTTTTCCGATCCAGATTCCGTCGGTACTGGTCATTCCCACATCATGCCCCTGATCACAGAAAATGCGGTGTAAGAGTCTTGCGACGGTGGTTTTGCCGTTTGTTCCGGTTAATGAAATAATCGGAATTCGCGATTTACCGTCAGGATATAACATATTCAGAATCGCACCGGCTACATCACGGCTTTTGCCCTCTGTAGGAGCCAGATGCATGCGAAGGCCCGGGCCCGCATTCACTTCAATAATTTTTGTCGCATCTCCGGGCGCCAGTCTGATATCAGGATGAACTAAATCCAGCCCGCAGATATCAAGCCCAACAGCGCGTGAAGCGCGCTCACACATCTGCCGCAACTCAGGATGAACTAAATCAGTTACATCAATGGCAGTCCCCCCGCTGGAAAGGTTTGCGTTCGGGCGCAAGCACACGGTCTCGCCGTTTTTAGGAACGTAATCGAGATTTTCAATTCCGTTTTTAGCTAAGTGTGAAGTGACAATCTCATCGACTTCGATGCGGCTTAACACGCCTAAGTGGCCCTCCGCACGGCGGGGATCACTGTTAACTTCATCAATAAGTTTTTTTAAATTCTTTTTGCCGTTACCGGTTACGCTGGCTGGAATTCTTTCAGCTGCAGCTATAAGCTGATGATTTACCATAAAGATTCGGTAATCCCGGCCTTTACACATTTCTTCGACGATGACCTTTGAAGAAATCTTTTTTGCGATTTGAAATGCGTTTGCTAATTCTTCTCTGGTTTCAAGCGAAAGCGAAACACCGCGCCCGTGGTTCCCGTCCAGCGGCTTAACCACAAACGGTCCTGAATAATCTTCACAGAAATCCAAAAGCTCGTGTTCGGTCTCAATAACTTCTCCGTAAGGTACCGGAACATAATGTGAACGAAGCACTTCTTTTGTGGCATGCTTGTCTTGCGCGATTTCAGCTGCAATTAAGCTGGTCGAACCTGACACCGCTGCCTGTACAAATTTTTTATATTTTCCGTAGCCAAGCTGAAGTAAACTGTTGCTGCCAATGCGCTTAACGGGAATGCCGCGGGACTCGCACGCATCCATTAACGCCTGCCCGCTTGGGCCTAAAGAGGTTTCTTTAACGAGATTCTGGATTTTAGGACAATCAAAAGTAAAATCTTTTCCTTCAAGAATTCCGGAGATGATATCGAAGGCCTGACGAAGGCATTCCTTCATTCCGGCTTCATTTTTATAAGTCGTACAAATTTCATATAAGCCCGGGCGGCCCGCATAGCGGGTTTTACCGAAACGGACTTCGATGCCGCAAATACTGCTGAGCTCCAGCGCCACATGCTCAATAATATGAGCCATGTACGTCCCCTCGTTCAGCCGTTCTACAAAGCCGCCTTTGCGGCCGCGCGAACACTTGTGTTCAATCAGGCCCGGAAACGTAAGAAGCAGTTTGTCTGTAAATTCATCAATTTCGTTGCTGGCGACATCCTGCCAGCTTCCCAGATCCACCGTCATAAGAATTGTGGGGCAAGAATGGAAAACACTCGGTCCAAGATTAGTACGGATAGATACGATTTTCATTTTAATTTCCTTCATCTTCGATACGTTCAGCTGTCGCTCACAAAAAGCAAAACTTAAACCATGTATCATTGTGGCCGCAAAATCCCCCTTCAGTATTCTTAAGATTTCTGAAAAAAAATGACTTTCGTCCCATTTTTTGCTCTTTGTTAAGCATGAGTATTTTGCAGGGACTCGTCAGTGAAATCGGGCTGGATACGTTTAAACTTCAGTATCTGCAGCAGCAGCCCTTTGCCAGCGCAGGCAAGGCAGCTGAATTCAAAGGCTTTCTTTCGTGGATGCTTTTAAAAGACATTATCGAAAACTCCTGCACCAACTGCTGGTTACCGAAGAACGGTGTCTTGCCGGAAGAACCCGAATTAAAATCAGGGAAGCTTTCATTTTCGCAGGCCACACGCGGGTTCGCCTCCGGCAGAACAGTTCTTATCAGACACAGTGAAAGGTACTGCGCCCAACTGGCTTCATTAGCGAAACATTTTAATGAACAGCTGAATGGAGAAATAGATATTCAGCTTTACTATACGCCTGCGGGTTCAGAGGGATTTGACTGGCACTACGATGCGGAAGATGTTTTTGTTATTCAAAGCTTCGGCGCGAAGGAATTCAGGCTTTTAAAGAATACGGTAACAGAAAAACCTTATCCACGAAACGGCAACCAGGTTGATGACTTTAAAAAAGAAACGTCGCGCACAGAAATTCGCTGTCTCTTACAGGCCGGTGACTGGCTGTATATTCCTGCCGGTTACTGGCATAAAGCCAGCGCCGTTTCAGACTCGTTTCATCTTTCGGTCGGCGTGATGTTACAAAGAAACTAAGGCTGCGGTATCCGGTCGATTTCTCTTTTGATAGAGCGGCAAAACTGCAAGCGCTGTAAAAGTGCCGGTGCCCACTCATCATGATAAAGACCGTAGGATTCAATATAGAGACCTTTAAGTTTTTTCCCCGGAACAGAGATCGCGTACAAAATGGATTGATCATCGGGATCCGAAGCATTTTCAAAACGTACGACATGATCAAAGAAAAGTTCAGACGGATATATTTTAATATTACCGCAGGTTAAATGATCGTAATGCGGCACCAGGTTTTCACTGTAGCCTTTACGTTGCAGAGTTTTAACGGCATCAGAGAGTTGCAGCATGAAGGGACTCCTTCTTTTTAAGAATTAATATTTTTTGTTTTAATTTTTCGTATCCGGCCCATGGATCTTTTTTCTGCTTTGCCAGCCGGCGTAACGTCGAATGAATGTCAAATTGGTCAGGCCCTTTAATTTTTTTAAGTTCGTCCCACGTGATGGGGACTGCCACTGTGGGTTTTTCTTTGGCTCTTACCGAAAAGGGCGCAATCGCCGTCGCACCGAAGCCGTTTCTCAGGTAATCCAAAAAGATGCGGCCTTTACGGTTCTTTTTCAGAATATTTGTCGTGTAATCGTCGGGATATTCTGACGACAGCTGTATTGTAACGGATTTACAGAAATTTTTTATCTGATCCCATGTATAGAGAGGGGCAATCGGCACGTGAATGTGAAGCCCCTTGCCGCCGGTTGTTTTAATAAACGACTCCAGTTTCAGTCTTTTCAGTAAATCTTTAAGTCTGAACGCGGCTTCTCGCACTTTGGCCCATGAAAGTCCTTCATCAGGGTCCAAATCGAACACCAATTGATCCGGATACATAACAGATTTCTGATGTGCCTGCCAGGTGTGAAGCTCAAGTGCGCCCCACTGAATTAACTGCAGCAATCCTTCTTCTGAATCAACTGACATTACTCTTTGGTCGTCAGCATCAGCTTTGTTAACTTCGGTCAGCTTTGAATTTTCATCAGCCTGTTTCTGAAAAAAACAAGTGCTGCTGACACCATCAGGGCATCTAATCAATGCTAACGGGCGCCCGGAAATATGTTTCATGATCCAGGGTGAAACCGATTTATAATAGTTCACTACATCAATCTTTTTTGTACCGGTTGAAGGATACACAATGCGGTCAGGATGAGTAATGACAAAGCCCTTCGCTTTTTTTGATGACGATTTCTTTTTACCGGCTTTTTCATTCACGTGCGCCGCCTTTTCCATATGAACTTCTTTTGCGGTCTTATCTTCTCTGAGCCCCACGAAAGCGGCGTGCCTGATAATACCATCGGCCGTCCAGCTGCCGAATTCGACTTCGGCCACTAACTGAGGTTTAACCCAGTGAATGGTCGCATGAGCTTTCGGTGAACCGTCTGTAAAAGGAGAATCATCCGTCTCTAGTTTTATTAATTTCTGATAAAGCTTTGCCAGGTTTTTATCTGTAAACCCGGTCCCAACACGGCCGACATAGCGTAAATGACCTTTTTCAAAAATCCCCATCAAAAGCGAGCCGAAGCCCGCGCGCGAGCCCTCGGGGTTCGTGTAACCACCGATGACCAGCTCTTGCCGCTGGGAACATTTAATTTTTTGCCAGTCGCTTTTTCTTCCTGCGTGATAAGGGGCTGTGCGGTCTTTTGAAATGATGCCTTCAAGCCCTTCCTGACAGGCAAGCTTAAACATTTCATCGCCCTGCCCGCGTATGTGTTCACTAAAGAGAATTTTTTTTGATTTAATTGTCTTTAATAATTTTTTTAATAATATTTTTCGCTCTTCTAACGGTTTATCACGAAGATCTTCGCCGTCCAGAAACAGCAAGTCGAACACGAAGTATTTCATCGCAGAAGAATCGCGGTCGGAAAGCGCGGCCTGGAGCATTGAAAAGCTGGATACACCATTTTCATCCAGAACGACGATTTCACCGTCAAGAATGGCATTTGAAGTTTTAAGTTTTTGTAATTCATCGTGAATGTCCCCGTATTTTTCAGTCCAATCAAGACCGTTACGGGTGTACAGCTTCACTGAGCGTTTATTTATTAAAGCAGACGTTCTGTAGCCGTCATACTTTGTTTCATGAATCCAGTCGATTCCTTCCGGTACGCTGTCTGACAGAAGCGCTAATTGCGGAGCGAGAAATCCCGGCCACGGGTCTTTTTTTTTCTTTTTTTTTGCCTCCGTCGCCTTAATTTCTTTTTCGTCATGACGCTTAATCAGCAGCCACTGGTTTTTTTTACCTGAAGTTCTTGAGGTGCGCTGTAAAAGCCAGCGCCCGTTTAATTTTTTTCCGTGAAGTTCGACTTCTAAATGACCCTTTTCAAGTTGTTGCTTGATGTTTTCCGGCGGAACCCAGTGCCCTTTGTCCCAGATTTCGACTTCCCCGCCACCGTACTCGCCTTCAGGAATGGTCCCGTGAAATTTCGCATAACTGATCGGGTGATCTTCGACTTCAACCGCCAGACGTTTTTCTCCGGGCTCTGTCGGTGGGCCTTTAGGGACGGCCCAGCTTTTTAAAACACCAAAAGCCTCCAGCCGGAAGTCGAAGTGATGGTGCGAGGCCCAGTGCTCCTGAATAACAAAGATGGGTTTCTTGCGTGAGATCTTTCCGCCTGCAGGTTCTTTGGTTTTTTTGAAGTCACGCTTTCTACGGTACTCTTTAAGACCCATAATTAAGCCTTCCTGCGATGGGCCGACTTAGCATGCGTCGTGGATGAAGACGATTTTCCTGCCGCAAGACTTTTTCTGAGAAGCGGCATAAGATCCAGCACTTCTGCAGTTTCTTCTTCGCCTTTCTTTGGTTCAAAGTCTTTGGTAATCTCTGTGGCCTTACCGGCTTTCACTTTTGCTTCGACACGTTTCATGATGTCGTCACGGTAAGTGTCATGATACTGCTGCGGCCGCCACTTCGTGGTCATTTCATCAATCAGCTGCTCGGCCATTTTCATTTCCGGTGAAGCGGCTTTTGTTGCCGGAACTTTTTCATCCATATCACCGAGCTCGTTCAGCTCTTTAACATCTGATGCAAAATGCAACATTTCTAAGAGTAAAAATTTACCTCTCGGAATCAGTGCCACCAAATGCTGTTTGGTGTGAAGAACAATTTTAGCGATAGCAACCTTGCGGCTTTTTCGAAGCGCGTCTGTTAATAATTGATAAGCTTTCTGCCCGCCCTTGTTCGGCAACAGGTAGTAGGCTTTTTCAAAATAAACCGGGTCGATTTCATCCAGCGATACGAAGTTTTCAATATCGACTGTTTGTGTCGCCTCAGGATTCGCTTTTTTAAAGTCGGCATCCGTAAAGATGACATATTCATGCGGTTTATGTTCAAAAGCTTTAACGGTTTTAGAGCGTGAGATTTCTTCGCCCGTTGACTTATTATAGTATTTGTAACCCACCGGCGAAAGATTGCTAGGATCCAGCATTATAAACCGGAGTTCCTTTTGCTCGCGTGCAGAAACCAGCCGCACCGGAATGTTCACCAAACCGAAGCTGATAGCACCGCTCCACAAACCGCGCTGAGAAGCACTGCTGTGTTCTTTCTTTTTTGTTTTGCCTTTCTTAGGCTCCCGTTTTGACAATATTTTTTTATGATGAGCTTTTTTCTTTGCCATGCCTTTTGAGCCAGCAAAATTTTCGCCAAAAAACAACTTCTAGTTCGAAACTGAAGAAATAATACGGCTAATGCGCTCGATAAGGTCGTTCCGGTTTATTGGTTTACTAAGGTAGTCGTTAAACCCGCTCTGGATGCAGTGTTGGCGCACATCTTTAAAGGCATGAGCGGTCAGAGCCACGATCGGAAACTGACAGCCCAGTTTACGCATTTCTCCTGCCGCTTCGTAACCGTCCATAACCGGCATTTGAATATCCATCAGACAGATACTGTATTTCTTCTTCATCATGCGGTCGATGGCCATTTGCCCGTTATCAGCTATATCGACTTCAGCTCCTGCGATTTTCAAAACTTTACTGATGAAAAGCTGATTATCAACAGAGTCATCCACGATTAAAATTTTATGGCCGTCCAGCCGAATCGTTGTCACACTGACTGAAGCTTTTCTTTCGCTGACCAGAGATTCGCTGTTTTCTTCAAACGCAACTTTACCCGGGTCTATTGAAACGGTGAAAGTGCTTCCCTTTTCAGGTTCACTTTCGGTTAATACCAGATCGCCACCCAACAGACGGCTTAAATGCCTTGATAAAACAAGTCCAAGCCCTGTTCCACCGAACTTTCTCACGATTGAGCCATCCGCTTGTGAAAACGGATTGAATAACCGCGCGGCCTCTTCTTTTGAAATTCCTTTACCGGTGTCTTTTACTGCAAAAGATAAAACCGGATTCTGCCCGCTTTCACAAAGTTTGATGTTCAGCTCAACACTTCCCTTTTGAGTGAACTTAATGGAATTGCCAACGATATTCAGCAAAACCTGACGCAGTCTCAGGGCATCGGTGCAAATCACCTTAGGGATCACCCCATCGAATGTAAGTTTAAGTGATATCCCTTTTTCATTTGCCTTACGTCCCATCAAAGTCATAACGTCTGACAAGATGTCATTCAGCGGAGTGTCTTTGCACTCCACATGAAGCTTGCCGACTTCAACTTTAGACAGATCCAGAATATCGCTGATAATATTTGTTAACAGTTCGCCGTTTCGGTGAACGGCAGACACGAACGTTTGTCTCTCTTGCTCAGTAACATCTGAACTTGCAATCAGATCGGCAAAGCCAAGTACAGCACCTAATGGCGTGCGGATCTCGTGCGACATATTAGCCAGAAACTCGCTTTTGGCGCGGTTGGCACATTCAGCTGCGAGCTTGGCTTCGTAGAGGGCTGCTTCGGACTCTTTTTGTGCGGTAATGTCAATTGAGGTCGTTGAGTATCCTCTTACTTTTCCCTCCGGGTCTATATCAGGAATACTGACCAATTGAATAATGCGGGGTTTGCCATTCAGATGAACTGTAATTTCGCTCACATGAGGTTCACCGGCGAGGGTGGCGGCAATAACTTTCTTTACCAGGTAATAAGTTTCGTCATCCAGAAAATCACGAACAGACTTTCCGATAATTTGTTGCGGCTCTAGCCCGCGCCAACGGGCGAATGTCGAATTACAATAGACGTATTTTTCGTTCGCGTCGACGTAAGTTACTCCGACCGGCAACTGATCCACCAGAAATCCGGTAAGATTATTGGGAAAAACTTTGGCCTCTATCACGCGCTCCTCTCGAACTTTACAATGTCCGGATGTCTATCACTTAGAAAAGATAATGAGTTTCTATATCAGCTTCAGATTAATTAAAAGAAAATATTATTTAACATCAAGAATTTACATAAAGTCTGTTACTTTAATTTTTATCTGTCAAAGAGTGACAAGACAATTTGTTAAAATGCAGTAAAGATAAATTTAAAAGCCTGTTAACAGCGAAAAAAATTTTTTTCGTTCTGGAGTTGTTTTTTACTGAATCTTGTCTGATGTGAATTGCGGTGCTGACAGGAAGATGTGGTCAAAAGCCTGACCCACGGTAAAAAGTCCCTTCAACACATGAAGGGACTTTTGAATTTATAAATAAAGACCCGTTATTTGTTTTTATTTTTTATTTTTGAGTCATGACTTTTCTGGTGGATGACTGATTCGATCACATCAGCACCCTGGTGATCTTTGCGGTATTTTGCGCCATAAGTCTCTGAATCTTTCATTAAATCCTTCTGTCGGCTTTTTCCCTGTTCGTGTCCTGCATTAAAA
>JAJFMT010000043.1 GCA_020696855.1 Pseudobdellovibrio sp.
GGAATGAACGCCAACACTCCGACTGATATTTGTTTTTCTTTCACCGGTTTTCAAAAACGGGGCGGTGCCACCGACGTTCACGCTGACGGGTGGGGCATTGCCTTCTTTGAAAAAAAAGGTGTCAGGCTTTTTTTAGACCCGCAACCTTCGGCGCAGTCTCCGGTTGCAGAGCTTGTTAGAAATTATCCGATTCATTCATTAAATGTTATTGCTCACATCAGAAAAGCCACGCAAGGCTCCGTTTCACTTGAGAATACTCACCCTTTCATGCGCGAACTGTGGGGCCGTTACTGGATATTTGCGCACAACGGGAATTTACTGCAGTTTGACCCGCCGTTAAGCGGCCAGTTTTTGCCGGTTGGTGATACCGATAGCGAAAAAGTTTTTTGCTGGCTGCTGGATCAGTTGCAGAAAAAATTCGGGAAATCTCAGCCGGACGACAAGGCGCTTTTTGAGGAGCTGCATACGCAAACGCTTCGGGTGGCGGCGCTGGGTGCCTCTAATTTTCTACTTTCTAATGGGCAGTTTTTATTCGCCCACTGTTCTACAGACTTATCGTATATCATTCGCCGCGCTCCATTTAATGTGGCTCATTTAAAAGATGAAGACATGAGTATTGATTTTACTGCTGTAACGACACCGAATGACCGAGTCGCGATTATTGCCACGCAACCGCTGACAGACAATGAAAAATGGCAGGTCATGCAGCGTGGAAGTTTGTACTTGTTTAAAGACGGTGAAGTTTTAGGTCATAAAGTGACGGTGCCCGGGCCCTTAAAAAATACAGAGACCGGGAATTAAATGCTGTATCCTTTTTTTTACAAGACGATCGGCGATATTGATGTTGAAGCGCTAACAAAATCTGTTGTGACTTCGGGCGGATTTCGGCAGTTTGATAAATCGTGGGTTTATCAGCCTTTTCAATCTGATTACTTGCAAAAGTATCTGGATGAGAATCTTTTCGGGCTTATTTTAGTGAACGGTGAAATGCGCTTAAGCGCAGGCAAAGAAAGTGAATTTCACGTGGACCCGGCCTTACATAATCTGCAGTCACACCGGGTTTTGATTTCACTCGCAGATAATTTTTACTGGGAATGGTTTCACAAAGGTAAGCTTTACCGTCACAAACCAAAAATTGGACAAGTGGTTGTGTTTAACAATCAGGTTCCGCACCGGTTTGTATTGGTAAAAGGTTCTGATGAAGTGCGGATGACCGTTTTCTTAAATTTAATTGATCCTACAATGCTGCAGTACAGTCCGCAGTTAGAAGGAATTCGCGATGCAGGTGCCGGCCGTGTTCATGCCGAAGTTATGGCGCAAATCGGGTCTGCTTCAGTTATAGAAATTTAATTTCAAAATGGCGATCAGGCTCACTACTGAGGTTATGAGCCAAAGAGAACATCCAAGCAAAAAGGGTTTTACCCCTACCGATTTTAAAGTTTCTTTTGAAAGCCCGAGCCCGATAAAAAATAATGTCAAAACTAAAAGTCTTCGCGCTATGGTTTCTACAAACTGACCTGCGGGCTGAAGTGATGGAATCCATGTGACAACGGCTGCGGCAATAATAAACCATAAAATGAACCACGGTTTCTTTGTGTTTGATTGTGGTGCGCCATGTTCAACGGCTGAAGGCTTGTAAAGATAGCCGATCAGTAATGTGACGGGAACAATCCACAACGCGCGCGCCAGTTTCACTGTCGTACCGATCTCGGACGCAGAAGGCCCGTAAGCGACGGTGGCGCCAACTACAGAGCTGGTGTCGTGAATAGCAAGAGCGCTCCATAACCCGAAAGCCTGTTCTGACATCTCAAAATAGTGCCCGATCGAAGGGAATATCAATAATGCCAAGGCATTCAGAATGAATACGGTTCCTAAAGCGACACTGACAGCCTGTGGTTTGGCTCGAATCACCGGAGTAACAGCGGCAATGGCGCTGCCGCCACAGATAGCGGTGCCCACGCTAACGAGAATTCCGATTTGCTCTTCAACTTTTAATAAATGTTTTAAAAACATTCCCAGTGTGAATACGGCTGCGATGCTGAAGAACGTGGCGGCGAATCCTTGTGCGCCTGCAAGAGCCACTGTTTCGAGATTCATGCCGGCACCCAGGCCCGCAACCGAAATTCCCAGCAACAAATGAATATAATTTTTTGTCGGGTAGGGATTTCCAAACGTGAGGGCAATGCCCAAACCGGTAAGTAAGGCTACAGCCGCAGTAACCTGAGGAAGCAACATAACTAATGCCAGTACAGGAATAAGTATCTGGGCCATCCGGTTTTTATTCATGATTTGGCCGGGACAAATGTAAATACTTAATCATTTTCTTAGTATTTCTATTCGCCCGGCCTCTGACAACAGTCTTTTTTAATGACGCCGTTACTTCACACAGTCGACGAAGTACTTTTTGGTGCCGTTAACGTATTCGACAGCCAAGCCGTGAATATCGGTCTCGAATCCCGGGTACATGTGGTTAAAATCCCTTGCGTACTTCAGGTAAGCGATGATCACGCTGTTAAACTTCTCACCGGGCACAAGTAAAGGGATGCCCGGAGGGTATGGTGTTAAAAGCACGGCAGTGACGCGTCCTTCAAGGTTGTCGATCTCAACACGTTCAATTTCTTCACGCGCGATTTTCGCAAACGCATCCGCTGGTTTCATGGCAGGTGTGATCTCTGAAACGTAGATTTCAGTAGTCATTCGCGCCATATCACCGGCCTTGTACTCGCTGTGAATTTGCTGACAAAGATCTTTGAGCCCCAGCTTTCCGTACACCGGGTGCGCCTGCACAAACTTCGGCATCACTTTGCTGAGCTTTTCATTGTTGTCATAGTCAGCTTTGAACTTTTTAAGCTTCGCAATGACTGTCTTCCACTTTCCTTTTGTGGTGCCGATGGTAAACATCAAAAAGAATGAATAAAGACCGTACTTTTCAACAATAATGCCGTTCTCAGCAAAATACTTCGCTACAAGACTTGCAGGAATTCCTTCTTCGGCAAAGCTTCCGTCAACATCCAGGCCCGGTGTTAAAACTGTCACCTTGATCGGGTCTAAAATGTTGAATCCTTGACTGACCTGACCGAAGCCGTGCCATTTTTCATTTGGCTTCAGAATCCAGTTATCGCGCGAGCCGATGCCCTCGCTTGGCAGCTCGTCAGGGCCCCAGACTTGAAAACCGAAGTCGTTTTGCGATTCACGCATGGCTCTTCGGAAGTCCATGGCTTCCTGAATGCTGCCTTCGACAAGAGTTTTACCGTTGGGCCCGTCCATCATCGCCGCCGTTACATCACAGGATGCAATGATCGAATACTGCGGGCTTGTTGTCGTGTGCATCAGGTAAGATTCATTAAATACAAAGCGGTTCAGCTTCTTGTTTTCAGAATCCTGTACCAGAATCTGCGACGCCTGGCTGAGGCCTGCCAGCATCTTGTGTGTCGACTGTGTAGCAAAGATAAGAGAATCACAGGCGCGCGGCCGGCCGGCACCAATGGCATGCATGTCTTTATAAAAGTCATGAAAGGCCGCGTGCGGAAGCCAAGCCTCATCAAAGTGAAGTGCGTGGATTTTTCCGTCAAGTTCGGCTTTAATCGCTTCAACGTTGTAGCTGATGCCATCATAAGTGCTTTGAGTCAGCGTTAAGATGCGCGGCTTTTTTGTTTTATCCTTGATGAACGGGTGATTCGCAATTTTCTTTTGAATGCTTTCGTAAGAAAACTCGCTTTCCGGGATGGGGCCGATGATGCCGTAATGGTTGCGCGTCGGCGTTAAATAAACCGGAACCGCTCCTGTCATCATAATCGCATGCAAGACTGACTTGTGGCAGTTTCTGTCAACGACAACAATGTCATCCGGCCCTACAGTAGAGTGCCAGACGATCTTGTTAGATGTCGACGTTCCGTTTGTCACAAAAAACAGATGGTCACAGTTAAATACGCGGGCCGCATTCTTTTCAGATTCGGCAATCGCGCCCGTGTGCTCGAGCAACTGGCCAAGCTCTTCAACGGCGTTACATACGTCAGCTTTTAATAAGTTCTCTCCGAAAAATTTGTGGAAAACCTTTCCCACAGAGGATTTCAGAAAGGCTGCGCCGCCGGAGTGCCCGGGGCAGTGCCAAGAAGCTGCACCATTTTCAACGTATCTAATAAGTGCTTTTAAGAATGGTGGCAAATCCACTTCTTCTTTATGTTTGAGAACGGGAGACTTGTAGACTTCAAGTTTCATTGCGACCTCCTTTTCGGCTATGCGATTATTTATGCAACTTTTTTTATTAAATGCAATAAAAATGTTGACAGCATGTGCTAATGGCATAATTATGCATGCATACGGCATAATTATGCACGAAGAAAAGTTTAGTTATTCAGAGTGAAAACCACAGGGTTTCCCTCTAGGAAAGGAGCAGGTGACATGACAATCAGTAAATCTCAGATCAAGAAAAACGTTGGTAACCGGATCACTTGCTCTATTGTGGGAGCTCGCGGTTACTCGGGCCTGGAGCTGGCAAAATTGCTGTTACGCCACCCACATGCGGAATTAAAATATTGTTTTGCAACCTCTGAATTTAATTTGATGGATTATTTAAGTTCAGAAGAAGCTGCTAAAGTCGTGTGTTTGGCGGATGACAAGCTGGAAGCGAATTTGACGGATGTGGTGTTCTTAGCGACTCCTGCCGAAGTTTCGCTGAAGCTCGCTCCGAAGATAGTTGCTGCCGGAAAAAAAGTTGTGGACTTAAGCGGAGCCTTCCGTCTGAAAGAAAACAGCTATGAAACCTGGTACGGCTTTAAACACACCGAAGCAGCAATGCTTCAGTCCGCAAATTACGGCTTACTGCCATTCGCAGGGCCCGCTAAAAGCGAGAAACTGATTGCAAACCCGGGCTGTTTTGCGACAGCTGTGGCGATGGCGCTGGTTCCTTTATTAAAGGAAGGCGTAATGAGCAGTGAAAATATCGTCATCGACGCCAAATCAGGTGCAACCGGTGCCGGGAAGAAAGCGGCTGAACGCATGCTTTACTCGGAAGTGGATGGTGAGTGCCTTCCTTATAAAGTAGGTTGTCACCAGCATCAGCCTGAGATTCAGGAAACAGTTGCGGCTTTAACGGGTAAAACCATTGATCCGCACTTTGTGACAAGCCTTTTGCCTGTTCGCCGCGGAATTATTGCCGGGGTTTACGGAAGACTGGCTGAAGGCAAAACGGCTGATGATATTGAAAAGGCGTTCGCAAAAGCCTACGGAGATTACTCATTGGTCAGCTTTGCGGCGGTAAAAAAGAATGCGGGACTTCTGTCTTTGAAAAAAGTTGTAGGGACAGCGAAAACGCATATCAGTTATGAAGTACAAGGTGAAAAGATTTTTGTCTTTTCGTGTATCGATAATTTAATGAAGGGCGCTGCAAGTCAGGCCGTAGAAAACTTTAACCGGATTTCTGATTTTCCACTGGAAACGGGAATCAATGGATTGGAGGCTCTAATATGACTATCGGACCAGGGGTGCGTCGTACCCCGCTACCTAAAGGATTTTTAGCAAGTGGTGTTAACTGCGGAGTTCGCCGTTACCGCCCGGATATTGGTTTGCTTATTTCAGAAGTTCCGGCAGTGGCCGCAGGTGTTTTTACAGTAAGTGAAAGCCGCGCGGCTCCGGTTCGCTACACGCAGGCGCTTTTGCCGGCAGATAACATTCGCGCCATCCTGACAAACTCAGGACAGGCGAATGCAGCAACCGGTTCTATCGGCGTAGAAAGAAACCTGATGATGGTTTCTGCCGTAGCGAAGCAGCTGGGCTGTGATCAAAATCAGGTTCTTGTAGCCAGCACCGGTAAAATCGGAGAGCAGCTTGATACAGAAAAGATTTTGCCGGCGATGCCTGAACTGGTAGAGCGCGCGAATGACTGTGCAGAAAGTTTTGCGACAGCTATTCTAACGACTGACTTGGTTCCTAAAACAGTTTCAGCGACTGTGACATTGTCAACAGGAGTGATCCGCATCACGGGGATCAGCAAGGGATCAGGGATGATCCACCCGAATATGGCGACCATGCTCGGCTACATCATTACAGATGTGAAGCTCGGTAAAGAACACGCAGCGGCGTTAATTAAGAAAACCGCTGATGTGAGCTTTAACATGATCAGCGTTGACGGTGACACATCGACAAACGACTGCTGTTTCATAATGGCGAACGGCGCTTCCGGCATTGCGCTGGAAAACGAAAAAGACGTTCAAAAATTTGAGGCGGTTGTCGAAGATATTGCGATCTTTCTTGCGAAGTCGATTGCGGCTGACGGTGAAGGCGCTTCTAAGTTAATTGAAGTGTCGATCAAAGGTTCAGACGATTTAATGCTGGCAAGAAAAGCGGCCCGGGGGGTAACGCTGTCTCCACTGGTGAAGACCGCCATTCACGGGGAAGACCCGAACTGGGGACGTATTTTAGCAAGACTTGGGGCTGAAGGGATTCCGTCGGCACAGTTAGATAAAATGACGCTTAAGTTGCAGGGAGTTTTACTTTTTGAAAAGGGACAACCGGTCGCTTTCGTAAAAGAAGAAGTGAAAGCTTTGCTGAAGCAGTCAATTGTGAAGATGGAAATTAATTTGAACTCTGGAAAGCAATCAGCAACCGCATGGGGCTGTGACCTTTCACGCAAGTATGTGGATATCAATACGGAGTATTCGTAAAGAGAAACACAGAACGGAGGTAATAACATGAAACCGATTATTGTAATCAAACTGGGCGGGTCTTCATTGCAGAATTCAGAAACGGTTCTGCAACTGGCGACTCTCGTTCGCGGTTATCAAAAGCGCCGTTACCGTGTTGTGTTAGTTCACGGTGGCGGGCCGGCGATCAACGCCGAACTGACCCGTCAGAATATTCAATGGCAGTTTATTAATGGGCAGCGCCAAACGACACCTGAGATGATGTCAGTGATTGACGATGTGCTGGCGAATAAAGTGAACAGCCAATTAGTGAGTGATTTGCGTACATCAGGCGTTTCAGCGGTAGGTTTATCAGGTGCCGGAGCAGAAATTTTATTTTGCTCGCAGGCAACGGAGGAACTTATGTGTGTCGGTAAAGTAGAACAGGTTAATGCTGAAGGAGTAAAAGAGATTTTAAATCAGTTCGGCGGAAAAGTTCCTGTGATTGCGCCGATAGGCTTTGGTGCGCAAGGTGAGCGTTATAACATTAATGCGGACTGGGCCGCATGTCAGATTGCTGTGGCACTTGATGCGAAGAAATTAATTTTCTTAACGGATCAGAACGGTATTCTGGATAAAAACAAGAATCTTGTTTCGCGTGCGAACTCAAATATGGTGAACGCGATGATAAGCGAAGGCACGATTCACGGCGGAATGTTTACAAAAGTTAAAGCGATGATGACGGCACTGAATGCCGGCGTGAAATCAGTCAGCGTGTTGAATGCCGGAGAGGCAGCAAAAGCCTTGCTTGCTGAAGCGGTGGGAACGGTGCTGACTGAAAATTATATAAATAGGGAAGTGATTCATGAGCGAGCGCTCTAATGATACTCAGGAACGTTTGCAGGTATTGCGCGAGCTGATCCGTGAAGGTGAAGCCAGCACTCAGGAAGAGTTATGCAATGCCCTCAAGCGGAAAAAATTTAATGTGACCCAAAGCACGGTGTCACGGGATTTAAGGCGCATTGGTGCGGTGAAAGCGACAAATACTGAAGGCGAGATTATTTATCTTTTGCCGGAGCAGCATTTGGCGCAGATTCCCCGCGCTAACACCCATGACATCAGTCAGCTGATTGTAGAGATTCGCTCTAACGAAAGCATGATTGTGCTTCATACGACTCCGGGCTCTGCCAGCTTAGTGGCAGCAGAGCTGGACCGGTTGCGCGCGACACTGGGAATTCTGGGTACACTTTCAGGAGACGACACAATTTTTGTGGCGCCGGTTTCAGTGAAGCAGATTGCAAAAGTAGAACAAAAAATTAAGGAAGAATATCTTTAGGAGGAATGAACGATGACAACAACACAAAACTACGGACAGATTAAAGGGCCAATTGTGATGATTGGCTTCGGATCAATCGGCAAAGGGACTTTGCCGCTGATCGAGCGTCATTTTACTTACAACAAAGATCAAATGGTGGTTATTGACCCGAATGCGGCCGACCGTCATTTATTGGACGAACGCGGAATTAAATTTTTGCAGTTAGGTTTGACTGCAGAAAATTACGTAGACGTTTTGAAACCTCTTTTGACCTCAAGTGAGGGGCCGGGCTTTTGCGTGAATTTATCGGTTGATGTTTGTTCTTTGGATGTGATGAAGCTTTGCCGTGAAATCGGGGCTTTTTACATTGATACGGTTGTAGAGCCATGGGCGGGTTTTTACTTCGACGCCTCTAAAAAAGCGTCTGCACGTTCGAATTACGCTTTACGCGAAACAATTCTTGAAGAAAAAGCAAAAAGCCCGGGCGGAATCACCTCGATTTCCTGCTGTGGTGCCAACCCCGGTATGGTTTCCTGGTTTGTTAAGCAAGCGTTGATCAATTTGGCGATGGATCTCGAAATTCCGTTTATGATGCCGCAAAACAGAACTGAGTGGGCTTTACTCATGCAGAAAGTCGGTGTTAAAGGAATTCACATTGCAGAACGTGATTCTCAGCGCTCGGCAAACCCAAAACCGGCAGATAACTTTGTTAACACGTGGTCAGTAGAAGGTTTCGTAAGTGAAGGAATGCAACCGGCAGAATTAGGCTGGGGAACTTTTGAAAAATGGATGCCGGCCAATGCTGAAACGCATGAGTCGGGATGTCAGGCTGCGATTTATCTTCAACAGCCAGGTGCAAACACACGCGTAAGAACGTGGTGCCCGACACTGGGCCCGCAGTATGGCCGATTGGTTACCCACAACGAGGCGATTTCGATTGCAGACTACTTCACAATCGGAAGCGGCAAAGATGCGACTTACCGTCCGACTTGCCACTACGCGTATCATCCGTGTAATGATGCCGTACTTTCACTCGAAGAAATGTTCGGTCAGATCGGTGAGCGCCAAAGCACTCAAACAATCTTAGACGAAAATGAAATCGTTGACGGATTGGATGAGCTGGGAGTTCTGTTGTACGGTCACGCAAAAAATGCGTACTGGTACGGTTCGCAGCTTTCAATTGAAGAAACAAGAAAGCTAGCTCCATACCAAAACGCTACAGGCCTTCAAGTGACTTCAGCGGTTATTGCCGGAATGGCATGGGCGCTTGAAAATCCGCAGGCCGGTATTGTTGAGGCAGATGAGATGGATTTTAAACGCTGTCTTGAATTCCAGTTGCCTTACTTAGGCCCGGTAAAAGGATACTATACCGACTGGACTCCGCTAAAGAACCGTCCCGGATTTTTTAAAGAGGAAATCGATTCTACAGATCCATGGCAATTTAAAAATGTTCTCGTACGCTAGTTAAATTGTCCTATCGTAGGGGCCGCTTCCGATGGCGGCCCCTTTTTTTTAACCGGACTCTAATTTGTTTGGCCAGAGGCCGGTTCTCTCACTAGAATGAACCTTAAGAGGTTCTTCATGACTGCATTAAAATATTTTAAATTAATTCTGATATTAGTTCTGGCGCTTCCGCTTTGTGCCGCCGAAGAAGGGGAAGAGAACCCGCTTGTCGCCGACACTTTCACAAAGAAAAAACATGTCCGCAAGTTTGCGCCATATGAAACGGTTGTGATTAACTATCTTGAAGGCGGGGAATTTCAGGCCAGTGTTGCAGCCGGCGCTGTAATTCAAAAAGTTTCTGCCGCGTCGACAAACGCCAGCCCCATTGCGTACTCCATTGATAGCAACGGAACAAAGTACGTGGCAGGTGTGGCTGCGAAGTATGGAATATCTGATTACCTAAGCGCGGCCGTACAGCTGACTTACGCGAATGGGGATACGACGACAGATTCAGTTGTTTCAGGGGTGGCAAGCAGCTCCGGTGACAAGCTAAGTGGAATTGAAGAGCTGGGCCTAAGAGGGCAGCTGGCCATTCCGTTTAATTCATTCGGCTATTTGGCCGATATAGAATGGGATCCTTCGATCGGAACAGCTGCGTCGAACGCGCAAACGGATGAAAGCAATGCTTACCGTGAACAAAGCAGTTTAGCGTTGCAAAACTACATTATTTTTAATTCCGCAGATGTAAAGTGGGGCGGTCTTTTAAGTTATGTGTACCGTTTTGACGGCCAGGTTGAGCAGACATCTTCTACTGGAACGAAATCCACACGCGACATCAGCGGTGGAAACACTTTAGAAGCCGGCGCATTTACAGAATTTGAAAAGCTTTATAATTTATATTTACAGGTGAGTTACGCAAAATCCGACAGCAGTACGCGAGTGACTTCAGCAGGCGCAGCTTCAGAAACACCTGCGCTGGATTTCGTTTCAGTGTTAGGATCAGTGAAAATTAATATTTCACGATCAATTTCTTTAGTGCCGCAATTTCAATATGCGACATTAATTAATAAAGACGCGGACCCGACTATTACTTACAGCCAAACCGATATTTTTGGCGTCAACGCTGTCCTACGCATGTTGTTCTAGCACAGGTGCGGCTCTTGCACTTGCTGGTGCGCGGATGGCGGCACCAAAACCAAAAAAACTGGCATTAGTTCTAACCGGCGGTGGGGCGCGTTCGGCCTACCATGCGGGAGTTTTGTCTGCGCTGAATAAACTTCTGACCGCGAACGGACATAGATTAAAATTTAACATTTACTCGGGCATTTCGGGTGGGGCAATTAACGCGACCTTTCTGGCTGCACGTGCAGAGAATCTGCCTAAGGCTATCCGTGCCTTAAAGAATAACTGGTCAAGAATTGCGGTAGAAGACATTTTGGATGTGAACGGCTTCGATATTTTCCGAAAGGCCAGTCATTTGGTTTTGCAACTTGGCGGAGGAGGACTTTTTAACAGGTTCGCTACCACTCAGCTGATGGACACAGCTCCGTTAGTTAAATATCTCGAGAAAAATATAAATTTCAAAAAACTTGATGGGCATATTGATTCAGGGCTGTTGCAAGGGGTGGCTGTCAGTGCAACCAACTACGGAACAGGCAGCGCGGTTACATTCTATGATGGGGCCGCGTCCATTGTTCCGTGGAGCCGCACTCACTACACATCGCAAAGAGCGAGGCTTTCTGTGGATCATGTGCTGGCATCGGCCTCGATTCCAATGGCTTTTCCACCGGTGAAAGTGATGACGTCCTACTATGGCGACGGCGCGATCAGAATGAAATACCCGATGAGCCCCGCGATTCACATGGGGGCTGATAAAATTCTGGCCATCGGTTTACGTAAGCCGCGCTTACCTTCGGAGACGCTTCACCTGAATCAAACATTTGAAATGAAAAAGGTGCAGCTCTCTGACATTCTCGGCGTGGTTTCGCACTCGCTTTTTTTGGACGGCCTTGATGACGACTTAGAAAGAATGCACCGGGTGAACCGCTACATGGAAATTATGAGAGTGCACCCCACTCTTGAAAACCCTGAAAATCTGAGGGTTATTCCGGTTCTTGCAATTCGGCCGTCAGAAGACTTAGGCTTAATGGCTTCTGAAGCTCTGAAGAAAATGCCCCGCATCTTTCGCCATTTTCTAAAGGGTCTGGGAGTAAGCGAATACCACGGCGGAGACACTCTCAGTTATCTTGCTTTTGACAGAAGTTATTCAAAACAATTAATTGCACTGGGCCAGAAAGATGTTTGGGACCAGCAAGACCAGATTTTAGAGTGGTTTGAAACGCCAGGCCCGAACTTACGGGCCTCAACTCCGCCACAGCTTAATCACTAAAAACTATTCCAGCACTTTTTTAAAATAATTCACGATTGTAAGCGGGTGGACAGCGCTGGTACGTAAAATCGTTTTCAGGTGATCGCCTGGGTACTGAAGACTGCCCTGCGGGCTGCCGTAAGCTTTGAATAAATCCCACTGATTTTTTGTAGGAACCGTGTCGTCTTTCGTTGCCACCATCATCCAGATATTTTTTTTGCCTGAGTAGTTCACAAAATCCATCGGTTCAATTTTGACGGCCTGGCTTAATGCGTTTTGGTAAGCATCTACAGATTCAAACTTGTAATGCGCCATACGCTCTTCTCGAAGTTTAGACAAATGGCTTTCGGTGCTTTTCGCGATGATCTCTGGCATTCCTGCGCCACCAACGATAAGTGCAGCTGCAGAAACACGGCGTTCATAACCGGTTACCAGCGCAGAAGAAATAGCTCCTACACTTGTACCTAGCATGCCCAATTGCTTCGGTCGTTTCGGCGCAAGGTACTCAATCACGTGACGAACCGCCGCCAGCGCACGTAAAGCTCCGCGGTCATGCATATTCATGTCGATTTCATTTAAGGTATCATAATCCCAGTAGGTGATTACAGCAGCTCTCATTCCGTTAGCGCAAAGATGGGCGGCGTAGCCCCAGTCTAAAGCATTCACACCACCGGTAGGCGGCATCACGATAACAGTTTTTAAATCTTTAGCTTTGCTTTCAGAAAGTTTGCGTACAAAAGTTGTTAATCTGATTTTGCCGGGCTTCTTTGTGACCGGATCAATAGCTGTCAGCTCGACATTAACGCGGCGGCAAAGTTCAAGTAATGTTGTTTCATCGGTTTCTACTGATTTGATTCCAGGATCATATGTGCGGGAAATTAAATCTAAAACAGCTTGCGGAGGGGCCGCGAACACTGAGCTGCTGAACAAAATAATAAGAGCGAAAATTTTTACCATAATGACCTCGGGTGCGGTCATTATAGCCGTTCAGTGAGTATCCTAAAACCCACATGGAAAATCTTACTGAAGTGTCTATTTATCTTTCAGTGGAAACTCAGCCTGCCAGGGCCACCGGCCGTTAATTTCGAGCTCGAGTGAAAAACTGAGAAATGTTCTGATGATAACGATAAGGCCCAGAATGGCGACGCTCTCGAGGCTGGGTTCTACTGTGATCGTCGAAATGATGTCTCCTGCCACTAAAAACTCAAGACCGAGAAGAATCGACCGGCCAAGATTTTTGCGAAGCGTATGGTAAGAGTCGGGTGCTCTTAAATTTAAAATAAATTTTGCAACCGAATAGAGGCCGCCTGCCATCATGACGGCAAGGCCCGCGAATTCTACAATTTTTGCGATGAAGTGAACCCACTCAGTGGAATGCATGACAAAAGAATTCCTTTCGCTAACACGTGCATTTGCAGTTCAAATGCCATAGCCACAAGTTGCGATTTGGGACATGGGCCAAATAGAACCTGGTTTGTATGCGGCGCCCTCGCAAGATGAGCGCCTCTGAAGCCGAAAATCTTTTGGTACGTAAATGGCTAGTCAAGTGGTTCGGAGGCAATTATGCGATCACTATTATTTCTTCTCATTTGCGTTATGACCACAAGCTGGAGTTACGCAAGCACCACTAAAGAAGATTTTATATCACAAATTAACAGTAAGATGCCCGCTAACTTATGTAAGAAAATGTCTCAGTGTTATTCGGCAAAAGCCGCTGAGTGTGAGCAAAAAATGAAAGCACCTGTAAAAAAATGTTCTCAGGCAATGGATGCAGTCTTCGGACGAAATGTAAGCCCGGAAATCGGTAAGGCATCTACGATGATGATCAGCTCTTGTGCTTTACGCAATTACGCTTCTGAAAACGCAGCGAAGCTTAAAAAGACAGATAAAAAATGTGAACAGTTTTCGGTAATGGCGCTACGTTATTAAGTATTAGAAATAATATCTGCTGACCTTTTAAATTTACTTATCAATAATAAGTCATCAAGGATGGCTTATGTCTGAATCAAAACTGAAAAGTGGTAAAAAGGCACCGGCGCGCTGTGAGTGGGCCGTTGATCCTTTAAACGCCGTTTACCACGACAAAGAGTGGGGAAAACCCGTTCACGACGATAATATATTATTCGAGTTTCTAACTTTGGAAGGTGCACAGGCGGGGCTTTCCTGGCTGACTGTTCTTAAAAAACGCGAGGCCTACCGCCAGGCTTTTGCAGGTTTTGACCCGAAAAAGGTGGCGAAGTTCGATAAGAAAAAAGAAGCGGCTCTGCTTAAGAATGAAGGCATTGTCAGAAACAGGCTAAAAATTTCTTCAACCGTTACAAACGCGAAGTGTTTTTTAGAAGTGCAAAAAGAATTCGGAAGTTTTGACAAATATATTTGGTCTTTTGTGGGCGGTAGGCCCATTGCAAAAAGAAGAAAAACATCACGGGAAATTCCTGCGACTTCACCAGAGTCAGATGCCATGAGCAAAGATTTAAAAAAACGAGGCTTCAGGTTTGTGGGCACAACTATTTGTTATGCCTTCATGCAAGCGTGCGGTCTTGTGGATGATCATACAGATCAATGCCGTTTTTCAGTTGCTAAACGCAAACGAAAATGACGTCGTGACATCACAAAACTGAATATCAGGCCGGCAGCAACAAACCAGCCGGCAGGAATCAGCTTATCTGCCGGTAAAAAGAATATCGCAGCGATATTCAATACGACAGCCAGGCACGGAACAAACAAAGGAATTCTGAAATTTTTTTCCCCTGTTACTTTTTTCTCTCTCAGTTTTACCCGAATAAGTGCAGCCGCTGAGAGTGAGAAAACAACAAGCACCATTGCACTTGTCGAGCTGGCAAGACTGCCAATTGTACTTGTAGAGGCGGTAAGATACACGACAGGAAGAATTGCAAAGATCGCAACATGGGGAGTGTGAAAATTTTTATGAACTTTTGTTAAAATATCCGGCAGCAGTTTCACTTCAGCCATTCCGTATAACAGGCGTGAAGCAGTCACATAGTTCAATAAAGCAGTATTAGCGACCGCGAAAATCGCGATAAGACTGAAGATCGCTAAAGGAAATGAGGGTTGGGCCTTTTCGACAACCTGTACAAGCGGGGCAGAAGTTTGACTGAGGCTTGTCCACGGTACAACGGCCGTGGCGGTCCAGCTGACGGCAAGATACAGAATTCCTGCCGTGCCGAGAGAATAAAGAATAGCGCGCGGAATGTTTTTTTCCGGAGATTTTACCTCTTCTGCGATATTGGCCAAATCTTCAAAACCGGTGTAAGCAAAGAATGCCAGCGCGGCTCCGCGGAAGATATGTGAAAGGGACGGCTCCAGCCCCTGAGGGCCGACGGAGGGCTGTTTTTCTACAAAAAGATACCACCAGCCGACTGACAGAATAATGATGAGGCCACTGACTTCAATGGCGGTACTGATAATGTTTGCAATTGAGGACTGCTTCATGCCTCGGTAATTAATAAACATCAGAATCAGTAAAAAAACTAATTTAAGAATCCAGTCGGGAATTGAATGATTAAAAGTCGCCACATAGCCCGCAAAAGCCTGCGACAATGTTGACATAGAAAGAACCGTCGCGCAAAAAAGTAACCAGCCCGTCAGAATCGAAAGCCATTTTTTATCAAATGCTTCGTTTACATAAACCGAAGCGCCGCCACTTTTTGGAAACCGGCTGCTCAGTTCGGAATAGCATAACGCCGTTAAAAAGACGATACACAAAGCAACCAGAAACGAAGCCCATGTTAAATGACCGGCCTGACCTGCAATTTGCCCGACGACGGCGTAAATTCCGGCTCCCAGAATATCTCCAACACCGTAAATGAAGAGCGCGCCGAATCCCAGAACTTGACTTAATTTTGCTTTATTGGATTCCATCTGATTTTGTCCTTGTCAATCGGGCCTTGTCGCCATTTACTAAGTTATAAAAATAATCTTGAGCCGTCCATTGAAGGAAATCCTATGCTTTTAACGGGAAGTCAAATTACGCAGGTGCTTGTTGAAGAAATTAAATCGTGGAGCTATTCCATGGCCTGCTGGGAGGGCGGATCTGCCGCCAACAAGCGAAACGATCAGTATTCTGACGTGGACCTGGTACTTGCCGTTACAGCAGGAAAAACGGAAGAGGCGCTTACGAAAATTGAAGATCTATTAAATTCAAAATATAAGGTCACTCATAAATGGCGCGTTCCGTCGCCTACGTGGCACGGGCACGGCCAGTGTTTTTACAAATTGGCCGGTACGCCTCTGTTCTTTTTTCTGGATATCGTCGTGATGGAAGAGGGCGCTAAGCAAAAATTTTTAGAAACAGAACGCCACGGTCATGCCGTTGTTTATTTTGACAAAAATAATTTTATAAAACCCGAAACCGCCGACACTGCCGACTTCTGGAAGAAACAAAAAGACCGCCTACAGACGATTGAAGCTTCGTTTCCGTTTTTTAAGGAATTAGTGTTGAAAGAAGCCGCCCGTAAACGCCCGATAGATACGATGGCGTTTTACAGAACGATGACAAATTTTCTGGTTGAGCTGTTAGGAATGAAGTACCGCCCGTACCGCTACGACTTCGGGCTTCGCTATACCCATATCGACTTTCCGCAGGATGTTCAGAAAATGCTTGAAGAAATGTTGTATGTAAACAGTGTGAAAGAAATTGAATCGCAGGTTTTAAAAATTGAAATGAAAGTTAACGACCTGATTTCAGAGCTAAAAAAGTAAAGGTTTGGCACTTTAAGGCCGCATCAGAACAGTTACTTCGTTTCTTTTTCTTCGCGTTTTTTGAAATTGAATTTTGAGTCGATGGCGGCTTTAAGCTCTGCTAAATCCAAAACGTTGTAACAAGCCAGTTGAAATTGCCGGGAAGCTGAAGTTGCGCCGGCCTCTCTGAGAATTTGAAACGTCAGCCTGAACATCGCATCGTATTTGTAGTTTAAATTGTTGATTTCAGTTTTTTCACTTCGGAAGTCCATGAAGCGGTAAAGGTTCGCGCCCGCTGTCAAATTGATTTCAGATCCATTGGCATTTGCCGCCGCAAGTGTATTCAGCTCGCAGTAGCCTTTTGATTTTTCGATGTCTTTGCTTTTAATTAATTTATTTTCCTGAAAAAAATATGAAAACTTGACCATCTCGCTTTCGTTTTCGTCTGTGGCTTTAAACGATTCAGCGTTACCCCAGTTAAGCGTCTCTTTTGCCGAGAGGTCCTGCTCAAGGATTTCAGAAAACTTCAAAGTCTTCTTTGACTGGGTAGACTCCGGTTGCGCACGCCCTGGTGAACCGCCGTTTGAAGAGTTGTCGCTGCTTTTTTGGCACGAGAATAAAAACGCTGAAGCTAAAATAATCACAAGTAATTTCATTACGACCTCATATCATATTCACATGGAAAATAGCTAACATTGTGCCGGTTTTAAAGCGAATGAAGCTAAGTCTTAGAGGATTTCCATGTCAAAAAAGTCGACAGTACCGCATGTGGGCCTTATACGGCGTCCTGACAGAAAACTGATGAAATCGGTTATCGAAATATGTTACAAAGCCTCATTACAAAAAGGACACTTATGAAAACGTTAGTTGCAATGGTTTTAGTTCTGACTTCAACATCGGTTTTTGCAAACGAGCAAATTGTAATTCCACAGGGAACGAAAGTTGAAAAGTACAAATATAATTTTATACCGAACAATGACCCGATCAGTCTTGCGGCATGTGGTGTGTATTCAAAATTAGGAAGCGAAACAATTTTGAACGACATGACTTTCAAATATGATTCGGGCCCTTTTTATCAGTACCTATCAACGAACAAAGACACCGTACTTACTCTGGAATCAAAAAGTTTTTCAACTCTTGAAGGCAATGACTGTGAGTACAAAGGCTTTGGCTACGAAGATCCTGACTGGGATTGTACAACTGATGTTAAAGGTCACTGGATGAAAGTGATTCTGACGTTGAAAGACAGCTACGGAAACACCTGGACAACATGGAGCCAGACAGAGCTGTTAAATAACCGTTCTGATCTGCCTACAGAAGAGCAGTTCGGCCGTACCACGGTTAGCGAAATTCAGAACCGCATGGGCATCTGTCAATTTCAAGACTAATCAATTCCTCTTAGAAATTTATACTAAAAAGGGCGCTTTATAAGCGCTCTTTTTGTTTGGGGCTCTTAACCTAGCCCTGCCAGCAGCAACAGGTTCGATTTGGCTAAAAATCAGCCGAATTTTCTATCTATTTTTGATGAGTCCTGTATAACAGAAATCCGGCAACGTCTCTAGGTTAAGTTTAGCATTCGGCTCATTCTTCTTTAGCGGCAACCATATCCATATCCTAAGGAGGAATTCATGGGAAAAAAATTATACGTAGGAAATTTATCTTACACAGTTACAGATGAGACTTTACAGTCAATCTTCGCAGCAGTTGGTACTGTTGAATCAGCTCGCATCGTAATGGATCGCGATTCTGGCCGCAGCAAAGGTTTCGGCTTTGTCGAAATGTCTTCTGACAGCGAAGCAACATCTGCAATTGAAAAATTAAACGGTACTGAGCAGTACGGACGTAACTTAAACGTTTCTGAAGCTAAACCGATGGCTCCACGTGAAGGTGGCGGCGGCGGTCGTGGTGGTCCTCGCGGCGGTGGCGGCGGCGGATTCCGTTCTAACCGTTACTAATTTTCATTAGTAATTAAGTTCTAATTCTGATTTGGGACGCTTCTGGCGTCCCAAATTTTTTGTGCCCACATTCCTGCGAACATAAATAGAGTAAAAATCAAAGCGTCTCTGGCGTTAGCCCCAAGTGAAGTCAGTGCCGGACCCGGGCAGTAGCCCCCGATTCCCCATCCAATTCCGAAAATTACCGAACCAATGATAAGTTTTTTGTCGATCGAAGTTGCGGCCGGTAAATGATATTCTTTTTCGAAAACGGGCTTTGGGAACATCAGCATAATAATCCGGTAAGCAGTTGCGTAGACCAGAATTGCGCCCACCATGACAAACATCAGAGCGGGCTTCCAGTCGCCGGTTATATCAAGAAAGCCTGTGACATTTTTTGGATTCGTCATTCCGCTAACGGCAAGACCCACAGAAAACAGCAGACCGCTGATGAATGAAGTTATTTGCCAATTCACTGATAAGCTCCCATCTGACGGAGAATGAAAACAGTTACAATTCCGGCCGCCATAAATGTAAGAGTTGCTGCAATCGATCTTTTTGAAAGACGTGAAATGCCGCAGACCCCGTGCCCGCTGGTGCAGCCGTTGCCTTCAGTGCTTCCGAAGCCAACCAGCAATCCTGCTATAGCCAGTATCCAAACCGGTGTTCTGGAATCCAGGTCAAAAGATGCAGGAAGTATATTCTTCAGAAGCAAGCCGCCGATAACGAGTCCGATTACAAAATCAAGTCTCCACATTAAGTCCGGCACGCGAAAGGTAATCAGTCGTCCTGCTATGCCGCCGATTCCTGCAATACGGCCGTTGAACAGAAGCAGCAACGCTGAAGCAAGCCCGATTATCAGACCGCCGATAAACGCCATCTTTATTTCTTCTGAATTCACTTTTTACTCCACAACACGAGTGGCGATAAAGCCGGTGTTTGTCGGTTCGATATGAATAACGCGGTAACCGCTTTTTAAAACATCTGAAATTAAAAACGTCGGTGGCACGCCGTGAACTTTCAAAACGGCCCAGGGCTGTCCATCATAAGCCTCCAGCAGGTCAATGAACTGCTGCTCACTGCTGACGGAAGTGTCGCCTTTGAAAAAATTAATTTTTTCTTCCATGCCGTAAATGTCGGTACGGGGAATGTCTTTGTAGATTTGATTATTCTGAGGCGTATCAACAATCCATGTGGTCATCCGGTGAGAAAGCTCGGATGACATTTCAGA